>DATELB010000067.1:0-9754 GCA_035277085.1 Nitrospira sp. | reverse complement strand
GTCCAGCACGGCAACCGCCGAATCGCCGGAGGCGAAACAGTCAAGACAGACCCGAATCGCAGCGGGAGTAGAAGAAGAAACCTTAGACACCTGTATCGCCCGTATTCCCCAAAACGCGACGGCGGGTCAAAGGATGCTGGCTGAACAAACGTGCCGCCGGGATTTTTCAACCCGTCGGTAAGTAAGATTCGACGCACAAGAATAAGGGGACAGGCAAGTCCAGCCTGCCCCTTTTCTTTGTTCAAACCAGTGCTCCCCAAGCTCGCTCGCCCCTGTCACTCTTCCGGCTCCGCTCTATAATTCTTTTCATTTCTGTCAGTTTCGAGTACTGTAGCGCCGCCCCAGCATGCTGCAAACCGATCGTGGCAACAGGACGGACCTCAACTACCCTCGCTGGTTCGTGCGCCAAGACGTCGACGGCTTGCTCGGACTGGCGCTCGACAATCTCATTCAGATTCTCCTGATCGTCGGCCTCTGCCGGGGCCTCCTCGGCTATCCGTCGGAGCTCGTCTATGGGCGCATTCTCCCGGCCGTCGCCCTGAGTCTCATCGTCGGCAACGTCTATTACAGTTGGCTCGCCTACCGGTTGGGCGTCAGAGAAGGACGCGGCGATCGCACGGCCCTGCCCTACGGCATCAACACCGTGAGCCTCTTCGCGCACGTGTTTCTAGTGATGCTTCCCATCAAGTTGATCGCGCTGAACCGGGGCACCACGATGGACGAGGCGATCACCTTGTCCTGGCAGGCAGGCCTCGTCGCCTGCCTCGGTTCGGGCGTCATCGAGCTGATCGGCAGCGTGCTTGCAGATCCGCTGCGGCGGTGGCTGCCTCGCGCAGCACTGCTTTCGACGCTTGCCGGCATCGGATTGACGTTCATCGCGTTGGGCTTTCTCTTCCGCACATATGAGTATCCCGTAGTCGCGCTGGTGCCGCTCGGCATCATCCTATTGACCTATTTCGGCCGCGTGACCTTTCCCATCCCCGGCGGTCTGCTCGCGGTCCTCGTGGGGACCGCGCTCGCCTGGACCACAGGACTGGTCCGTGCGGATGCGGCGAGGTTGTCGGACGCGGTGGCGCCGCTCGGATGGCATCCGCCGGGACTCTACATCAAGGCTCTCTGGCAATCGCGCGAGGTGTTGCTCACGCAACTCAGCGTCATCCTGCCGATGGGCCTCTTCAATCTCGTAGGGAGTCTTCAGAACTTAGAGTCCGCCGAAGCCGCTGGTGATCGATATCCGACGGCGCCTTGCCTCGCGGCCAACGGCGTCGGGTCCGTCGTGGCGGCCATCTGTGGTTCGTGTTTTCCCACCACCATCTACATCGGTCACCCGGGATGGAAAGCGATGGGCGCACGCATCGGATATTCGTGGCTCAACGGCGCTGTGATGGCGCTCCTCTGCGTGACCGGCGCGGCCGCGGTCGTCGCCGCCATCATCCCGATCGAGGCCGGCATGGCCATCGTCCTGTGGATTGGCATCGTCATCGGAGCGCAAGCTTTCCAAGCGACGCCGATCAAGCATGCGCCCGCCGTCATCGTGGGACTTCTTCCCGGCATCGCAGGCTGGGGAGCGCAATTGATCAAGACGAGTCTCCGGGCCGCGGGACTGGCCACCGCCGACCGTCCCTTATCGCCGGAACTGCTGCCGATCTTCGCGCGGGCGGACATCTATCTCGGCGGCGCCTTCGCTCTCGAGCAAGGGCAGATTCTTTCCGCGATGCTGCTGGCCGCCATGACCGTCTTCATCATCGAGCGGCAATTCGCCTGGGCCGGCGCCTGCACGCTCGTGGCAGCGGCGTTTTCGTGGGTGGGTTTGATGCACAGCTATCGGTGGATGCCCTCGGATACTATCTTACAGGTGGGCTGGGGCAGCGGCGGGACATGGGCAACTGGATATCTTCTGCTCGCAGCACTCTTCTATTGGGCTGCCTGGCAACATCCGGCGGCCATGCCGGCGCAGGTCACTGAAGGCAAGCGCTAAAGCAAACATCGATCTGTCCGCGTCAGTCATCAAGCGCAGGACGAGTGAGAAACGGGCCATAGACGAAGACAAACAGCAGATAGGCGCCGCTCCAGCCGAGCGCCGCCATGCCGAGCAGGAGGTTTGTCATGCCAGTCGGAGCGCCGCTCGGCGGCGTGCAAATTCTCAGCACCGCCGCGACGTTGACCAGCACATATATCGCGAACGTCCTATGATCGCCATGCCGTGGGCGGCCCGTATGCCCCAAGCTCGCGCGCGTCATGACGGCCAGCGTCATTGCACCAACGGCGCCTGTCGTGAGCACATGCACGGCGTTCGCCGCCGGCAGCATGCCAAGCACCGCGACTCCAAGCGCCAGCAGCGATAGCGCCACCCACGCATAGCCTACAGATAGGATCCACACCAACGGCTCGCGCCAACCCAGCCACCCTTTCCACCGGACGAGACGAATCACGTTCGCCGCCCCGGCTGCGAGGAAGAGCGAACCTGTGATCCGGCCCTCCGGCTGGACGTTCCACACCAGAACAGCGCCGAGAACCAGCAGCATCGAGAGGCCATCGACAGGGGAAAAGGATGTCGGATGTCCCCCCCGCTGTTCCTGCGCCAGGTATTCGGCGGTAAACGCGAGCGTGACTCGACCGCCGATGAACGTCAATAACAGCAGCAGAATCGACAGCGCGGCACGTTCGGGCGCATCCGTCGGGCTGCCGCGTAGCGCCAGCACGTGAAAGAAAATGTTCGAAGCGGCATAGAAGGCGATCAGTACACCGATCGCCGATCGATTCCAGATGCGTGCTGCCGCCACCTCGCGCCATACAGCAGCGGCCAACGCGACGAGAAAGGCTGCATCGACCAGGGCGGCGATCACTGGAATGGGGCCGGGAAACGCGAGCATCAAGCGTCCGCCAAACCACAAGACGAACAACGACATCAAAAGGGCGCCTCGGATGGGAGTTCGCCCGGTCCAGTTGGGAATCGCGGTCAGAATGAAGCCGGCCATCGCCGCCGGCAGGAACCCGAAGAGCATCTCGTGAACGTGCCACTCGCGCGGCGCATAGAGGAAGGTCGAGCCGATCGCCCCGGTCACGATCAAGATCCAGGCCGGCACGGCGATTGCGGCGAACAACGCGGCGCCGAGAAAGAATGGCCTGAACCCGTAGGAGAAAAGAGCCGGGCCGTCATACAGGGGAAAGATCGGTTCGTCGGATGCCGAGGAGTGGCTGACTCGTATTTCGATCGGCTTGCCTGACACGCCGGTCATTCTCGACGCGAGTCAGACGCTTGTCAAACAGAAGCGAGAGGTGGATGGTGGCCTGTGCTCCGGCGATGGGTGAAACCGCACGGTCTGACCGCTGCTTGGCTCCGCAACTTGTTCCGTCCTGGTATTCGTCCGACCGGAACTTCGAACAAGCGTCTCGCCATCGTCTCTGAGAAGGACGACCGCAGCCGTCAGACCCTGCACCCCTCGCAAGTCGCTTAGGCTACCAACCACCTCTATGTGGTGAAAATAGCAGCGAGCTTGGACGGACCATTTACCAGCGGTCGTGCTTGCCGCCGACGCCGGTAAGCCCACGGCCGCCGCCTGCCCGCGGTTCTTGAGGGCGAGCTTCATTCACGGTGAGACTGCGTCCTCCCAGCTGCGAGCCGTTAAGAGCACTGATTGCAGCTTGGGCTTCAGAATCGGAAGACATTTCGACAAATCCGAACCCGCGTGACTGCCCGGTGAACTTATCCACCATAATCCGCGCCGAAACGACAGTGCCGTGTTGCGCAAACATGTCGTTCAACTCCTGCTCTTTCGTCGCATAAGGCAATCCTCCCACATAAAGCTTCAAACCCATTGCACTCCCTCCTTTAATTGATAAGACCGGGTAACGGCCTGATAATTGGGCTTCCTTGCACGCGACCAGCAAGGGAAACTCTATCGGGGCCCGCTCGATTGTTTTGTCATGGTTTGAACGACAGACGAGCGCCTGGGCGGGTGACCGGCTTGCTAGAGCTATCCCTTGTCGTGGAATGCACCGCTGACTCATAGAATACGCTCTACTGAAAATGGTCGAACCGAGGGGGAATCACATGCCGACGTATGAATACAGATGCCAGGAGTGCGGCAAGGAGTCAGAGCAGTATCTCAGTATCAACGAACACGACCGCGGCAAGATCACCTGCCCGGAATGCAAGAGCTCCCGTATGGAGCAGCTCATGTCGACGGTGTCCGCGAGAACCAGCCGCAAAAGTTAGGGTACGGCATTTATTCGACACGGCAACTCGTTCCATTCGACGCTTCGCGTCAACGGACAATGAACATCTGCATCGCCGGCCCGTCGCTGTCTACGCGATTGACACGTGTGATCCCGCCTTGACTGAGGAAGGCATCGGAGACGATGCTACGAGTGAACGAGGTGTTGCAAGGAGGACCCCATGAGCGAGAGCAGCGGAGAACCTCTATCCGGACCCGATCTCGGAACGATTGGCGTAGCATCGAACGAGCTCCGGGACGGCGGCATGGTCCTCGGTCACTTCGCCGGAGAACCGGTGCTGCTTGTCCGCAAGGGCACGGCCCTGCACGCCATGGGCGCCAAGTGCACGCACTATGGCGGTCCGCTCGCCGAGGGCGTGTTCGATGGATCGACGGTTCGGTGTCCATGGCATCACGCTTGTTTCCGTCCCGACACCGGAGAAGCCGTCCACGCGCCGGCCATTGATCCGGTGCCGTGCTACTCTCTCGAAGAGCGCGACGGTCGGCTGTTCGTCAAATGGAAGATCTCGAAGCCTATTGCAACCGCCCGGCCGGCTTCCGTCCCTTCTTCCGTCATCATTGTCGGAGGCGGCGCCGCCGGATTTGCCGCCGCTGAGATGCTGAGACGCCGGGGCTATCAAGAACTGGTGACGATCATCTCGAGCGATGACGACGGTCCCTATGACCGCCCCAACATTTCCAAGGATTACTTGGCCGGGAAGGCGCCGGAAGAATGGATTCCGCTGCGACCGCAGGATTGGTACCAGCAAACGAAAGTCGATCTGCTGACGAGCCGCCGCGTGGTGCGCCTCCTTCCCGATGCACACTCAATTGAGCTGGACGACGGTCGCCGTCTCGAATACGGAGCCTTGCTGCTGGCCACCGGAGCCTCGCCGATTAAACTGGATATTCCCGGCGCCCAACTGCCGCACGTTCACTATCTGCGAAGCCTGCGCGACAGCCGCGCGATCATTGAGGGCGCGGCGCAAGCCCGGCGCGCCGTGATCGTCGGCGCGAGCTTTATCGGGCTGGAAGTGGCGGGCTCTCTGCGGACGAGAAATCTCGACGTGCACGTCGTGGCGCCGGAGGAGATTCCCATGCAGCGGGTGCTCGGGGCTGAGCTAGGCCGCTTCGTGCGCGAAGTGCATGAGCAACATGGCGTCCAGTTCCATCTGGGACAGACGGTGACATCGATTGCCGAACACTCCGTCACGCTGAAGAACGGGACGAAGCTGGATACCGACCTCGTGGTCGTCGGCGTCGGAGTCCAGCCGAATCTCGAATTGGCCGAGCAGGCGGGATTACGGATCGATCGCGGCATGCTGGTCGACGAATATTTGCGGACGAGCGCGCGCGACATCTGGGCCGCCGGCGACATCGCCCGATGGCCCGACCGCTACAGCGGGGCTTCCATAAGGGTTGAGCACTGGGTCGTGGCCGAGCAGCAGGCTCAAGCCGCCGCGCGAAACATGCTGGGTTACAACGAGCCGTACACCGCCGCTCCGTTTTTCTGGAGTGCCCATTACGACGTAGCAATCAACTATGTCGGCGCTGCGCAGGACTGGCAGGAGGCGAAAGTCGTCGGAAGCATCGGCAAGCGCGATTGTCTCGTCGCCTATCGCAAACAGGGCAAAACGCTGGCTGTGGCGTCCGTCAACCGCGATGCCGACTCCTTGCGAATACAAGTGGCCATGGATCGCAACGATGCCGCTGCCGTGGAGGCGGTTCTTCACGAACAGTGAGGCGATCAGCGGATGCAATGATTGCTGGTCCTGTCCGCGTCACAGCTCGTGCTCGCACCCCGCCCGGTGCTACCGCTTGTTGGTTTGGTGCCGGTGATAATGCGCGGCGACTTTGCTCCGATTGCCGCAGAGGCTCATGCTGCACCAGTGCCTGGCGTGGTTCTTCGTCGTGTCATAAAAAAAGAGCACGCAGGCCGGATTCTGGCACTTCTTAATCAGCGAGAAATCGCACCTGCACAATAGGTCGCCGGCGGCGTCGGCGAGCAGGCCGAGTAACTGTTGCCCGTCCTCCGATTTCATGACAAGGTCGCGGCTAAACTCGTCCTTCCGGCGAACCAATTGCGGATGGCCCAGACGAAACCGCCAGAGTTCATTGATCGCCTCGACCGCTCTCTCCGGGACAGCTCTGCCGGCGGCGATGCGTTCGACCATCTCCCGTAGCGTGCCGCGAAAAACCCGTGCCTCTCCGAGGATTTGGTGAGCCCTCGCCTTCCCTGCCCACTGCCGCTCAAGCTTCTTTACGCTTTCGTCGTGCGGTAATAGGTGCGCCTGCCGAAGCCAGGCAACCAGGTCCGAAAAGGTAGCCAGCAGGTCCACCGGCTGTCCATCGATCATGGGCTTCGTGTTGATGAAATCCAGGCAGGCGTGGTTGCCGACGAACAAAAAAGGAATCTCGCGATGTCCGTTTTGTATGGCCACAAGGCGCCGTAGACTGCAAAAGTGGTCTTACCAGCAAAACGCTACTTGACAGGTTAGCCCATCTTCGCTATAACCGTCAATATAACATTTAGAAGGTTAGCAGTAATAACCGCCAGAGAGAGCAGCCGGCTCGTTTGCTGGCTGCCCCAGGGAGGAACAGATGACCACGAACCATACATCGACGCAGTACCGAACGCAGAAGGTGGATGGGCTTACAATCTTCTACCGCGAAGCGGGCGTAGCCACCGCGCCCCCGATCCTCCTTCTGCATGGGTTTCCCACGTCGTCGCACATGTTCAGGAACTTGATTCCTCACCTCTCGCATGAGTTCAAGGTCATTGCGCCGGACCTTCCGGGATTCGGCTTCTCGGAGGCGCCAGGCCGGTCGCAGTTTGTCTACACCTTCGATCACCTGGCCGGCGTGATCGAGCGCTTCACGGAGGAGCTCGGCCTCACCCGCTATGCGCTCTACGTCTTCGATTACGGCGCCCCGGTCGGTCTACGGCTGGCCATTCGTCACCCCGAACGGATCAGCGCCATCGTTTCGCAAAACGGAAACGCCTACGAGGAGGGATTGAGCGAAGGCTGGAATCCGATCCAAAGATATTGGGAAGCGCCGACGCCTGAAAACCGGGCAGCGCTCAAAGCGTTTCTCACTCGTGAATCGGTCAAATGGCAGTACACGCACGGCACCGACGAGTCTCTCGTGGCTCCCGAGTCATACGCCTTGGACTCTGCCTTACTGGCTCGTCCCGGCAATGAGGACATTCAGCTGGACCTGTTTCTCGACTACGCGAGCAACGTCAGGCTGTATCCGCAATTCCAAGAGTACTTCCGTACGCAGCAGCCGCCGACGCTTGCGGTTTGGGGCAAGCACGATCCATTCTTTGTTCCCGCCGGAGCTCACGCGTTCAAGCGGGACAATCCCAACGCACAAGTACAATTCCTCGACACCGGCCACTTCGCACTCGAAACGCACAGCGCGGAGATCGGCGCCAAGACCGTCGAGTTTTTATCGTCCATCGAGTTGCAGGTGACGCCCGGGGAAGCAGGCATAAGGGGGCAGTGGTGAAACTCATCTCAGTGCAAGTTGGGCGGCCACGGAACATGCGGTGGCGCGGGGCGACCGTGCGGACCGCGATCTTCAAAGAGCCGGTGGCAGGCCGCATCATGCTGCGCCGACACAATCTCGATGGCGACGGGCAAGCCGACCTGACCGTCCACGGCGGCTGGGACAAGGCGGTGTACGTCTACCCGTCTGAGCATTATGCCTATTGGCGGCGGGAACTTCCCGGCATGCCGTTACCCTACGGCAGCTTCGGAGAAAACTTCACGACGGAGGGTCTGGACGAAGAATCCGTTCGCATCGGCGATCGCTTCAGTATCGGTGGCGCCGTGGTCGAGGTGACGCAGCCACGCATGCCTTGCTACAAGCTCGACATCCGCTTCGGGCGCCCAGACATGCCCAAGAGGTTCCACACGAGTGGACGCTGCGGTTTTTACCTGGCCGTCATTCAGGAAGGTGAGGTCGGGGCCGGAGATACCTTCGAACGCATCGCATCAAATGACCGGAGTGTCTCCGTCAGCGAAACCTATCGCCGGATATTCTCGAAGTGACGTCTTATGGTTCCTACAGCGCCGGCGCCGGTGCCGAATGCGTTTCGAAGCCTTTCACCACGAACGTCCGCTCCCGCATCCGTTCTACCAGTCCTGAGTACGACGCATCCCGGATGATGCTCGCAAACTGCGCCCGGTAGTTGTGCACGATGCTCGCGCCGTCGATAACGACGTCATAGACGAGCCACAGGCCGTCATCGTCGATCATCCGAAACTCCAAGAGAGTGTCGGTCTTGCGGCCGGAGAGCTTCGTCCGCACCTCGGCAAAGCGGTCGTTCTGGTCTTCAGACAAATACAGGATGTGCTCACCGGCATAGGCGTCGATTTTGGAGGCAAACGAGTCGCGAAGTAGCTGCACGAACAAATTGACGAACTCCTCCCGCTCGGAAGCCTCGAGGCTGCGCCATTGAGTGCCCAATGCCTGTTTGGCCATGTCTTCATAGCTTACGCGCTCACGGACGATTCGTTCGATTTCTTGACGCCGCTCGGTCATTCGCTCAGGCTCTTTTAGTTGTTCGTTGGTGAGGATACGGATCACCTCTTCGATGGTACTGCGCACGGATTCCGTGGGTGTTTGAGGAACCGAAGCCCAAGCCGGCGTGACGGCCCCGAGCATCACGATGCTTGCCGTGACCCTGCTCCAGGCCACAAGCTGACGAATTCGTTGAGTGGTGAAATTCATTGGCCCCTCCGGTGAGACGTTGTTCAGGTCCCGCGTCGACAAGCGCAAGATCGGTGCCCCTCGTGAAAACGCCGGAAAGTCGCCATCGTAGAGGACTGACAGACCTCGCAGCAACACAGCGGTAGAATGGAAAACCCTTCACTTGTTGTGGGAATCACTCACTTGGCCGTTTGAATGAATCTGCTATCAAGCATTCGCATTTGCAAACATCAGTGCTTATTGACTCAGGTTTCAGGAGAGAACGCTCAAAATGATGTCCAGGCGGGGCCGCAGCGGCAAGCGGCGCCCTTAGGCGTAGGCTTTCTCATCCACCCAGACGGCAAGACATTTCTTCCCGGGTCTTGCCATCGTTCTTGTCGATGGCTGACATCGTCAAAGAGAAGGCGTACGATAAAGCGCGCGTAAGGTGCAGGTAAGGATGAGATGATGCTGTCGCTAAGCCGGATTGGCTTGCAGACGACGGTGCTGCTGCTAATCGGGTTATTCGCTCTTGGCGCAGGGCGCCCTCATGCAAACCAGCAGGCCTCCCCTCCCTCCCGGACAGAACCATCGCCCGATGACGCTGAACGCGAATCGTTGCGAGGGCTCGCCGGCGTGGAGGTGCTTGTCGATCCATTGGACAGCGAAATCGAACAGGCCGGCTTGACGACGGGCAAGCTCCAACAAGACATTCAGCAACGCCTGCAGAAAGCCGGTGTGAAAGTCTTGACGGAGCGGGAGCGGATCGCAAGCCCGGCCACTGGCGTCCTCATTGTCCGTGTCGAGACGCTCCATGACCGAATCGGCCGCTATTTCTA
>DATELB010000066.1:0-4627 GCA_035277085.1 Nitrospira sp. | reverse complement strand
TGCAAACGGTGATGGTTACGTTTCTTGTCGCTCCATCGCTTGTCAGCGCCGCGACTGAGACGGAGAGGCTTTCAAATGGTCACACGCTATTCACTAGCATTGTCACGAAGAAAGCAGGAGCGCTCGTCGTGACGACTCCGAACGGTGCGACTCATCAGCTCAATGAGAACATGGCTCGGCGTCACGGGCAGAAGCCGTTCAAAGCAGGGGATCAAGTGATTGTGGAGCTTGATGAAAACAACTACATCGTCGATATGCATCTCAAAGGGAAAGAAGGACAACATCAACACGTGACCGGAAAACTCATCTACGTTGGCAAGACGAAGAATCAGATCAAGCTCCAAACGTCCGATGGTGAAAAGGTCTTTCCGCTCACGGAACGAGGCCAGAAGACAAAACCAATTGTCGAGGGCACACTCGTGACGATCGAACTCAACGAAGTCGGCGCGGTCATCGATCTTCACCCGGCTGATATTGACGCACAAAGCCAGGACGGGAGACCAAAATGAAGATCGCGGTGACTCGCCGCACCGGTTATCCACCACCAGCAGGAACCTCTGGCTACGCTGAATATCTCACTTGGCTATGGACAAGGCATGGGAACGAGCATGGGCTTCGCGCTTCTGAGATAGAAGGAGCTCCCGAGAGGAGGCGAGCATGAACGATGGCTTCGAGCACATGAATCGACGCAGGTTTCTCAGGCAAGGTGCTTCGGTCGTTGCGTTTGGCGCAGCCGCACTGGCGCTGCCGGGCGCGAGGGCCGAAGACCCCAAGGCCGTGGATGACCCAATGCGGGTTCCGGGGATCTTGCCTCGCCCATATGGCGAACGATCGCCATTTGAAAAACAGCAGCGGTTGGGTGGAGCCGGACCCGGCGCGCCACACGGTTGGGGTGCCAATGCCCCGAACAACTTCAACTCGCTGACACCCCTTCAGGATCTGCACGGAATCGTGACGCCCTCCGCCTTGCACTTCGAGCGCCACCATAACGGTGTCCCTGCGATTGATCCAGCGAGCCATCGCTTGCTGATTCATGGACTGGTTGAGCGTCCGTTGAGTTTCACCATAAAGGAGTTGGAGCGCTTGCCTTCCACTTCGCGCATCGCATTCCTAGAATGTTCGGGGAACACCTGGGATGGGTGGCGGGAAGCGCAAGACGTGACGGTCCAGGACATCTACGGGTTGACGAGCACTAGTGAATGGACCGGCGTCAAGCTATCCACTCTCCTCGAAGCCGTCGGTGTGCGACGCGAGGCGACGTGGATGCTCGCGGAGGGCAGCGATGCGGCCGGTTTGGATCGCAGTGTGCCGCTCACGGCAGAGGTGTTGAATGAGGCGATGATTTGTTACGGCCAAAACGGTGAAGCGCTGCGCCCCGAGCAGGGCTACCCCCTGAGGCTTTTCTTGCCTGGTTTTGAAGGCAATATCAATGTGAAATGGCTGCGGCGGCTCAAGCTTGGATCTGCCCCGTTTATGACACGCTGGGAAACGGCCAAGTACACTGATCTCTTGCCGGATGGAAAGGCCTATCAATTTACGTTGGTCATGGAGGCCAAATCAGTGATCACGTATCCTTCAGGTCAGCAACAGATACGGCCGGGCTTTCATGAGATCAGCGGATTGGCGTGGAGCGGGCGCGGAAGGGTGACGAAAGTCGAGGTCAGTGTCGATGGCGGAAGGACCTGGCATCCCGCTGGTCTTCAGGAACCTATTCTATCGAAATGTCATACGCGATTCCGGTTTCCGTGGCACTGGAAAGGACAAGAGGCGATCTTGCAAAGCCGGTGTGTCGATGAGACCGGATATCTCCAGCCCACGCGTCAGGCCCTTGTGAAAGTCCGCGGAACAAATTCGCTCTATCACTACAATGCCATTCAAAGCTGGAAGGTGGAAGCCGATGGACGGATACGAAACATCTACGCATAAGCTCGTGTTCCTGGCAATAGCGGCGTTGGTTTTCATGATCGGACCCGTTCCATCCGGTCGGTCGTCAGAGGACGGAGCCGGATATGGACTGGGTCGACCACCTACCGAGGAGGAAATCCGCGCATGGAACATCGATGTATCTCCGACCGGCGAAGGGTTGCCGCCTGGTCAGGGGACAGTCAAGCAAGGAGGACAAGTCTACGCCGCGAAATGTGCCGCGTGTCATGGGCCGACCGGAGTTGAAGGTCCGAAGGACAAGCTGGTCGGCGGCCGTGGTACGTTGACCAGCCAGAAGCCGGTCAGGACAATCGGCAGCTACTGGCCCTATGCGACGACGTTATTCGATTACATCAATCGTGCGATGCCGTTTAATGCGCCGCAGTCTCTCACCCCGTCCGAGACTTATTCCGTCATTGCTTGGCTTCTGTTCCAGAATCAGGTCATCGCCGAAGATGCGCTGATTGATGCGCAGACGTTGCCGAAAATCGAGATGCCAAATCGGAACGGCTTCATTTCCGACCCACGACCTGATGTGCGGTAGCCTTGCTGGGTTGGAAAATTTATCGGGATTTGGGACAGCATCGGCTTCACACTGCTTAGGCAACCACGTACGGATGAGCGTCGAAGATGTCTTCGGCCACTGGAGGAATACCGATGTCGATGAGAGTGTAGCCCGTCGGTCGGCTGGTCTTGGGAGAAAATCGTGGGGGCTATCACGGTGTGAGGCGAGCACGGATCGGACTGCTGGCGGGGGCGGTCGGCGGCGGCGTAGGGAGAGCTTTGGTCTCGCGACCAGCCTCCGTGGGCGTCTCCATACGCTGAATCATCGCGGCGCCGAGAAATGGTCCTCAATACCTTAGATTGTGTCTACATATCCTGAAGTCAGAAATTAACAAAACTTTTACTGAATTGATGGGCACGACCATTCAATGATTATGCTAAGACCAGTCCTATGCAGAAGTGCCGCCGCTGTGGTGGGGTCCTGCTTCAGGATGTGCTGGAAGAAGTGGGAGTACCATTGCAGGCGCTACACTGCATTGTCTGCGGAGAATGGGTCGATCCGCTAATCCTCCATCACCGAAAGCTCCCCGTCCTTCCTGAGCCAAGTCGGGCACGCACAACCATCTTCGATGCGTCCGCAACTGGACGACTCTTGGGACGGCGCCGGGCGCCGTGAGCTTAAGGGCACTTCTTGATTATCTGTCCCCAGTCTCCTCTTCACTTTCGGCATCTACTTCACAGTTCACTATCAAGGCCGTTCAGAAAGGAGTCAGATGAACAACCTGGAACGTTTTTGTGAAGGATGTGGAAAACAGCATGGCAGCGCAGTGTGGTATTACCGAAACACAGTTGAGTCTGCCGCTCACGAGTGGTTATGCAGTGTCCAATATCTTCGCCTTCCACCACAAACGATGTGTTCATGGCGCACATTCTTATATTTGAATCAGTGAATTAGATTGAACTCGGCTTCCCGGAACAAGATAGCCAGCCCGCATGCGTGGGTGCGGTCGGCGGCGGCGTTGGGGAGAGCGTCGATCGGTCGAGCGTCCTTCTTGGCCTTCTGGATGTGTTGAATAATCGCGTCGTCGTCCGCCAGCGAAAGTCCCCCTTTCTTGGCGCTCGTACTGGCCTTTGCAATTGCTGATGTCCAAGACCATAATTTGAAGCTCTAACGACTTGTAGTTTCCTTGCCTATCCCAGACGGAATAGGGAAACAAGAATGAGTGAAGCCAATGTCGTTGGAAGACGGAAGCCTTGGCTCGCAGGTGTTCTGAGCGGCGTCCAACCAGGCCTCGGACAGTTGTACAACGGTCAGCCAAGCAAAGCGATTGTCCTTGCACTGCTTCCATATGTGGTCGCTGGTCCCATCCTCACGGTCCTACTGCTCTATGCACCCCTCCATCCTCCATATAATCTCGTCCTGCCGCTTCTGTTGCTTCTAGCTGTTCTCGTGGCAATTGTGCGCGATGCCACCAGTGTGGCAAGGCAGCAGGATTGCCGCTATGAGCTGAAGCGATATAACAAATGGTACGTCTATCTCTTATTCGCGTTGATTGGTGGATTTGTGGTCCAGCCCATCGGTGTAGATCTTATCCGGCAATTTATCCAAGCGTTTAAGATACCGGCAGTTAGTATGGCACCTACGCTCCTGGTCGGTGACCACGTACTCGTCGATAAATCGATTGCCTGGAATGGCAAAGTTCTCGAGAGAGGGGAAATTATCGTATTTAAGTTCCCCGAGGATGAAAAGAAAGACTTTATCAAGCGTGTCATTGGACTACCAGGAGAGCGCATCGAAATTCGTAACAAGACTGTATATGTGAACGATACAGCGCTTGAAGATGGAGGTTACAGCCAGCGGATCGATCCGGGCATCCTAGATGCGCAGACAAATCCGCGTGATAATCTTGGTCCAGTGACTGTTCCTCAGGAGTCATACTTCGTTATGGGCGACAACCGCGACCAAAGTCTCGACAGTCGATTTTTTGGATATGTCCATCGTTCTAAAGTAATTGGCAAGGCGCTTTTCATTTACTGGTCTTGGGACGATAGACAGAATTTTGTGAGGTGGGAGCGGATCGGTCAGCGGCCTTGGTAGTGGATAGCGACGAACAGAGTGCTGAGGTGCTGCACGGAGGGTTCAGGTGGTTCTCACTGCTGGCGGGGGCGGTCGGCGGCGGTTGAAGAGATGCTCGGTCTA
>DATELB010000065.1:0-4300 GCA_035277085.1 Nitrospira sp. | reverse complement strand
GCGGCATCTGTCACGCCCATTCCGGCATGGGTTTGTTTCATGGTCCGCCCCGTATACTTGCAGGGACCACCCGAGGCTTCGCAGATCTGGTCGACCATGTGCATTTTGAGCTTCGTCAGATCGGTGCTTGCGAAATAGCCGTTGATTCGCTTGTCGCCGCCGACCCTCGCGACGAAGGCGTCGACCACAGTCGTGATGCCGTCTTTGCCGCCGAGCCGGTCATAGAGCGACTTTCCTTTGGAGGTTTCCGCCCCGCCGGCTGCCGATGACAACAGCATGCTCAACACCACGACTCCCAGAATTCGCTTCCTCATAGTGCCCTCCTTTGTAATGAAGCCGTCCATGCCCTCTGCCGTTCCCTTCCACTCACGCTGATAGCGGAACGATGAAGCCGCCTGCCTCCCGAAACTCCCGCTGTTGCTGCTCGCTGAACATCACTAACGGCTCTGCATGGCAGAACCGGCACTCCTGCGCCGTCACGGAGACGGCTGCATGGCCTTGCGAGGCGACATACGCGTTGGCCAATCGCAATGCCGTCGTTTCGTCGCTGGTCATGACGTCGAAGTGAAGCATGCCGTGGGGGGCCTTCACCCACGTATCGAACACTTTGAGTGTTTGCATGAAACCTCCATTAGTTAGCATTCCTTTGTAATTAGCAGACACCTCCCGCCTCGTCAAGCCCCTGCTTCGGAGGGGGAGATGGGTGGACGGGTGTCAACAATGCGCTGCATGGCGACGATCCGAGGGCATGTCAGGAGGGCTTACGGGCACTGTCTTGGAGGCTCAAGGCGGACGTTGCACGGCTGATCGTGGTGGCCAATCTGCCGGACGAGTCCCCATCCAACGTCACGCCTGCGCGCCTCGAGCCGTCAACGCTGCAATGGGGGAAGCAACATCAGGCGGCAGACGATGTGCCTTCGGACGATGCGTCGTCGGTGATGCGATGGGCAGATAAGGGAGCGGCGATGTCCTCGAGCGAACGGCCTTCTGCTTTGACGCCCAGCACCAGCTCCACGACGGCGCCGACCATCATCAATCCTGCGCCCAGCAAATAGCCGTAGTAGACGCTCGTCACGGACGTTTCGATCATCCGCCCGTACAGCCAGGGCGCGATAATCCCGGCCCCCTGCGCCACCATAAAGAAAAAGGCGATCGCCATGGCGCGGATTTCCATCGGAAAGACCTCGCTGACCGTCAGGTAGGCGGCGCTGGCGCCGGCCGAGGCAAAGAAGAAAATCGAGGACCAGGCGAGCAAGTGTGTGGTCACCGAAAATGAGCCGGTCCAGAACAAATAGCCGGTCATCGCCAGCAGCACTCCCGCCGTGCCATAGGTAAAGCTGATCATCGGCTTGCGGCCGACAGTGTCGAAAAATCGGCCCAGGAGGAGCGGCCCCAGAAAATTCCCGAAGGCAAACGGGAGCAGATAGAGGCCGATGGTGTTCGTCGGCACATCGTAATATTTCGTCAGGACGAAGGGAAACGTGAACGACACCGCGTTGTACATGAACGCTTGCGTGACCATCAGCACCAGGCCGAGGACCGTTCGCCTCGGATACGTCCGGAACAGCTCACGGGCCACCGTCGCGATGGTCGTGCCGTGGGGACGGGTACGTACGGTAATCGAACCTCTCGGCTCGGGCAGGCTCTCCATGCGTTCGTCGCGTGCCACCTGTTGCTCGATGCGGGAGACGACCTCCTCGGCCTCGCGGATCCGGCTGTGGGTCATGAGCCAGCGGGGACTCTCGGGAAGAAACCGCCGCACCAGGATGATGGCGATGCCGAGCACGGCGCCGAAAATAAAGCACAGCCGCCATCCCAGCGGCTCGGGAATGATGCTCGGGTTGAGCAAAAGGACCGACAGCAGGGCCCCGGTCGCCGAGCCGAGCCACCACGTGCCGTTGATCGCGAGATCTGTGTGGCCGCGGCGGCGGGCCGGAATCAATTCATCAATCGCCGAGTTGATGGCCGCGTATTCCCCACCGATGCCGGCGCCCGTCAAGAATCGAAAGCACATCAAGCTCGGCAGATCCCACGCGAATGCCGTCAGAATCGTCGCCGCCAAATACAACAGCAACGTAATCATGAACCACTTTTTTCGTCCCTGACGGTCCGTCAGGTAGGAAAACACAAGAGCGCCGAGCACCGATCCCGCGAGATATGCGGAGGCCGCCAAACCGACCTCCGATTCGGTCAGCGACAGCGTCCCGGGATGGGTCAGGATCGGTCCCAGCGCCGCGACGATCGAGACTTCAAGTCCGTCGAGAAGCCACGTGACGCCGAGCGCCGTCACAACCAGCCAATGCCAGTTCGACCACGGCAGGCGATCCATCCGCTGAGGTATGTTTGTGACGATTAAGGGAGGCGGTTCCACTCTCGGTCACCATCCCAATTGCCAGCGATGGCCGTATCGTTCCAGCAATCGATCCGCCTCGATCGGCCCCCAAGTTCCGGCGGTATACAACGACGGCTGAGGCCTGGCCGCGAGAAGCGGATCATAGAGCTTCCAGGCGGTTTCCGTAAAGTTGGCGGTCACAAACAGCGTTTGATCGCCGATCATGATGTCGCGCAACAGCGTCTCATAGGCTTCCGGCAGCTCGCCGCCGAAGGCCTGCTTGTAATCAAACTGCAGTGCACGGTTCGTGAAACTGAATGGCCGGCCCGGCGTTTTCACGGAAAAACCCAGGGAAAAACCTTCGCTCGGCTGCAGCGTGATGACCAGTTGATTGGGGGCCAGACTGCCGGGGTCGAGAGAGCGAAACACCAGCGTGGGAGCCGGTCGAAACGTGACGCCGACTTGGGTGATCTTCCGCGGCAAGCGCTTGCCCGTGCGCAGGTAGAACGGCACTCCGCGCCAGCGCCAATTGTGGATTTCCGTTTTCAACGCCACGAACGTTTCGGTCGAGGAATCAGGCGGCACGCCTCTTTCCTCGCGATAGCCGGGAATCCTCTGACCATCAAACTCCCATGCCCGGTACTGACCGAAGACCACGTCGTTGGGATCGATCGGCGGAATCGAGTGCAACACTTTTAATTTCTCCGCCTGGATCGCTTCGGCGTCGAAGGACACGGGCACTTCCATGGCGACCACCGTCAGAAGTTGCGTCAAATGATTCTGAACCATGTCGCGCACGGCGCCCGCCTGCTGATAGTAGGCGCCCCGGTGCTCGACGCCGAGATCTTCGGCGACGGTCACCTGCACGCTCTCGATCGAATCCCGGTTCCACAAGGACTCGAAGATCGGGTTGGCAAAACGAAACGCCAGCAGGTTTTGCACCGTTTCTTTGCCCAGATAATGGTCGATCCGGTAAATCTGCGATTCATCGAGGTAGCGATGCAGACGCGTGTTCAAGGCACGCGCCGAGCGGAAGTCATGGCCGAAGGGTTTCTCGAACACCACCCGCACCCACCCCCGGCTCTTCAACAGGCACGCCTGATCCAGATGCTCGACGGTGGGCGGCACGGCGGACGGCGGCAGGGCGAGATAGAAGACACGGTTCTCGGGCAAATTGCGGGCCGTTTCGAGCTGACGAATGTACTTCGCAAGGTTTTGATAATCTTGGACGCCGCCTTGCTGAACCGTCTGATAATGGAGATATTCGTCACACCACCGCCTGAGATCGGAAGCATGGGCCACTGATTTGTTGAGACTTTCGTAGGCCCACAGCCGGAAAGCCTCATCGCTCATTTCCGGCTGCGCCGCTCCGACGATTACCGTGTTTTGTTTCTCCAACTCGCCATAGCTACGAAGGTGAAACAACGCAGGCAGCAGCTTACGCTTCGTCAAATCGCCGGTGGCCCCGACAATCACGAAGAGATGCGGCTCGACAGATGGCTCAGCCATGGGTTCCTCACTTCCCCTCCTGACCGTACGATCGAAAGGCAGACGAGGTCAACCCACAAAATCCCTGATAGGCGGAGAGCGGATCTCTGCGGATGTTCCCGTACGAAAGCGACGCTAAGCGAATTGATGCCGGGAACCGGTGTTTCGCAGCGGGTTTGGTGCTTGGTCGATCAGGCTGGAACCAGGGTCACGTAGACCGTTCGCTCCCGGGGACCGTCCAATTCTATAAGCAGCACGGATTGCCACGTGCCTAATGCCAGTTGTCCGTTCGTGACGGGAACGCTGAGCGAAGGACCCAAGAGGGAGGCAGCCATGTGCGACCAGGCATGGGACGGGTCGTGGGCGTGGCGGAAGCGAATCGAGGGAATGATCTGCTCAACGACGTCGAGCAGATCCTGTTCAGTGCCCTCTCCGATCTCGCCGGTCGTGAGGGCCGCCGTGGTGTGCGCAATGAAGAGC
>DATELB010000064.1:0-2808 GCA_035277085.1 Nitrospira sp. | reverse complement strand
GACCGCAGCAACTGAAGCACCGTATCCATGAGCTCGTGCAGGTCGAGCGTGCTCGTAATCGCCGCGCTGGTCTGATGGACGGCGGTCAATTGAGTGATCTGTTTGCGGATGGTCTCGAGGTTGGAGGTGATGGCCTCGCTGCGTTCGCGCAATGCGGCGGTCATCGCGTTGAAGGTCTGGGTGAGCTGGCCGACCTCGTCGGCCGTCGTCTGCGGGATCGGGGCCGGCGATTCTCCTTCGGCGAGCTGCCGTGCGACTCCCGCCAATCGCCGCAATGGCGTCGTGACGCGCATGGTGAGAAGGTGCGCGCCCAGGATGCCGGCGCCGATGAGGAGCGACGTGAGAATAAGGACGTTGCGGATCATCTCGAACAACGCCCGTTTGACGCCGGCATCCGTAATGCCGATCTGGACCACGCCCTGAACGAGATGCGGCGCCGCGCTTTTCTTCGTTTGGATCCGTTCTTCCATCTCCATGAGGAGAGGAGAGAGAGACGGATCCGTCGCCGGTTTGCGCAAGACGGGCAAGGCGAAGTCGTACAGGTTCTCTCTCAGCGATGAAAGAATCCAGAGCGAATTCGACGTGCCGCCGTCCGGCATGAGAATTTTGTCCTTCGACAACGCGACCGGCGTGATCCGAGGCTTAGTCGTCGGCTCGCCGTAGAGCGCTTCTGCAATGGCTTCGTCCGGGTAATACCGGCGTTCCTGGGTGAACGTCACGCTGCCGGAGGACTCGCGGACAATCTTGTTCTGCTGCGCCAGGATGATGTGGTCCGCGCCGCGGATCACGACATACACGACATCCTCGACGGCCATCAGACTCTCGACGAACTCTCGAAGCGTCGCCCGGTCCTCGGCGATCAGGCCTCCATAGCGGAATTGGCCGTTGTTCACGACGCTGGTCAGGAGGATCGTCCCCAATTGGTTGAGGTTGTCCGTCATCGAGACACGTCTGACTTCGATGAAATACCAACTCAGCGTTGAGCAGGTCAGAATGAGAATCAGGCTGAAAAACACGACGAATTTCGTGCGCAGACTGGCAAGCTTCGCGCCGCCGGGGAGCGTCAACGGGGCGATGCGTGGTGAACGCAGCGGTGCCATAACGATCAGTAGGTCTCGTCGATCAAATGGTTGACGTCTTTTGGAAACTCGATGCCGAGAAATCGCGCCGTCTTCAGATTGACCGTGATCTTCAGGCGTTCGATTGGAATCGGCTTGGCCGGAAGCTTACGGTCCCCGTCCAGAATCCGCTTTGCCAGCACGCCCGTCTCGCGGCCGACTTCCCCATAGGCCACGGACAGGCTCAGCAGTGCGCCCAGCCTGGTAAACTCGGGCGAAAATCCAATGACCGGGACCCGTTTCGCCAACGAAGTCTCCAGAATGAATCCGATGGATTCGTTGGTCAGGACGGTGGAATCCGGCACCAACAGCAAGGCGTCTGTCGCGGCCAGCAGGGTCCGAAGCTGGTGAGGAACATCCTTCTCGCTTTCGACGGAAAATTCCTGCAATTGGAAGGAATTCGCGGCCGCCTGGCTGATGGCCTCTTTGAGTTTTGCCGGATTGCTGCCCGAGTTGGACAACATCCCGAGGCGCCTGAGGTTGGGCAGAAATGCCCGCAGGATTTTGAACTGCCGCTCTGCCGGTATTTCCAACAGCGTCCCGGTCATATTAGGGGCGGTCAGATTGTGTTTGGACGGGTCCAATATCATCATATACACAATGGGAATGTCGACGATCTCCAGTTTGGCCGCCATGGCCGCCTTTAAGCCCACGGCGACGACGAGAGAGGCCTCCGAAGCACGGATCTTCCGGGCCAGCTTGCGGCCTTGTTCCAGATCGCCTTGCAAGTCGTACTCCGAATAGATGACCGCTGAGGGGGCCGTCGACTTGAAGCCCGCGATCGCTTGGTCATATGCGCTGATGGCGGAAGATTTCAGGATGGCAATTTCGGCGGCGGCGCCTGATTCCCGATCGGCGAAGAAGCAGGAGACGATCAGGCAGGCCGCGGCCACACCCAGCCTGCCGGCAATGCCGGCGGCAATGAAATGCAGGGGAAAACGACGGACATTCATAGGCAGTTGGCCGCCTGTCCTTCTTGCGTCAGTGGGGCTGAACCCCGCGCGCTGAACTACCGCTTTCCGGCCGTCCGGAGATCGCCCGGACTGTTCCAAGCACATGCAGGGCATTACCGCCGTGACCTCGAATGATGTGCCCCGTCCAGATGCACGACAGCACCATCCCGTCTGATTTCTTCACCCGATGTTGAAAACTGACCTCCGTGCGGGATGGTTCCAGGACCTGCCGGAGCCCCCGCGCCATCGCCTCCCGATCATCCGGATGGACGAGCCCCAATAAACCGCGCGGTGTTTTATGACCTTGAACCGGCGGGATGCCGAGGAACTCGTCGACTTGGGGAGACCAAAACATGCAATCGGTTTCGACGTCCAAGCTCCACACGCCGATGTCTGGCGAGGTCAGCGCGAGACGGAGTTGCCGTTCATGGGAGCGGAGCAGGTCTTCGGCCTGCTTCCGTTCGGTGATGTCGGTGGAGACGCCGCAGAGCGCGTACGGTATGCCGGCCTGGTCCCGGAGCGGAAACTTGATTGAGATGTAGGTGTGTGGCCCGTCCAAATGAGGAGCCGTTTCTTCGTACTCGACCGTCGTGTTTCGCTCCAGCACTGCGAGGTCGTTGTTCCGGAAGACGTCGGCGATATGGCGTGCAAAAAGGTCATGGTCGGTCAAGCCGATGATCTGTTCGGCCTTCAAGCCGAAGATTTCCTCGAATCGGCGATTGACCAACAGGTACTTT
>DATELB010000063.1:0-2802 GCA_035277085.1 Nitrospira sp. | reverse complement strand
CGGCAAGCGCAAGGCCGGCACTCGGCGGCAGGAGCAGAGTGCCGCCCGTGTCGACAAGTTCCTTTCGGTCTCCCTCGACCTTTTCGCAGAGAGCAATTTCGCCTCGGTGACGATCAAGGACATCGGCAAGGCGCTCGGCGTCAACACGGCGCTCATCTATTACTACTTCGACAGCAAGACGGATCTGTTCCGCGCAACTATCGAATATGCCGTGGGACGCGCCTTCGAAAATGTACGTGCATTGGACGACAAAAGTGCCGATCCGCCAACGATCATCGCCGCTTGGCTCTCGAATCATGTCAACAAATATGCCGAGATCCATCGCTTCGTTAAGATTGCTCTGGATTTCAGGGGGGCGCACGAAGGCGACGCCGCCATCGCGAAAACCATAGAGGGCTTTTATGTTGAGGAGCGTAAGCTCCTATCCAGAATCATACGCGAAGGCATCAAGCAGGGCCTATTTAAGCCAGTGGACCCCACTCGCATGGCCCAATTTATATCCACTCACCTTGATGGCTGTATGGTTCGATCGGTGATTCTTCCCGATTTCGATTTGAAGGGTGCGGTCAGCGACCTCCACCGGCGTGTGCTGGATATGTTGGGTTTTTCGGGCAAATTGCGCCTAAAGCTTCAGCGACACTGAAGGCCGCCTCCTCTGCTTTAGTCTCCTCGGGTAAAATCTTTCTATCGCCCCAGGCATGGGGTCTCTAATAGCGCCAGCAACGCGCGACTTCCCGAAACGCAATCCGGTCAGGGCCGGACAGCGACTTGCCTCGCGGGAAAGCAAATTGCCCTGCGCGAAATCTAATTGACTGTTTAATTAGACGCGCGCAGAGTACGCAGCCGCGACAAAGCCGTGTCTGTTGGGCCGTCTTAGAGCGAGACCGACAATCGCGCTGCGCTAATGAAGATCGGGGTTACCTCGACGGAACCAAAAACGCTGTGGCGCGTGCAAGCTTCCAAGGAGACGGGCTGTCCATGAACGAGATCAGGACTGGAGCGCAGATTAAGGCCTCAAGGGGAAACTCCCGGGAGACGATGCAGAGTTTGATCGACAAAGGTGTCGAATACTGCATGCCCTTATATGTCGATGTGCACGGGATCGCCAAAACCAAGACCGTGCCGGTCAATCATTTCGATCGGATGATGCGCGGCTCAGAGCTATTCACCGGGGCCGCTCTCGATGGACTTGGCCAGGGTCCTCATGATGATGAGCTGGCAGTGGTCCCCGACCCGGATGCCGTGATGCAGTTGCCATGGCGGCCGCAGGTTGCGGTCGTCCCCGGCCAACTCACTTATCACGAACAGCCCTATCCCATGTGCTCGCGCAGTATTCTGGCAAAGCAGGTGACGCGCGCTGCGAAATTAGGGCTGAAATTCAATCTTGGCGTCGAATGCGAAACCTACATCGTTCGCCTCGATCCCTCCGCGCAGAACGGCATAGCCCCCAACGATCCGCGCGACACGATTCCCAAGGCGGCTTACGACGCGAGTCTTACTCTTCTCAATTTGGAATTCCTCAACGAGATTGTCTCGTCGATGAACAAACTCGGCTGGAAGGTGCATTCCTTCGACCACGAAGACGCTAACGGCCAGTTCGAGTTCGATTTCGCCTATTCCGACGTTCTCACCATGGCCGACCGCTTTGTGGTCTGGCGCATGATGATGAAAGAGCTCGCCCGAAAGTATGGGTGGGAGGCGACGATGATGCCAAAGCCCTACGCCGATCGAACGGGCTCGGGCGCTCATTTCAACATGTCGCTCGCCGACATCAAGACGGGCGAGAACGTTTCAGGCGATGCCGCCGACAGGCGCGGCTGCGGTCTGTCCAAGATTGCTTACCAGTTCCTTGGTGGACTGAAGAAACATGCCGCGGCGCTGGTTGCGGTGAGCTGCCCAACGGTCAATTCCTACAAGCGCTTGATTAAGACTGGTTCGATGACCGGGTTCACCTGGGCGCCGATCTTCATCTCCTATGGCGGAAACAATCGCACGCACATGTTCCGCGTCCCCATGCTGCGGCCGCACGTCGAAGGCGACAAAAATGGCCGCGAAGGCAGCGAGAATGGACATGGCCACGTGAATCTTTCCAGCGCTAGGTGGGAATGCCGAGCCGTCGATCCCTCGATGAACCCTTATCTTGCCGCCGCCATGTTCCTAGGCGCAGGTCTTGATGGCATTGAGCAGGATGCCGACCCGGGCGATCCCCAGATGGTGAACATGTATGAGCTATCGGATCGCGAGCTCGAGCAGCGCGGCATCAGGCAGCTTCCTCGCACCTTGTTGGAGGCTGTCACCGCCTTCGAGGAGGACGATCTTGGGCGGCGCCTAATGGGCGACGAGCTCTACCGGTCCTACATCGATCTGAAGAAATCCGAGTGGTGGTCCTACCACAACGCGGTCTCTCAGTGGGAAATCGACCAGTACCTGACCAAATTCTGACCCCAGGAGTGCCATCGTGTTTTGGCGCAAGAAGGGAAAGGGCGAGAATTCAGAGGTGAAGATGTTCTTCGCCTCCGATCTCCATGGTTCGAACGTCTGCTTCAAAAAATTCATCAACAGCGCCAAGTTCTATGGCGCCAACGTTCTTGTTCTTGGCGGCGATTTGACGGGCAAGGCCGTGATCCCGATCGCCGAGCAGGACGACGGAACTTATCTCACCTTTCAACACGGCCAGCCGGTGAAGATCAAGGACAAGGATGCGCTCGACGATTTCATAAAACGACAAGGCAATATGGGATTCTATTCGGCGGTCATGTCCGAGGCTGAGTACCAGCGCCTCAATGCCGATCCGGAGGCGCA
>DATELB010000062.1:0-4330 GCA_035277085.1 Nitrospira sp. | reverse complement strand
TCCGGGTTTGAGCGCGAGCCTGTCGACGACCTCCTTCGGTTTTTGCCAGGCATCGCGGGAGGGATCGTTCATGTGTTGATAGGCGAGCTTTTCGCAACCAGCAAGCGATAGGCACGCCATGAGGATGAGGGCCATCCGTTGGGGCAGGGATCCCGTCTGAGTACCACCGCGATCGTTTCGCATCACGAGAAACTAGGTCGCCGGCCGTCGGCAGTCAAGTGCGCAACACCATCGTCACGTCCAGGGATGTTCCGAGTTTCAATAGACAGCCTGTCTGCTACAAGGGGACAGACTGTCCAGCCGGCGAATGCGGCTAATTTTCAACTCCTTTTGGTCGAACGGAACGATCTGTACTTCGAACGCTTCACAAGCCGGAAAATCGGTGCTCCCTTAAACCGGCACAATCCTTACACTTTGATGCGTGGCAAAGGGTTTGCGGCATCGTGAGTGACACGGGACGCGATGTTTGCGTCCAATAAAACCAAGGAGGCACTAATGGCGAACGCTCGCCGATATACAGCGGCCATGATCGTGATCGTCGGATGTCTGGGAATGGCTGCGCCTTCCGGCATCGCGGGTCAAGCAGCTCAAATTCCCGAAAGTTCGCCCGGTCAGAATCCGGCGGGGGCATCCGCTCCGATCACGGACGGCTCAAAGGTCACACTCTTGTATCAAATCACCGTCCCGGGCGAGGAGCGCATTGAAGTCCGTGACCTCAGCCAATTCATCCAGGGGCAGCATCAAATGCTGCCGGCGCTTGAACAGGCCGTATCGGGCATGCGGAGGGGTGAGAAAGCGGAAGTGAAGCTGACTCAGGACCAGGCGTTCGGCGCGTACGATTCGAACAAGAAAACCGTCGTTCCAACGAAGGATTTGCCCGCCGGAGTGAAGACCGGTGACGTCCTCGAAGATCGCAACACCGGCAAGCAGGCTACGATCACCCAAATGTCGGAGACCGACGCGGTGATGGATTATAACCACCCGCTGGCAGGCAAGCCGCTCCTCGTCACCCTCACGATCCTCGACGTGGACAGCCCCAAATAGCTGCGACAGCTTGTACGTTGTCGGCGCCGCGGCGGTCATCGACCGCCGCGGCGGCGGCCGGACTCACCGTCAGTGCGTCCAGATTTTCTCCCGCGAAGTTTCGAACGGGTACACGTGGATCATCCAGCCACCCGCTTGTGGAACGAAATGGCCACCGGCCTGCCGGCACTCCGACTCGTCGGCAATGGTGCCCTTGAAACCGAACTGCCTGCGGGTCAGGCGGCGCCCGCTGCCGTCAGGCGCGAGACAAATGTTCACGTGCGCATGCCATTGCGCGATGCTCAGAGGGATGCGCTCGTTCAGTTGGTCCTCCGACAGTCCCCGCGGCGCGGTATACATTGCGCCTTCAAGCTCATACTCATCGCCGGTCTTCTTATACAGCAGTGAGGTGGGTTGAGCCGCATCGAATTGCGTCCGAGCCAGGGCTCGCCGTTCCTTGTTCGCAAAATGGTAATGCCGCGGCTTTCTGTCGGGATGCATCGGAACGAACCCGTCGTCCAACGCTCGATGATAGTCCTTGTACTTGTTCAACGCTTGCTGCAACGCTTGCACGATGTGGTCGGCACGTTCAAGATCACCCGGGACGGCGGCACGCAGTGCCGTCCACTTCATGTGCGGCCCCATATGGCGTTGATGAGGCGTCATGGCTTCTACCGCACCCGGCATATGTTCATGGTCCTCGCCCTCAGACGCCGACCGCGCGGTCCCGCCGGCTGACAACACGAGTGTCATGCAAGCGACCGTCCAAATGCCCAGTCTACGGCCGCAGACGCGAAGGCCCAGAAGCTTGCATTGACCGGGCATTGCCGATCCTTTCATTCAGGGCGCCTGCTCTTCAAGCGGCCGCATCGGCGCATCGACCGCCCGCTTCGCCAACTCCGGCTGAGATCCGGCGATGTTCCTCAACGTCTGCTCGCGAGCGTTTTCCACCGCGTACCGATACTCCTTCCCGCGCGACACGCGCTGGGGCACCTCGACGAGGAGGCGGCCGACGTAGCGGACTTCGCCGGCCATGCAGTCGAATACCAAACCGAGATCACCGCCTTTCCCGGCAAGCCGGTCTTGGGCAAAGCTTCTGATCATGTACCTGCCTGTACGCAAACGAGAAATGAACACCCGCTCTTCTCCGCCCTTGGAGTCGAGACGATAGCGCTCGGCATAGGGACTTTCGCCTTCGGGATCGCCGGGCTGACTTTGGACGATGTCGAATTCATACGTCACGTCGGCGGCATCCCGGGACTTTCCGCTTTCATCTGCAAGCTTCGCAGGCTTGACCAGGACCGAGCCGACCACGATGCCCCACTCAGGGCCAAGAGGGGTCAAGCGTTCATCGGACATGTCGAATGATTTCGCGCAGGCCGCGACTGACAGTCCGAGTGCCATCACCAGCGAGATAAATCCGGGCCTCAATTAGAAATCACCCTCGGCGCCTGCAGACGAGCGACGCTCTCCGGCCACAGGGCAGCCGGATCCTTATCGAACATTTCATTGTCGGGAGACAGGACCGCCCAGGCGCCCTCACGCATTTCCGCTCCAAGTTGTCCCGGGGCCCATCCCGCATAGCCGGCGAACGCCCGGAACCGGTCGGCAGGCGCCGCCCGCGAGATCATGCGTTCCAACACCTCCGGGGTGCCTCCAATATAGACATGGTCGAACACAGACCGCATGTCCGGGTATGGCTCTTTGGAGCGGGACAGCAACATCATGGCGCCCGGCTGCACCGGACCGCCCGCAAAGAGGCGGTGACTCGTGCCCTTGAGGGCACGAACTTCCGGCAAGGCCTCCGACAGTAGCATGTTCGTGGGGCGATTCAAAATGACGCCGAGTGTACCCTTCGAGCCATGCTCGACCACCAACACGACGGTTTGGCTGAAGTTCGGATCGTTCAAGGTCGGACTCGCAACCAGGAACACGCCGTTGGCAACGGACGTCTGGCCGGATTCTGCGCGGCAGAGGGCGGAGACGTTCATCAGGAGCACCATGAGGATGAACACGAGCCTTGTCATGTGTCGTCTCCGGCGACGAGCATCAGCCGACGAGCTGAGTGAGACTCCAGACGAGGAACAGCACGTAGACGGTTCCAAAAAACAGAGGGAAACTGACTTCACGCCGGGCCCACCACTGACGGTGCTGGCGAACCGCCCAGTTCGGGGCGACCACCGGCGGATCGTTGCCGGTCTCCGTCAGGGGTTCGTGATGGTCTCGATAACGGTAGAGATCGACGAAGAGTTTCGGCTGCTTCCAGTGGCCGGCGGTTTCGATGCCGCGGAGATGCCATTCCCATAAGGCCGTCTGGGCCGAAAACCGGCCAAGCACGATCGCCATCTGCAGCGTCATCAACACGCCAAACAGACACAGGACGATCACCAGCAGCATAAAAATCAGCGTCAGCGGTTGTCGCGCGAGCAGGAAACCGATCGCCGCCACGAAAATCGAATTCGCGGTCAGGTAATCGGACAGGAGGCTGTGATAATCGCGCACACCGGAGGTCCAGAGATCGAGCAGATGTCGATACGTGGTTTCGGGATCGGCATCGTTCATGCTGCCTCTGCGGAACGGGGACCGCCGCTCTTGTTATGCGGAGTCGCCGGTTATATAACGAGCCCACGCAGCCAAGTCAACGTTCGCCATTCACGTCAGCGGACGTGGTATGGTGATGGGGGCCTGCCATGCGCTCACCTCTTTGGCTCATCGCCTTCCTCCTCCTGATTCCGGCCGTTCCGGCCCTCGCGGGCAGCCAGATCTACCGGTATCAAGACGAGTCCGGAACGGTGAACTTCACCAACGAGCTCTACTCAATACCGGAAAAATACCGTGGCGAGGCGGTACCGCTCATACCGGAAACGTCTCCGGCGGTCAGCCCCAAGAAAGAACCGGCTCTCCGCGTCGTGACGGCGAGCGCCGAGTATCGCATGGGAGACCACGACACACGCCTGGACGCTGCTCGGATGGCCATCGAGGCAGCCAAGCGGCAGGCTCTTGAGCAAGTGGCCACATATCTCGAGAGCGTGACCGAAGTCAAAGCGCTGGACGTAACCCGCGACGAAATCCGGACCTATACCGCAGGCATGGTCACCGTGCTCAATCAGCAGACCAGCACCCGCCTCGAGAACGGCGAGGTCGTCGTCCGCGTAAATCTGACGGCGCAGGTCGACCAGGATGAAGTGGTGGTCGCCATCAACGCGCTCCGGGACAACGAAAGTGCCGTCCGTGAACTGGTCTCTCTGCGTGGTGAAGCGGAACAGCTGCGCCAGCGGCTCGAGGATGCCAATCAGGCGCTGGGCGC
>DATELB010000061.1:0-5203 GCA_035277085.1 Nitrospira sp. | reverse complement strand
GAGTTGGTATGGATCTCGCTGTCGTCGTAGCCTTCATCACCTTTCTTACTATCATGCTGACGAGCGTTGCTGTATTTTTCTACCTCAATTCCAGAGAATCTGTGCACGCATGGCGCCGGCGTGCAGAGGGGGTTGGTCCTGCCGGAGAGCCGGAGGTGACTCCGGTCGGAATGGTCGAAGAATTCAGATCACAGTTGAAGGGTTTACTGGAATGGCTCGCTCGATTTAATCAGCCGTCCAACGCCGAACAACTAAGGGCCAATCGTCGTCTGTTGATTACCGCCGGGTATCGGACGGCGAAGGCACCAATCTTTTTTCTCGGAGCCAGACTCTTGTCTGCCATTGCCATTGTGGTCCCATTGGCCATGATTCCTGCGAAGGTATTGGGCTTTCCGACCATCAACAACCTCATTCTCCTGTATGTGGTTGGGGCCGCTTGTGGTTATTATGCGCCGGTCGTATGGCTGCGAAAGGCGACGGCGGCCCGAAAGGACGCGCTTCAAAGGGCTATTCCGGATGCTTTGGACCTTCTCGTGGTGTGTGTAGAAGCAGGGCTCGGATTGGATCAGGCGATCGGTCGAGTGGGTGAGGAAGTCGCACGCGCCCATCCGGAATTGAGCGATGAGTTACACCTTCTGGCGTTGGAACTGAGGACCGGTGTCTCCCGGCAGGAAGCGCTCAGAAATCTAGCTCAGCGCACGGATCTTGAAGACGTGAGAGGGCTTGTTGCCCTCCTTGTCCAGACCGATCGGTTCGGAACGAGCATTGGTCAAGCGCTTCGAGTGCATGCTGATTCGATGCGTACCACCCGCCGCCTCAAGGCAGAAGAACTGGCGGCCAAGCTGCCGGTCAAATTACTTCTGCCACTGATATTCTTTATCTTCCCGAGCATTTTCATCGTCGTCATTGGCCCGGCCGCAATCAAAGCGGTTCGCCTACTGTTCCCGGCGTTGGCGGGGCATTGATGAGACATGCATGGAAAGTTTTCAGCTAAAGCGCCTGATAAGGGAAACGCTTTCTGAACGCTTCCTCGCCGAAGGTGGCATCACCGACCGCGTTCACGGCCAATTCCGGATGGATGCGACAGCTTGGGGCATCCTTGCATGGATTGCAGCGGCCGGCGAAGAAGAGCTTGTGGAGACACATCGTGCGCGTCTATCTCAGGAGCAGGACGCAGCGGGTGGTCTCTCGGTAAGCAAAAGCCATCCCGAATCATTCTGGCCGACCGGCCTCGCTATCCTGGCCTGGCAAGGTTCTTCTAGAAGCCAAGCCGCCCAAGGTCGGGCCATCCACTTTCTTCTCGAAAAGACCGGTGTTCATCGCTCGCGTCGACCCGATGAACAGGTAGGGCATGATCCCCTCCTCAAAGGATGGCCCTGGGTTGTTGGGACGCATTCTTGGATAGAGCCCACTGCGCTGAATGTGATTGCGCTGAGGGCCACGGGATATGGCAAACATGACCGTGTGACTGAGGCCATTGAAATGATGCTAAACCGTCAGTTGCCTCACGGTGGTTGGAACTATGGCAACACACTCGTGTTTGGGCGAGAGCTGCTACCAATGCCTGAAAGCACGGGCGCTGCATTGACCGGATTAGCCGGAATGGTCCCGCAAGAGAAGGTCGTAAAAAGCCTTTCCTATCTTCAAGGCGAGGTCAGTCAGCGGATCACGCCCATCTCGCTGGGATGGACTTTGCTAGGTCTTGCCGCATGGGATCAGTGGCCTTCAAACGGTATGGTTCTCGTGGAGCGTTGCTTGGCCAATCAGTCGCGCTACGGTGATTACGATACATCTTCGCTCTCTCTACTTTTTCTAGGTGCCTTGGCAGGCAACAAGCAGTCACCTCTCTTCCTGCACTCAAGTGACAAACTGCCCACCTCGGTTATGCCTGTGTAAAGGGTATTCATGGCAGATATGGCTTCACACCATACAGAGTGGAACATCACAAGGCGCGATGTCCTTTTGGCCGCAGCGGCTGGCCTCGTGCTGGGAGTCGGTTCACTGGTAGTACCGAAGCGATATTTTCGGATGCCGCAGTACAGCCAGACGTTCGTGGCCAAAGTTCGAGATTACCAACTTGATATTGCAAACGTAATCGTTCGCGGTATGCGGGAAATCGGCGTAGTGGGTGATGAATTGAAAGGAAAGAGCATCCTACTCAAGCCCAATCTCGTCGAAACGGCTTCTGGAGCGCCCCACATCAACACTCATCCATTGGTTCTACGGGGAGCGATCGAGGCCTTTCTTCGGCTGGGAGCGGCGAGGGTCATGGTAGCAGAGGGACCGGGACACCGCAGGGATACTCTGGCTGTCTATGAAGAGTCCGGTTTGGCCGATGTTCTCACTGAGGATCGTGTACCTTTTCATGATCTAAACTACATCACAGGTTACGACTTGCCGAACGCCGGGCGGCAAAGCCGGTTGAAGACGCTCACCTTTCCCGGATTATTCAAGGAAGTCGATTGGGTCGTCTCAGTCGCAAAAATGAAAACCCATCATTGGGCAGGCGTGACCCTCTCCATGAAAAACCTGTTCGGCGTGATGCCCGGCATTTACTATGGCTGGCCAAAGAACGTGCTGCACCATGTCGGAATTGAAAATTCCATTTTGGACATCAATGCGACGCTGAAACCGCATTTTGCCATCGTCGATGGAATTGTTGGCATGGAAGGCGACGGCCCTATCATGGGCGACCCCAAAAGGGTCGGAGTGCTCGTCATGGGGCGCAACCTGGCAGCGGTGGATGCGACGTGTTGTCGAATCATGGGTATCGATCCCTACCAGGTGTCTTACTTGGAACGGGCAGACAACTGGCTTGGTCCCGTTTCTGCGGAATCGATAGAGCAGCGGGGGGAAGCGATCAATTCAGTCCGGACAAACTTCAACTTAATAGAATCAATTCCGGCTCATCAAGGGTTGCGACTCGCATAGAGGTGGACACATGAAATTATTGATACTGTGCGGTTGTTTGCTGTTTTCAGCTGCGGCTCATGCCGCGGAGGCGGAGACGTCTCCGCCGGTGACTCAAGAGCCGACTTTACACGATCACTATGTTTCCTTGAAAACCATGCAGGAACGATTGGCGGGGCGGCCGCTAGATGAACAGGCGAAGCTACAGCCTCAGATTCAACGAGCACAACAGAAGGCATGTCAGCGTCTTCGAAAAGATCACCAGGAGCGAATACCCAGAGAACAATATCGGCGTGAAGGAGGAGATGAGTTCCTGGTTTTTTCATTGGAACTCGAGCAATGGTGCGCGACGGCTCGGTAGGACGTCGCGTCACAAGGACCGCTCGCAACGGTAGGCCGGCATGCGCCTCCTGATGCTTCCCGGCCTAGACGGTTCAGGCGACCTGTTCCGACCGCTGCTGCAGGTGCTGCCTTCCCAGCTCACATGCCAGGTCATTCCGTATCCGGCCGATCGGGTGCTCTCCTACCGCGCACTCGTCCCGTTTGTTCAGCAAGCGTTTCCGCAACGTGAACCGTTTGTTCTGCTAGGGGAATCGTTTGGCGGGCCGTTGGCCCTCCAATGCGCCGCAGCACCGCCGGCAAACCTTCGTGCCGTTATCCTCAGTACAACCTTCGCGACCAATCCTGTCCCATACCATTTGCGCTGGCTTCCGTGGGTGTCCTCCATACTTCGATTCAAGCCTCCGGATGCGCTGATCCGCTACTACGCTGCGGGGATGGATTCGACCCACGATCTTGTCGAGCTGTTTCAGCAAGCAAAAAGCAAGACCTGCTGGGAAGTCCTTGCAGGTCGGCTAAAAGCTGTACGGGAAGTTGACGTGCGTGCGGCGCTGCAGAACTGTCGGGTTCCTGTACTCTGTCTCAGAGCGATGAGAGACCGGCTCGTGAGACGGAGGTGTCATTTACAAATGTTATCACTTCGGCCCGACATGAAGGTCATTGAAATTGATTCACCGCACTTCCTTCTGCAGCGACGACCGGACGAAGCCGCCAAAGCGATCATGGACTTTGTAAGTTCACTCCCTCTCCCTGGTTGACGAGCAAGGCTTCCGTTCCTCATCGATCACGCTCATCGTCGAAGTCGCTTCAAGCTCGATAAACCCACCGCATCGAGCAATCCAAAACTTGGGACGGGCGGGAGGCTTGGATGTTGTGGATACCGGCTGTTCCTCACGATCGGGAATGTCTACCTGAACATTCACTATCGTCATGGACGGAGATGGTGGATAGTTGATGTATGGCCATGGAGAAATTCCCAGGACGGCAGGAAAGCGTATCATCGGCGAGGCCATCATCTGGCTGTTCTGACGCTGCATGGCGTCGCCGCTGAAATCACGGGACGTTCTGCCGGCTTCGACGTTGGTGCCAAGGATAAAAATGGATAAGACCACGAAAGCCCAACTGATGTATCGGATGTTCATGATGACCTCCTACGGCAGGGGGTTGAACTATCGCTGACAATACTGACACTGGTCTCGAGGCCTGCATACTCGCAAATCCTCCGGCTGACGCAGGCCCGTTCCTTGACGTGGCTTGTCCGGTTACTTATAGTGGGCCGCCCTTGGGGAAGAGGCGAATCAGGAGGCCTAGCGATGCGAACGATGTCCGCGATTATCTGTGTGGGAGCAATTGCAGGCTGTTCAGCGGTGAACCTTGAATCCGGCGCTCAGTCGGTACGGGTCGTCACCAACGAACCTCAAGGCTGCGAATATCTCGGCGAGGTCACCGGCAGTCAGGGGGATTTCTTCACGGGCGCCTTCACGAGCAACGCCAATCTCGAGACGGGGGCGCGTAACGACATGAAGAATCAGGCCTCGAAATTGGGAGCCAACACCGTTCAATTGCTCACCAACCGAGCCGGACAGACCGGATCGATGGGGCAGGGCAGCGGCAGCATGGAACAGACAAACGTGACCTATACCGGGGCCGCATACAAATGTCCGCCCTCTCGTTGACCTAGAGAGCGGCCACGACGAATCTCTCTCTCAGACCAACAGCAAAGTTCCCACGCTCCGCCTCAAGACCTCTACGCAGGATTTGCGCAAAGGCGGGCGATCTGGCGCTCCACGTTCGGGGGTAGCTCGGCAAAGGCCAGGCCGAACTCCTGCGCGTGGCTCCAACGGACCGTAGCCCCTTCGATCGTCAGCGGTTCGACGCCGTTCTGAGGGAAAATCCAGCAGACCAGCGTGGCGCCGACAGGGACCGTGATCGAACTTTTCAGGCGGCAGCCGCC
>DATELB010000060.1:0-4656 GCA_035277085.1 Nitrospira sp. | reverse complement strand
GTTCGCTTTGACGACATCGGTCGGCCGCACTTGCATCTTTCCCGCGCACGGCCGCACAATGCAGCGCGGTGACACCATCATGCGCTCGTACCGTGAAGAGCTCTGGTTCGAAACGAAAACCCGTCGCGCCTATATCAATATTACCCGCCAAGTAGAAGAGATCGTCCGGAAGAGCGGCGTTCAGGAAGGGCTCGTCCTGGTGAACGCCATGCACATCACGGCGAGCGTGTACATCAACGACGACGAGCAGGGGTTGCTCCAGGACTATGATCGTTTTTTGGAGCGGCTCGCGCCTCACGGCGATGTGTACCGCCATAATGAAACGGGCGAAGACAACGGGGACGCTCACATCAAGCGGCAAGTCATGGGACGCGAAGTCGTCGTGGCGATCACGAACGGCCGGCTGGATTTCGGACCCTGGGAACAGATTTTCTACGGCGAGTTCGACGGCAGGCGCAAAAAACGCGTGTTGGTGAAAGTCGTCGGCGAGTGAAGCCTTGGGCGCAGTCCAGGGTGAGTGCGACTTAAAGGCGCTGAGCGCTTGCTCCTCGATAGAAAGTTTGGCAACATGGGATGACGACGGCTCGTCGCGGAGTGGCTGGAGTATCGCATGCAAAGTTGGTCTCGTCCGGATCCCCTGACCAGAGATCTGATCCATCTCATCAACGCCCGCCGTCACGATCATGGTGACACGGACGCGGCGATTGATACGCTGCAGGCGTTTCTCGAACAGGGGCGTGAAGAAGATCTGTTGACGGTGCTCGCCGCGCTGGATGAAGACATGGCCGAGTGGCTGTTCGACTTGCTCGCCGAGGCGTCGTGCTCGGTGATGCTCGACACCGCAGCCGATGAGAAGCTCTCCTATGCCGTGATGGCGGCGCTGGAACTTCCGCTCCAGGCCAATCTGTCCCATCCCTTGAAGCTCAAGATCGATCCCGTGGCCACCGCGGAAGTGCTGCACCGGCACCTCCGGCTGTCGTCCGGCACCGTCGTGCGGGTGGAGCCCAGATTGTTGACCGATGCCACGCTGGAGGCGTTGAGCCTTCAGACATTGAATGAGCATCTCAGCACCGTGGCGGAATCCCAGCGCGGCCGTTCGATTGCAGCCCGGCTTTATCCCCCCGTCGAGAACACGGCCTTTTTGTTCTTCGAGCTGATCGGCGTGCCCGATGCCGGTCTGCCGGATTCGCTCGAGGACCCGCACCGGCGCGCCTTGCTCGAAGGGTTGGTCGAGCAATGTCCTGAGCTCGCGCTGGCGCCGGACACCATCGAGGCGCCCGTGTACGCGGCCTACGCCATGTTCGACGCGCAAAATGCGGTGCGGCTTCACCATCTGGCGGATGAAACGGCGGCTGTCTGGCGCGATCTTGATCCGCTCGTCAGGGCACGCACGATCGTCCATCTTCACACGCAGTGCGGAAACGGCGTGTATATGCCGGTCTGGACTGATCTCTTCGATCCCGAGCTTCCGGAAGACCACGGTCCGGTGTGGACATCGCCCGACGTCTGGGTGTTCACCGCCGACCTGCCGATCGAATGGCCGGGCGAAATGCTGACCAACCGCCTTCTCGCAGAGGGCTGCACACGGTTTGAGAATCATATTGTCGAAGCCCCTGAAAACTAGGGGACTGGCTCCCGCTTCGGGTGCCTGTCCCCATTCATTCAGAGAAGTTTGCATCGGCTTCCGCTTCGCTGGTGCCTGTCACGATTATTTGTAATCCAACCACATTGAAGGGGGACAGTCACCGGCCGGAAAGGTGACAGTCCCCCTTGTTCAATCCCCGCATTTCATCGCTTTTTTCCGTGTCCTGACCTATGCTGAGGTCCTGTCGGAGGCGCCTTCATGAGTCAGCAGCCTGTGTTCAATCGGATTCTCGCCGGCGCGGTGACGTTCGTGGGTCTTGGCATTGTCTGGGTCGCGATTGTCAACAATCTGCCCTCCCAACAGGAGCTGTCCGCCAAAGAAGCGCCGCCGCCCAACGCTCAAAGCGCGCAGGCGCAGCCCCTTCCAGAACCGGTCTTGGATCTGTCGATTCCCGGTGTGCCTTCCGGCCCGCAGGCGTCCGAAGCGCCGCCGGGGGCAAGGAGGGGAGAGATGCGGCCGGCAGTGACGGCATTGGATCCTCGCACAGCCCAGGTCGCCCGTCTCCGATGCGAAGCCCAAGTCGAACAATTGTGTCCGGAGGCCGGCGATGGACAAGGTCGGCGACAATGTCTGGAGAAACGCGCCCAGCACTTGCCGGCTGCCTGTCAGCAGCAGATTCGTGAACGCCTAGTCAAATGGAAGGAAGAGCGGAGCCAATTCAAGCTGGCGTGTCAGGCGGATATCAGGCGGTTCTGCCCCGATCTCAGACCGGGCGTGGGACAGACGCTCCAGTGCCTCCAGCAGCATGCCCAGGAAGTATCAGACGGCTGTTACGAGATGCTTCCCAAGGGGACGCTGTACTTCAAATAACAGTCGGCAAAGCGCTTGTTCCTACTTGCCGTTCGGCCGCACGACGTAGAACGTCATCGAGACACCCGCCACCTCGATCACATCGCCATCCTTCAACTGCTGCTGCGCGAAGACGCTCTTTCCGTTGACCACGAGCCGTTTGGTGCCTTGTGAAGGACTGATCGACCACGCGCTGCCACGGGCGGAGATCAAGGCCGCGGCTTTTGGGGCAAACCACCCGGAAAGCCGGATCGCCGCTCCGTCCTGCGACCCGATGAGATTGGCCGTCTTGGTCAGATGGTACTCCAACCGGTCGGTTTTGCCCGCTGTCACCAAGATCTTGGCCGTCATCGATGCGCCCCCGGTCGGCTGTTTGGCGGAAATCGCGATGGTTTGATCCATATCGGCAGGGGCTGATGCCGTTGCTGACGGAGACGACGCACTGTCCTGGAAGATCAGGCGATGCTGCCCGATGGTGATCACGTCGGCGTCGTGCAGCTGCGCCCGCTCGATCGGTTTGCCGTTGACCGCCGTCCCATTGGTGCTGTTGAGGTCTTCGATGAAGTAGACGGATTGAACCCTGACGAGTTTGGCATGACGGCTCGAGACCGTGTGGTCCTCGATCGGGAGATCGTTATCCGTCTTGCGGCCGATCGTGAACTGGTCGCCTGTCAGTTCGATCGATCGCGACCCTTGGCCGTGCAGTTTGACGAGCAGTTTTGCCGAGTCGGTGATGATGTTTCCCATGGTGAATGCTCCCCTGAACGTTACGAAGCCTTCAAAAACCAGCGTTGCTTGAGGCGCTGCCAAAGCCGCGAGCTGCCCTCGTCGCCGACGATGATCAACATGACCGTGATGTTGTCGTCTCCTCCGGCCTCGTTCGCCAGCGAAATCAGATGGTCGGCCTTTTCGCGGAGATCGCCGTCCTGTTCGAGCGTCCTAAGGATGGCGCGGGATGTTACGCCGCGGGTGAGGCCGTCCGAGCACAAGAGCAGGAGGTCGCCGTTGAAGACCGGCATCTCAATCACGTCGATGTCGACCGTGCTTTCAACGCCCACGGCGCGCGTGACGATGTTCCGTCGCGGCGAGCGTTCCGCCTCTTCCTCGGTCATGTATCCCTGCGCGACCTGCTCGGCCACCCACGAATGGTCGGCGGTTAGGGGCTGCATCACCCCTTCTCTGATGAGGTACACTCGGCTATCTCCGACGTGGGCGACCGACAGCGAATGGCCGGACAGACGTGCAGCGGCGACCGTGGTGCCCATTCCTGCATATTTCGGCTGCTCCCAAGACGCGCAAAACACCTCCGTATTGGCGGCATGGATGGCCTGCAGAAGCTGATTGGTTGCCGGCGTCAGGTTGGGGTCGTCAGGAGCCGCCGTTGGTGCGGTCGCTCGTTTCCTGTCCGATGACCGGATATGAGCGGTGATCGTCTCGATCGCCATGCGGCTGGCCACTTCGCCCGCGTTTCCTCCTCCCATTCCATCGCAGACGACATAGAGCCCGAGAGTACCGTCGGCGACAAAACAATCCTCGTTATGCGGCCGCTTGCGTCCGATGTCGGATTTCGCAAAGTGGAGGCGAATATCTGCCACGCGACCTTCCTCCTATGCCGCGAGCGTATGCAGACACGCCCGGAGGTCTTGCGCTAACTCTCCCGCACGGCGATACCGCTGAGGCAGCTCTTTTTGCAGGGCCCGGTTGGCCACCTCGTGGAACATGGGTGGAACGTCGGGACGGAGTGTCTGCAGATCCGGATGGGGATGGTGTGCAATCGCAAAGAGCAACGCCGAGAGGTTGTCCGCCGTGAAGGGCGGCTGCCCTGTCAGCAGTTCATACAACACGACGCCCAGCGAGAACACATCCGACCGGCCGTCGACTTTCTTTCCCGAGATCTGTTCCGGAGACATGTACGTCGGCGTGCCGAGCACGACATCCGTCTGCGTCTTGCTGCTGGAGGCGATCTTCGCGATGCCGAAATCCATGACTTTTACCAGCCGGTCTTTGGTGATCATGATGTTCGCAGGCTTGATGTCGCGGTGTATGACGCCCTGTTGGTGCGCATAGTCGAGAGCGTCGGCGACGGAAGCCAGCGTTTGAACGAGATCCGAGAGCGGCATGAGATTCGGTTTTCGTGACCATTCCTTGAGCGACCGTCCTTCGACGAGTTCCATGGCGATATAGCCCAGCTCGTCTTGTTCGCCCGCGTCGTAAATCGTGAC
>DATELB010000059.1:0-23336 GCA_035277085.1 Nitrospira sp. | reverse complement strand
CCATCGCGTGATCGATGCCAAGGAGTTCTTCTCGCCCTCGACGCAGCCGATCCGCTTCGGGAAAACCGGCCATGTCATGCTGATCGATCACCGAGGGATCGTCGTCAGCTGCCCGATCCTTCCGACCGGCGTGAAACTTTCTGACGCCTCAATCATTCCGCTGGTCACTCCGCGCCAGCCAGGCTGGACCAATGCGCCCAGCGACGGCCACGGCGGACAGTCATCGTCTATCATCGGGTTCTCGCCGCTTCCGGAAACCAGCCGGGCGACGAATGGAACGATGGAGATTGGGTCATGGCACACATTTGTCTGGCAATCGTCGGATGAGCTATTCGGTCCGATCAAACATCTGTTTACCTGGATGACGGTCTTTGGCTCCATCGCGATGGTATTGCTGGCGACGCTGGGTTATCTCGCGGCCACGCGGATCGTCACGCCGGTGCGGCAGCTCCAACAGGCGGCGCAATCCATCGGACGTGGCGAGCTGCGTCAATCCATTGAGATCAAGACCGGGGATGAGTTGGAAACACTGGCGGAAGAATTCAACCGCATGAATCGACAGTTGGAAGCCGCCTTCGCCGGCCTGACCGACCAAGTGACGTTGAAGACCCAGGAAGTGCAGTATTTACAGCGGTCCACGGATCAAATTCTCGACGCGGTCCCGACGCCGATCCTGATCGTCGACGATCAGGAACGGCTGTTGTACGTCAATCGCACCGCCCGCGACGCGTTTGACCTGCCCGACGCTGACGGCAAGCTCTTCGATGCTCTCCCGGTCGACGCCTCGCAACAACAGGTGCTGCGCCAGGAACTCTGGCGCCAACAGAAACCCGATGTGGCCGCGCTCAGCATCGCTGGTCCAGATGATGGGCCGGATCACGTCCGTGATCCGCTCGTCCCGCGCAGCGCATCGCAGGCCCGGCCGGGCGAACTGCAACTGGGGGCGCATCTTTATCGATATGAGTGGTTCCGTGTCACCGGCCGCCCGGGCGAGTCGGATCGCCTTGGACTCGTTCTACGTGACACGACGGAAGAAAGCCGGATGCAGGAGAAACTCGTCGACGCGGAAAAATCCGGAAGCCTCGGAGTTCTGACTGCCGGCATCGGCCATGAGTTGAACAATCCCTTGTTCGGCATCCTGGGTCTTGGAGAGGCGCTTCAAGACAACTGTGATCCGGGCCGAGTGAAGTCGTATGCGCAGGACATCGTCCAGCATGGAAAGCGGATGGCGGCCATCATCAGAGATTTCACGGGCATCGCGGCCAGGGAAGTTTCCGATCAACGACAACTCGTGCATCTCGAGCATGAAATCGACCAGGCGCTTGCCGCGGTCACCACCGGGATGGACACATCCGCGCTCATGGTGGAGCGGCAGTATGCGGGAGATACCGTGGTGTCCGCCCTGCCGGATCAGCTCCGGCAGGCGCTCATGAATCTGCTCTTGAATGCCGTCCAGGCCATGAAGGGCAAAGGCGCCCTGCGCCTGGGCACCTCCGTCGCCGAAAGCAGCGTCACCATCACCATCGCTGACTCGGGGCCGGGGATACCGAAACATCACCTCTCAAGGATCTTCGATCCCTTTTTTACGACCAAGAACCAGGGAGAGGGCTCCGGCCTTGGATTGACCGTTGCCCGCCGCATCATCAGGAAGTTTGGAGGGGATATTCGTTTGGAGAGCGTGGAGGGAGCCGGCACCTCGTGCATCGTCACGTTGCCGCTCGTCGCCTCCAATCCTTCAAAGGAGGCACCATGGACCGCTTCCGAGTCGCCCATATTTCCGCAGGCCTCGCGTTCCTGATCTTCGGCCTGTGGTGGGTCGCGGCGGCCTATCCGGCGAAAGACGATTCAAAGGCTGGAGGCATTGCGCCTGAGAGGGTGGCGGGCTTCGTGCACGCCGTCCTGCAGGCGCACCGCACGATCTACACCACTCACATTGTCGATCGCCTTCAAGAGAAAGGCGTCGTGAGGGCGGCCGAACATTGGGAACAGGAGAACGCCTTGCCTCTCCCCGCCCAATTTCTTCAACATTCAGGCCGACTGGTCGCAGAAAGCGGACAAGGGATCCGGTACCGTTTGATCGGACTTTCACCCATCTATCAACGAAATGCGCCGGCAACCGACTTCGAACGCAAGGCGCTCGAGTCATTGAACCGGTCGCCGCAGGCGCCCATCACGGGAATCGTCAGCAGCGGACGCAAACAATATTTTCAGGCGATCTACCCGGACCGCGCTGTTTCGGTTGCCTGCATCAGCTGTCATAACAGCCATCCGTTGAGTCCGAAGCGCGATTTCAAGTTGAACGATGTGATGGGCGGGATCGCGATTACGATCCCCATGGAATAGTCGCCGCCGTCATGCGCGTGGCGGCTGCGCTGGAGGGGCGCCGGCCGGCAAGACTACGGCATGATACTCTTCGCGATAAATCTGAAGCGCGGTCATAAACAGACTGACGAGCACCGGCCCGACGAATAGCCCGATCGGCCCGTAGAGGACGAGGCCGCCCAGCACGCTAAAGACGAGAAAGAGCACGGGAATCGGCACCTCCCTGCCGATCAGCCAAGGCCGCAGCACCTGGTCGACGGTCGAGACGACGCCCAGCCCCCAGCCAAGCATGATCAGGGCCTTGACTGACAACCCGTTCCAGAACAGATAGACGACCACCGGCCCCCAGACCAAGGCGGTTCCGCCGACCGGGATCGGCGCGAGAATAACCGTGAGCGCGGTCAACACGATTGGAAACGGCACCCCCAGAGCCCCATAGGCCGCACCCGCCAAAAGGCCCTGAACCAAGGCCGTCACGAGCATGCCTTTAATCACCGCCCGCACCGTCTGATCCAAACGCTCGGCGATCTTTTGTTTGTGCGATTCGTCGAGAGGCACCAGTTCATAGAGGGTGGCAATCCAATCCCTGCCTTCCTTGTACAGGAAAAACAACACCAGCAGCATGATGAAAAAATCGGTCACGAGCAGGAGCGTGTTCTTGAGCAGCCCTCCCATTTGATCGACGAAAAACTGGCTGAGAAATGTGGCGCCGGCCATGAGGGTCTGCTCCATCGAGATCTCGCGCAAGCCCTCGATGGAGAGAAGCGTGCGCAGCCATTCGCCGACAACAGGAATAGCGCTTACTTGTTGCGGCAGGCGCTCCAGACCGCCCGACACGATCCATGCGCGGATTTCCTGTTCGGCTGCCCGCGTTTCACGGACGAGCAACACGCCTGTGACGATGAGCGGCGCGACGACGATGGCCAGCGTCCCGATGGTCAGGATGGCGGCGGACAGCGTGTCGCGTCCTCCGACAAGCCTGGTGAGCCGGCCGTGCAGGGGATAGGTCGCATGGACGAGGAGTGCCGCCCAGAGCATCGGAAACAGAAACGGTTGGAACACGAGCGCGAGCTGATACAGGAGGAACAGAAGAAGGGAGAAGAAAACGACGGTGAAGGCTTGGCGTCGGTTCATGAGAACGATGAGCAGCAGGTCTCTTGCGGCCCACCGGCCGGGTTACAAGCACCTCGCGCCTGCGCACGTGACGCCGCGAGTCGCCTGAGCAGCGAGCGCACGAACGGCTAGGCGTTGGAGTCTTTTTCGACCCCGACGGCGTGCTTGCCTCGATGCGAGGCCAGTTCGCGCACCGTGCCCGCGAGTTTCGGCAGTTCGTCGGGCCATGCGGTGACGCCCATGTCGGTCGTGCCCTGCATTTTGGCGCCTTCTTCCATCATCAGCACGGGCGTACGGACTTCGCCGATGAGCACGGCAGTTTTTAGAAGATGCACGCGATCGACCGCCGTCACCGTGGCCTTGATCCGTCCGCTGCTGACGACGGTACCTGCCGCGACGATGCCCTGGACGAGTCCGTCTTCCCCGACGATGACCTGTCCCTTTGTATGAATTTCTCCCTCGAGCCGGCCGTCGATACGGACGGTGCCTTCGACTCGAATCTCACCCTTAAGGTGGACGCCCTTCGCCAGAAGCGTAATGTTGTCGTCACCACCGAATCCATTTTTCTTCATGCAGGACCTCCCACTACATCGGCGCTAGCTTACACCATTTACGGCCAAACCACGTAGGAAATTGTTGAAACCCGGATCAGGAAAATCCGAACGTGTGCCGCAGGCGCTCCCACAGACCGCCACCATGCACCTCGCAGTACACGGTCGGCTCCGTCCCCTCGATAAACACCTCCTCGATCTGCTCCGGACATTGCGACGTCGCCAGCTGACCGGTCTTGGGATCAATCGTGCGTGCAACCACACCCGGTGGAGGTAAAAATGCCGACGCCTGCTGGGGCAGAATCCGTCTCGCAATGTCCATCCAGATGGGCAGCGCCGCTTGTGAGCCCGTCAATCGTATGGCCCGTTCATCGTCGAACCCCACCCAGACGCCGAGGACGAGCTCGGTCGTATAGCCGACGAACCAGGCGTCACGATAGCCATCGGTGGTGCCGGTCTTGCCTGCAACGGCTCCGGTGAGACCAAGGGCCTTCGCCTTTGCCGCGGTCCCGCGGCGCACGACGCCTTCGAGCAATGACGTGACGAGGTACGCCGCTTGCGGAGATACCGCCTGCCGCCGGTCAGGCGCGGCCGTCCACACGATCATGCCTTCCCGGTCCGAGGCAGCGCGGAGCGTCGTTGGACGTACCCAGACGCCGCCGTTCGCCATCGCGCCGTACGCCGTCGCCATGTCGAGCAACGACACGGCTGGGCTTCCCAACGCAAGCGACAGATCGTTCGTGAGCGCCGTCGTCACCCCCAGCTGCCGGATGACGTCGAGAATCGGCTGGGTGCCCACCGCCTTCGCCACACGCACCGCCGGGACGTTCAGCGATTGTTCCAACGCGTTGCGCAACGTCACGTTTCCCCGAAACTGCTTGTCGTAGTTTTGGGGCGCCCAGGTGCCGTTGTCGGACTCGAACGTCACCGGTTCGTCGGCCAAGAGACTGGCGGGGGTCATGAAGGGTTGGGTGCCCGTCCTGCTCGCTTCGAACGCGGCCAGATACACGAACGGCTTGAACAGCGAGCCCGCCTGCCTGTGCGCTTGTACGGCTCGATTGAACTGGCTGACGCGGTAATCGCGGCCGCCGACCAGCGCAAGGATCGCTCCGGTCGACGGATCCAACACGATGACCGCGCCTTGGAGCGGCTGCTCGGCGCTTTTCAGCGCGGGATACGCCCGCTCAAGCCTGGCCAATCCCTGCTCCAGACCCTCGCTTGCCGCCTGTTGTACGAGTGAATCGAGCGTGCTGTCGACTCGCAATCCTTCCGGCAACGGCGAGCCAACGGCCTCCTCGACCTGCCGCAGCACGGCATCCACGAAATACGGCGCTTCGGCCAGGACGTCGTCGGACGGCACGGCACGGACCGGTTCGTTGACGGCCGTTTTCCATTCCTCTTCCGTCACACGGCCCTGATCCCTGAGGAGACGGAGCACCACGTCACGACGCTGTTGGGCCAAGTCCTGGTGTTTTGTCGGCGCGAACGTGTTGGGGCCCTTGATGAGGCCCGCAATCATGGCGACCTCGCCCGTCGTCAGTTCGTCAAGCGTCTTCGCGAAGTAGCGGTGCGCCGCTTCGCCGACGCCGTAAATTGAGACAAAGCCGGCCTGACCGAGGTAGATCTCGTTGAGATAGCTTTCCAGGATTTCCCGCTTCGTGTATTTCGATTCGAGTACGACTGCCGCGAGCGCTTCCTTGACTTTGCGGATGAACGTCCGCTGCGGAGAGTAGAACAGATTCTTGGCTAACTGCTGGGTGATCGTGCTGCCGCCCTGAACCACTCCGCCCTTCGTGAGATTCCGCCAGACCGCCCGTCCCACGGCGACCGGGTCGATGCCGACGTGCGAATAAAACCGGCGGTCTTCCACCGCCAGGATTGCAGTAGTCAGCCGATCGGGGATCCGTGCCAGCGGAATCCATTCACGCACCTGTCGGGACGTCCCCCGCAAGCCGCTGATCAGTTCAGGCTCGAGGAAGACGGGGAAAATCGGCGTCCGATCGGGCTCCGACAGCACTTGCGTCACCTGGCCCTCCTGCACCTCGAGCGTGACGACGTTGGCCTTCACAAAGGCTTCAGGCTGAGCATGCAAAAAAATGGTCAGCTTCTCCGCGGTGAGACGGTAATCCCCCGGCGCCGCCACGGACTCAGCCACGGCCTTGTATCCCAGCCGTTGCAAGCGCTCAGGCAGGCGCGCCGTCTTCACAGACAGGCCCGTTTTCAATTGGAACGGGGCGGTGTAGAGCCGCAGCGGCGGATGATCTTCGCTTCGCGGCAGTTCAAGAAAAGTGGCGAGATACGCGCCGTAGGCGAGAAGCGCAGTCATGGCCAGCAGGAAGCTCGCGGCCAGAAGCCACACCGACCGGAAGACCCACGGCGAGCGAGGGAACCGTTGGAACAAGCGCATTGGGTTCAGCATACCCGCGAGCATGCAAGAAAGCGACGACCTGCTGTTACGGCTGCGGCGCAGGACGCCGGGCCGTCAATAAGGACCCGGCGATCATGCCGATGCCGGCGGTCAACAGGCCGGTCAACTGCGGCGGCACGATTGTCTGATCGGAGCTGTACATCTCTGCGCCGAGCCATGCGGCCAGTCCGGCAACGATGGCCCAGAGAGCGCCCTGCGTCGTTGCGGGTTTCCAAAACAGGCCCGCGCAGAGAGGGACGAATGCCGCCACGAGCGTAACCTTGTAGGTATTGACGACCAGCTTATAAATGCTCGCATCAGAGTTCAGCGCGATCGTCAAGACGACGGCGGCGAAGCAGACCAGCACCACGCGCATCGTCGTCAAGAGCTCTTTTTCATCCATCCGGGGGATCGCTGCGCGGATGACGTTCTCGCTGAGAATGACCGAAGGAGCCAGCAGGGTTGCGCTGGAACAACTCATGACGGCGGACAGCACGGCGCCGAAAAACATGACCTGTGCGAAGAGGGGCGTATGTTCGACGATCAACGTCGGCAACACCAGTTGGGCGTCGCGCTCCAGCAACGATCCGAATTTCACGGGATCGACCAGCAAAGCCGAATAGGCAATGAACATCGGGACGAAGCAGAAGACGAAATACAGGGCGGCCCCCATAAGGGAGCCGCGAACGGCTGTCCGTTCATCCTTCGCGCTCGTGATGCGCTGAAATACGTCTTGCTGTGGGATGGAGCCGAGCATCATGGTCACCCCCGCGCCGACGAACGGAACCCATGCTTGCAACGAGAGAGGAGGGAAAAACTCCAGCCGGCCAGCATCCCGCGCATGCGCGATGACCGCACCCGCGCCGCCCGTGGTCTCGCTCAGCACGCCGGCGATATACAGCAGGCCGCCCAGGATGACGGAGAGCTGCACGAAATCGAGGATGGCGACCGAAAACATCCCGCCGAACGTCGTGTAGGTCAACACGACCACGGCGCCGAGGACCATCCCCCAGGATTGACTCACTGCGCCTTCGGTGACGACGTTCAGCACCAATCCCAGCACTTTAAATTGGGCGGCCACCCACCCGACATAAGACGCCACGATGCACAGGGTGCAGAGCACCTCGACCCGGCGATCGTACCGCAGCCGATAGTAGTCACCGACCGTATAGAGATTGAGCCGGTAGAAGCGCGGGGCAAAGAAGAGCCCTGCGAGGACCAGGCAGAGGCTCGACCCGAACGGGTCGGCAACGACGCCGCGCAAACCTTCCTTGGCAAACGTCGCCGATATGCCCATGACCGCTTCGGCGCCGAACCAGGTGGCGAATACGGTGGCCATGACAATGGGCGCCGGCAGACTGCGTCCCGCGACGGCAAAATCTTTGACAGTATGCACGCGGGTCGCGGCCAGAAGACCGACGCTCACCGAGATCAAGAGATAGACGATGACGAAGGTCAGGACCATTCAGGAGTCGAACGTGGATGAGGCTGGAAGCGCAGTGTACCGTTGGACGGTGAAAGGCGCAACCGCGAATAATTGTCTTGAGCCGGCCCTCGCCGATAGCTTACTGTACAAACAAGACGGACCAATCGCCCTTCCGATTTTCCCTACAGAAAGGAAATTTGCATGCGCCTGTTCAGGACCCTTCTCATGTTGCTGTTGTTGATCGAGTGGTCCGGAGCGACCGCCGGCGCGGCCGATCCGACGAACGACGATCAAAAAACGATGTATGCGCTCGGCGTGATCATCAGCCAATCGCTGGCTCCTTTTGCGCTCAGCGAATCAGAACTCGAGTTCGTGAGAGCCGGAATGACCGACGGTGTCCTCAAGAAGCCCTCGAAGGTCGATCTTCCGACCTTTGGGCCGAAGGTCAACCAACTTCAGCAAGCGCGGGCCGCGGCCCAAGCTGAGACGGAAAAGAAGGCGGGAACGGCCTATGTCGAAAAAGCCGCCAAGGAGGCAGGCGCCAAGAAAACCGAATCCGGCGCCATCGTGACTCCTATGAAAGAGGGCAAGGGCGAGCAGCCGAAGGCCACCGATACCGTCAAGGTGCACTATCACGGCACCTTGATCGACGGCACCGTATTCGATAGCTCGGTGAAGCGAGGCGAACCGGCGACATTTCCCCTCAATCAAGTCATCAAGTGCTGGACCGAAGGCCTGCAGCTCATGAAGGTCGGCGGCAAGAGCAAGCTGGTTTGTCCTTCCGCCATCGCCTACGGCGATCGCGGCTCACCGCCGACGATTAAGCCGGGAGCGACGTTGGTGTTCGAAGTGGAACTGCTCGAGATTGTAAAAAAGTAGGCGCCTCGTTGGGCCGGTGCGTTACGCGTACCGGCCTTTCTCACCCGCTGCACGCTGCCCCCCTCTCGTCGACAAGAATACAATCGCCATGCACAACAGCGCGCCGGCGGTCGCCGCGATCATGTCATTCTGGGCGTCCCATTGGTCCCCTTGCGTCCCCAGGTACGCGGCGCCCAATTCGGGGCTGACGATCTGGGCGACGACGGCCTCCACGATCTCGAACAATCCGCTTTGAGCGAGCATGCCGCTCACCGCAAGATAAAACGACCACAACACCCGGACGCCTGCCAGTCGGATGAGGATCTCACGCAAGGGAAAGGCCAGCAGCAACCCGTACGAAAAGTGAACGAGCCGATCGAACGGGTTCCTGGACAGTCCGAACACGTGTTGCAGCCAAAAGCCGGCCGGGACCTCCGCATACGTGTAATGGGCTCCGACGGCATGAAGGCTCAGAAAGGCGGTGATCAGGAGATAAGACGGTGTCGAAAACTGGAACCGGCGATACGTCGCCGCCAATGCGACGACAGCCGTTAGTGCCAGAAGATTTTCGAGCAACCAGTCCTGCCGGTCACGCGGGTCGATAGCGAGCACGATCCAAAGGAGCGCATACCACGAGAGCAGCCCTACGAGCAGCTTTGATTTGTACACCAGTCACCGATCGCAGTTTAGCGCGGAAACTCGGCGACCGAGCGTGAGACTCCTACACGCGGTCTCCGGTACAGCAGGAGGAGTCCCGTGCACAGTAAGGCGCCATACATGGCGGCGGCCATGTCTTTTTGCGCATCCCACACGTCGCCTTGTGATCCCAAATAGGTGATGCCCAACTCCGGATGGACCGCTCGCGCCACCCATGACTCGACGATTTCCCACAGACCGCTGAGACCCAGCACCGTCATGACGGGAAGGTAGTAGAGCAGCCAGCCGCGAAGCGGCGCGGTGAGGCGGAATAACTCTTCGATCGGATAGGTGAGCAAAAAGCCGAAACAAAAGTGGACGATGCGATCATACTGGTTGCGTCCCAGGGGCAGCGTCTGCTCCAACCATGCGCCGGCCGGCACCTCGGCGTAGGTGTAGCGGACGCCGATCATGTGCAACGTCAGGAACCCCGTAATCAAGACGTACGAGGCCGGGGAAAGCGGCAGGAAGCGATGCGTTCCAATGAGCAGGAGCACTAAGAGACCGGGGAGAATACTGGAGAGGAGCCAGAACTGCCTATCAGCCGGCGCATAGGCCGTCCACATCGACAGGAGGACGTACCAGACAAGCAGTCCCGCCAGAAGTCGCTTGTTGTAGGTGATCACCGTTCCTCCAGAGTTCAGGCAGGTCTGTTCAGCCTCATCGTGAGCTGCGGATCACTGTACCGTCTGCATCGCGCGGGATGCAACCAGACGAGCGGATGTCAGATTTCAGATCTCACAGTACCTTACGAAACGCCACAAGAGTTAATTCGTATGTGAGATTGAAATTTGAGATGTGAGATCGGTTAGAGGTGGTGGGTGAGCGCGTAGCGAATCAGGGCGGACGTCGTCTTCAACTGCAGCTTGGACAGGAGTCGCATCCGGTAGGTGCTGACGGTCTTGACGCTGAGATCAAGCGCCAACGCGATTTCCGTCACGGACTTTCCTCCCCCGATCATGGAGAGCACCTGCAATTCTCGATCGGAGAGCAGCGTGTGGAGGGGCTTCCCGGTGGCATGCAGCGGCATGGCGTCCAAGCGTTCGGCCAGGGTCGCGGTGACGTATTGACGGCCGGACAACACCGTTTTGATTGCGGTGGCCAATTCCTGGGGCGCCGTGTCCTTCGTCACATAGGCGGACGCGCCGCTCTTCAGCGCACGCACGGCATACTGCTCTTCCGGGTGAAAACTGAGCACGACAACCGGCAGGCCGGATCGCAGTGTTTTCAATTTCTTCAGGATATCGAGACCGTTGGTATCGGGAAGATTAATGTCGAGGATAACCAGGTCACACGAGGCTTCCTGCACTTTGGCAAGGGCCTCTTGGCCCGTCCCGACCTCGATGACCTCGAGCCGTTCAAAGGCATCAGCCAGCATCTGTTTGAGGCCCACTCGCACGATTGCGTGATCGTCGACGAGGAGAATCCTCAGAGTGGCGGTTTGAGGAGTCGGCGCCTCTATCGAGAGGGCCTGCGATGGATGGGCTGGGTGGTTCGACAACATCGGCCGTTTTGTGATGCGCGATCGACGAGTCTCTCGGCCGACACTCTAGCGAAATTCTACAAGAAAGGGAACAGCGTAATTCCACGCGTAGGACTCGTCCTACAACAGTGTCATTAGGGTTCGGAATCGAAGTGCGGATACTCCTTCACCGCGGCTCCTTCGCGACAGGAATGCTGTCTTGTTTCATCGGAAGCGACAACGTGACTTCTGTTCCCTGATGGGCAGCACTCACGATTTTGACGCCGCCGCCGACCAGCTTGACGCGCTCGTGCAGCCCTCGTAATCCCAAGGAGCGCCCCTCTTTCCACTGCTCCGGACGCAATCCGCGGCCGTCATCGTAGACCGTCAGGATCAATTGGCCGTCATGCATCGCCAAGCGCATTCCCGCCTTCGATGCGTGCGCATGCCGCATGACATTGGTGATCAGTTCCTGCGCCCCGCGAAAGACCGTTGTCGCCAGTGCCACATCGAACGGCATGTCCCTAACGGAGGGGTCAATCGAGAGTTCGCACGGCAAGCCGGTACGTTCGTGGAATGACGTCGTGAGCCACTCCAGAGCCGCGACAAGCCCTAAATCGTCGAGCACGCCGGGCCGCAACGCCGCCGCCGTAGCGCGAACGGACTGTATCAAGCCGTCAATCGCCTGCGACATACCGATCGCCTTCGATTTTATGCCGGCGACGGCCCCGCCCTTGGCGGGCCGGGAAAGTTCCTTGGTCAACCAGGCGACGTCGAATTTCAAGCCGGTCAGCGCCTGACCGAACTCGTCGTGAAGTTCACGGGCCAACCGCCTGCGTTCGATTTCCTCCGCCTCGGTCAGTCGCCTCGTGAGATCACGCAGTTGCTCATAGGCTTCCTTCAACGCCCGTTCAGCCTGTTTGCGTTCGCTGATGTCCCGCAGAAAGGCGCTGAAGACCTTCCCGCCCTCGATCGTCAATGCAGTGACGGACAATTCGATCGGAAACTCGCGTCCGTCCTTATGAAGCGCGGAAAGCTCGACGCGGCGGTTCAGGATGGGTCCATGACCGGAGGACAGATAGCGCTGAAGACCGCTTGTATGCGCTTCCCGATATCGCTGAGGGAGAATAGTATCGCTCAGCAATCTGCCGCTGATCTCCTGCTCCTCGTAGCCGAACATCGACGCGGCTTGTGAATTCCAACCCGTGATGATGCCTCGTTCATCCATCGTAACCACCGCGTCCAAGGCAGACTCGACAATGGCCCGTGTCCGCATTTCATTCGCCTGCAGGGCGGCCACGGCCTGCTTTCGGGCGATGGACGCCGCGAGACCATTGCAGACCGATTCGATGGTTTGTCGCATGGGCTCTGACATCAGATCCCGGCTGAAGAGGCCGAGGACGCCGAAGACCTGGTTTTCCACCATCAACGCAAACCCCGCAAACGACCGAAGACCATGCTTCTGCATCCAATCCTTGTTAGGCAACCGATCGTCGTTCAGCACGTCGTTCGTGAAAAGCGCACCGTGCCCTTGCGCAATGCGGCCGATTTTGAGCGCGCCCAGGGGCACACGCCGGTATTCCCCATTCAAATTGGTGGAGAGACCGGAACTCGCATGCAGATGCAGGCACATGGCGCGGTCGTAGCACAAAGACGCCTTGTGACAGCCGGCACAGAGATCTCCGGGCTTGAGGAGCCAGACCCGCGTGAAGGCCGACCCGAGATGCTCAACGGCCGCATCCGTGCAGCGCTGGAGCAGGCAGTCCAGCGGCTCGTCATGGTTCAAAAGCAGACTGACCTCTGCGGCAAAGGCCGCACATTTTGCGCGTTCTTCAAGCGCCCGCTCGGCCACTTTTCGGGCCGTGATGTCGCGTGTGATGGCTTCCACACCGGCCACCTGTCCTTCTGCGAGGCGCAGGCGCACGTGTTGTCCGAGCCAGACCTCTTCCCCACGCTTCGTGAGGGCAGGAAATTCGTAGTAGGTGCTGGGAATCTGAGCCGACAGCTGCTGTCGGTAGAACTGCTGCGCCTTTGGCCGGACATCCTCGCGGATCAACTCAAGGTAATGCTTGCCGAGCAGCTCATGTTGATCGTAGCCCATCAAATCGCAGGCGGCGGCATTGACGAAGGTGAACCGGCCGTCCCGCCCGGCCGTGTAGATGATGTCGGTCGCTTGCGAAACCAGCGAGCTGTACCGCACCTCGCTTTCTTTCAGCGCCTCTTCGGTCCGCTTGCGCGCGGTAATGTCGATTTCGATGCCGGCCATCCGCACTGGGGCCCCTGCCTGATTCCGTTCGATCACCCGGCCCCGGTTGAGAATCCAGGTCCACTCGTTCGCCTTCGTGCGGACGCGCATCTCCGCTTCAAATTCGGGGGTCTGCCCATCGAGACAAGTCTTCAAATTTGCTTCGACCACCGGTCGGTCGTCCGGATGAATGCCGTCGGCCGAGGACGAAATGTGAGGCGCCAACTCCTCCATCCCGAATCCGCGCAACTCCGCCCAGCGCTCGTTGAATGAAAACGCCCCCGTCTTGATCTGCCAATCCCAGGAGGCCAAGCCTGCGCCGTGAAAGGCCATCTCCAGACGCTGTTGACTGGTCAGGAGCGCGGCCGTGCGCTCTTCGACCCGGCGCTCGAGCTCGTGACGGATGCCTTGGAGCTCTTCTTCGACCTTCTTACGGTCGGTGATGTCGTCGGCCACGCCGACGATCCGGCGCACCGAGCCGTCGGGGTCCCGGACTGGAAACGCCCGGTCGCGAATCCATCGGGTGGCGCCATCCGGTCGCAGGATGCGGTACTCCTCGTCATACGTCCCGGCGGCCTGTTTCGTCAGTGCGGCCTGCAGCACACGGTCCCGGTCTTCCGGATTAATCGCTTCGAGCCACGACCGCGGAGACTGATATAGACTTTGGCAGGATCGCCCCCAGATCGACTCATAGGCGGGACTGACGTACAGTACTTCGTTCTTCAGTGTATCGCTCAGCCAGAACACCTCTTGGATGTGCTCGGTCACCTGCCTGAACTGCTCCTCGCTCTCGCGTAAGGCGGTTTCCACCTTCTTCCGGTGGGTGATATCGATCGCGACGCCGCCGAGCAGATCAAGACGGCCTTCCTCGTCAACGATGGGAAATTTGCTCACGAGGCTTTCATGCATGCCGTCCGCGTACTGCGCCGTCTCGACTGCCATCACGGCCTGATTTCTGGCGACCACTTGTTCGTCATTGGCTTGGAACTGCGCTGCGGTCGCTTCCGGCAGCACCTCGCGATCTGTTTTGTGGCGCCAGTCCTCGAGCTGCACGCCGAACGCTCTGGTGAACGCGTCATTCAGATACAGGTAACGGCCTTGCGTGTCCTTAATCCATGCCAGGGCCGGCAGGTTTGTCATGAAGGCGGCAAACAGCCGATCGCTCTGCCGGCGCGCTTGGTCCGCCTCGTTGATCGAACGGGCGGTGACCCATAGCATCCCTCCCAGTGTGACGGTTGCGAGGGTCGCAAATATCGCCACACCCAGCGCAGCGCCGTAGTAGCCTTGGCGCTCGCCGTAGAGGCGGATCCAACCGATCGCCGGAAGGATGACGAGTACGGCGGGCACCAGACGTCTCAGCAGGTAGCCGCCTGCTTGGTCGCTGGTCATGACCGCCATGACGCCGCTGGTTGGATGCAACGCCAGAGCGCCGGCGCAGGCCAGTAGGAACGTCAGCGCGGTGTGAAGCGCCATCGGCGTATACTGACCGACGCCGTACAGGAATTGTTCCTGGTAGAGGTAGCCCAGGAACGCCATGAAGGCGAGCAGCATCGCTCCGAGAGCGGTCGCATCGGCCAGCGCCTCGTAACGGGCCGGCCTCCCCAGTTTGACAAGTACGGCGAATCCGAGAAGCACAAAGCAGACGGCAGTGTTGAGGCCCATGCGGCCCGGAATCCAGGGGCCCGCGGTCTCCGGCGGCTCCCGAAACAGCCACTGATCGATTCCCGGGTTGACTCCCAGCAAGTACTCCACGCTCGTGGAGAGGCCGATTGCTCCCATGATGGCGGCGCATGCGCCTGCTCCTAGCCGCAGACCCCAACGTTCCGGCCGCATCGAGGCGGCTAACAGGGACATGCCTGCGAAGACAAACGCGACGGCCGTATTGGGCATCATGGGAATCAACCCGGGGGCAAGACTCTTGAGATCTGTGCTGTCGACCGCCCAACCGAACAGGACGATCGCGCCCACTTCACAGGAGAGGAGGCCGGCAAGCGGAGGGAGAGGATGGATAAAACACGAACGAAGTGCCTTCATCAGACATGACCTCAATGGCATCAATGAAGGCGGCGACAATTATGGGTAACTGAGTTACTCGATGATTTCGACCTTTTTTCCGGTCGATTTCGCCCGTTTCAAGCAGTCGGCATCGGTGACGCTGCAGCGTAGGGTATCAAGCTCCGCTTCATCGACGATCTGAACCTTTTTCCCTTGGGCCTTGGCCTGCTTGAGGCAGCCGGCATCGGTTGCGACGCATTTCGCCGAATCGGAAGGCGCCGTCGGCGCATCAACGACCGACACCGCCTTACCTTCCTCTTTGGCCCGTTTCAAACATTCCTGATCTGTCGACACGCATTCTTTAATGGCGTCCTCGGTCTTGCTCATGCCCTTGTCAATGGTTTGATCCATCCGCTGATTCAATCGATCGCGCCCTTTTTGTTCGGCACTTTTTTTCGCTTTATCAAACATGCCCTCGAAGATGCCCTGCCCGTGCCCCGTCGTGGCAAGAAGCAAGAGCAAGAGGACTGCAGAACCGAAGACGAAGCGTTTTGGCATGATCCGCCTCCTGGGTATAGGACCATGAACTGGCTGGAGAGGCGAACCATACCACAGCTAGGCGGGCGAGACCAAGGCGAACCGCCTCGCCTGTCGTTATCCGGCTGACAGCGTAGAAGCTTACGTATTGTCATCAGAAGTTGGATTCCATCAGGATAGAGACCGAAGATTGGCGCACTGTCGATTTCGAACGTTCGCAACGACTATCCAATGTCAAACGGCGATGCCACCGGAATTGAAGGAGGAGCCACCATGAAATATCTTTGTTTGGTCTATGTGGAAGAGAAGGTCCTCAACGAGATGCCCAAGCCTGAACGGCAGTCGCTCTCCGACGAGTCCATGGCCTTCTGTGATGCTTTGCAAAAGAACGGGCAGCTTATCGCCGCATCACCGCTTCATCCTATCGAGACCGCAACGACGGTCCGCGTCCGGAACGGGAAAACGGCCGCGACCGATGGTCCGTTCGCAGAGACAAAGGAGCAATTAGGCGGTTTTCTTGCCATCGACGTCCGGGATCTGAACGACGCCGTTCGGATCGCTGCGCATTTCCCCGCCGCCCGGATCGGAAGCATCGAGGTCCGTCCCATGAAGGAACTCGGCTGCGCGGAGTGAGGCCCGGGCAAGCGCACGTTTAGGCGTGCGCGGGTTGGGCGGGTGAAATAATAAACGCCTGTTCTGACAGGCGTCCCGCGAAAACGATTGCGAAGCAATCGGTGGGCTGGGCCGGGTGACAAATGATCGTCGGGCGGGTGAGATGGGTAAAGGGTGCGTCCCGGGTTTTCGATTGCATAGCAATTGGAGGGCGGTGGGTGAAAACATCCGCCCAGGCGGCGGGTGAACCGGGTGGCGTACAGAGTGTAATGAGAAGTGAAGAAGCAGCGAGGATGCCGCGATGAACCTTACAGGCAATGAGGCGCGGGCACAAGTCGACGACGCCTATCGCACTGAATCGCGCCGAGTTTTGGCCACGCTGATCCGGCTGCTTCGGGATTTCGACCTGGCGGAAGAGGCTCTGCACGAGGCCTTCGCCGCTGCGTTGGAACAATGGCCGCGCGAGGGGGTCCCCGACAACCGTCGAGCCTGGCTCGTTTCGGCGGGGCGGTTCAAGGCGATCGATGTGATGCGGCGGCGAGCGCGTTACGATGCGACCCTCGTCGAATTCGCCAAGGAAGCGGAGACGGCCACCGCCGAAGAACCCGTCGAGACCGACAGCCAAGACATCGACGACGACCGGTTGCGGTTGATCTTCACCTGCTGCCATCCCGCTCTGTCGCCGGAAGCCCAGATTCCCATGACCCTGCGGGAAGTCTGCGGCCTGACGACGGAAGAAATTGCCCGGGCGTTTTTGACGAAGCCCGCCACGATCGCGCAACGCATCGTCCGCGCCAAATCCAAGATTCGAGACGCCGGTATTCCCTATGAAGTGCCGGCGCCGTCGGAATTGCCGGCTCGGCTGGATGCCGTGCTGCGCGTCATCTATCTCGTCTTTAACGAAGGCTATTCCGCTTCCTCCGGCGAATCGCTGACCAGAGCCGATCTCTCGGCGGAAGCGCTGCGCCTTGGACGCCTATTGCTCGCCTTGCAGACCGAGCCGGAAACGGCCGGTCTGTTGGCGCTGATGCTCCTGCAGGAGTCGAGACGAGAGGCGCGCACGTCTCCCGACGGGGATTTGATCCTTTTGCAGGATCAGGACCGGTCGCGCTGGAATCGACATCACATTCGCGAAGGCCTGGAGCTGGTCGAACGGGCGTTGTCGTCCCGGCGCATCGGACCGTATACCATTCAGGCCGCAATCGCCGCTGTCCATGCGGAAGCGACAGACTCGGCAGAAACGGATTGGGCCCAGATCGTCGCATTGTACGACGTGCTGCTCCGCATGGACGCCTCTGCGGTCGTCGAGCTGAACCGGGCGGTGGCCGTCGCCATGCGCGACGGCCCCCTGCTGGGGTTGGAACTGATCGAGGCCATTTTGAAGCGCGGAGAACTGACCGATTACCACTTGGCCCACTCGGCGCACGCTGAGCTCTGCCGGCGGCTCGGACGAACGGAGAACGCTCGCCAATCATACGAACGAGCGCTCCGGCTCGCTCGATTGGAGCCAGAGCGACGGTTTCTCCGGCGAAGGCTCGACGCTCTTTCGACTTAGACCAAGCCACCGCTCTTAAACGACTTGTATATCAGTGGCTTAGCGTGCAGACTTCGTCGCAAGTGGTTGCGGATCATCGCCTGTCGATTTCAGCCTTGAGAGACGACTATCTTATGTCACCTCGGATCTCGGAAACGCGCAGAGAGGAGGACTGATCCATGAAGTACATGCTGCTCGTCTTCCACAATGAGGAACATTTCGCGGCGCTGGGCGAAGCGACACATGCCTCGATGCTGGATGAATCCATCCGCCTGGCCCGCCAAGTCAGCTCGCGCGGTCAATACCTCGCCGCACCACTGCAACCGACCGCAACAGCCACATGCATCCGCGTACGCGACCAGAAGACCGTCGTGACCGACGGCCCCTATGCGGAAACGCACGAGCAGCTGGCCGGATACTTTCTCATAGATGCAAAGAGTCTTGATGAGGCGATCGGAATTGCCGCCAAAGTTCCCGGCGCAAAAATCGGCACGATTGAGATTCGTCCAATCAGAGACGTTCCTGGGCTTCCGGCTGCCTCCTAACCAACTAGCGTCCGCGGGCTACAGGCTGCACCTCACGATAGGCATGACGAGCGAAAGGAGAGTGAAATGCAATTACAACCCTATTTATTCTTCGAAGGTCGCTGCGAAGAAGCGGCTCGCTTTTACGAGAAGGCGGTCGGCGCAAGAATCGGCAGGCTGCTCCGCTTCAAGGACAGCCCGGACCAAAGCCTGTGCGGCGGCGTGGAATCCAACAAGGTGATGCACATGACCTTGCAAATCGGCGACCAGACGATCATGGCATCGGACGGGCAATGCCAGGGATCGCAGGCCTACCAAGGGTTTGCCTTGTCACTGACGGTGAAGGACGAAGCGGAGGCCGAGCGGCGGTTCAACGCGTTGGCCGAGGGGGGGCAGGTTAGCCAGCCATTGACGAAGACGTTCTTTTCACCCCGGTTTGGCATGCTGACGGACCGTTTTGGGGTGTCCTGGATGATTCATGCAGCGCCGTAATTCCGGCGGTTCGTTCAGAAGACGCGCACCATCACCGGCTGGGGCCAGCGCCGCAGCCATCACACTTCAAGGAGGCCACAATGCGGTTGACGATCAGTGCACTTACTTGTTTCTGTCTGATCCTGTCGGTAACGGCAGCTCCCGCCAAGGAAAAGAAGCACGACAAGCAGATGGATCAGCAGGCGATGATGGAGCTGTGGAAGAAAATGGCCATGCCCGGAGAGCCGCACAAGCAGTTTGCATCCTTGGCGGGCAGCTGGAACACAACAACCAAGGAATGGATGGAGCCCGGCAAGCCGCCGATGGAATCCACCGGCACAGTGGAGATGAAGATGCTTTTGGACGGGCGCTTCCTCTATCAGGAATACAACGGCCAGATGATGGGCCAGCCTTTCTCAGGAATCGGGATTGACGCCTACGACAATATGGCCAAGAAATATGTGACGGCCTGGATGGATTCAATGGGGACCGGGATATTTATTATGGAAGGCACGGCGAGCGCGGACGGGAAAACGATCACGCTCAAAGGCTCCCATCCCGAACCGGACGGAGGAAAGATGACCCATCGTGCCGTCTGGAAGCTCGTCGACAGCAATACGCAGACGTTTGACATGTACGGAGCCCACAAAGGCGATAAAGAAACCAAGATGCTGGAAATCGTCTACACCCGTAAGCAATGACGGAATCCTGCTTGGCGGCGCCTTGTTCAGGCGCCGCCAAGCATTGACCATGCGCATGGAACATGCTTGACTACTGCCCCACACCGCTACACAGGAGGACCCTATGGCACACACGGTGAGCATCATACTGTTGACTCTCTTGTTGGCCGTGAGCAGCGGGTGCAGTTACCTGTTCTATCCGCGGGCAGGCGACTATGCCGCGCAAGCCAAAGGCCCCACGGCGGTCGATACCATGGTCAACCTCACGACGATGATGGAAGCGACGGCGGCCAAGGCCAAGGGCGGGAAAGGCAATGATGCCCCGTTCGACGATTACCACAATCAGTTGCATGCACTCCTCGATTCTTATTGCGAGGTCACGAAGGAACAACAGAAGACACCGGCCTATGATCTGGCCGTGACCCATAAAAAGGAATTGGTCACCATTTTCAAACGCCTCTGGAAATTCAAAGACGACCAGCCGCAGCGCGATCAACACTTGGATCTTTCGATCTCGGAATTGAAAGAACTGCGCGAGACGTTGCAGACCCTTAAGTAGCGTCCGGTCCATCCACGGAGGACGACCATGGCGACCAACTTCGGACACATTGAACTCATCACTCAAGACCTCGACAAGGCAAAGGATTTCTATCAGAAGCTCTTCGGCTGGAAAGTGCGCGATCTGCCGGACATGCCCTACTCACTGTTCAATGAGCAATTGTCTCCGACCGGGGGGATGATGAAGAGCCCCAAGGGCTCCGAATCGTTCTGGATTCCGTACATTGTGACCGACGACATCACCGCCCTGACTGAGAAAGCCCGGAGTCTCGGCGCGACGATTCACCGTGAAGTGATGGTCGCGGGGCAATATGGCTGGCTAAGCGTTATCAACGATCCAACCGGCGCGACGTTCGGCCTGTGGGAGCCGAAAATGGACCAGGAAACGCCCCAAAAAAAAGCCGCACCGAGACGCGCCAAGGGTAAATCCAAGCGGCGACGGCGCTGAACGACTTGCCAGGACTTGAGGAGGAATCCAATGGCTCGAACTGGAATGAACACCACCACAGCAGCCACGACGAAGGGGGCGGTCACCCTCCTGGTCGGGACGCGCAAAGGCGCGTTCACGCTGCGCAGCGACGCATCACGGCGGACATGGAAGCTATCCGCGCCGAGCTTTCTCGGCCAGATCGTGCACCACATGGTCCTCGACCCCAGGGATCGACGCACAATGCTGATGGCCGTCAGCACGGGACACCTCGGACCGACGATCTACCGGTCGGTGGATGCGGGTAAGACGTGGAAGGAATCGTCGGCCCCGCCAGCGTTCCGAAAGGTGCCGGAAGGACAACAAGGCCGCTCGGTCAATCATGTGTTTTGGCTGACCCCCTGTCATGCCAACGAGCCGGATGCCTGGTATGCTGGCACGTCGCCACAGGGCCTGTTTCGATCCGACAACGGGGGCGTCACGTGGAATGCCTTCTCGTATATCAACGAAGACCCCCAGTACCTGGAGTGGATGGGCACAGTGCAGGACGGTACTCCAGACGGCCCGAAGCTGCATTCGATTATCGTCGACCCCCGCAATCCGCAGCATCTCTATTTTGCGATGTCCGGCGGTGGCGTGCATGAAACGCTCGACGGCGGCAAGACGTTCACCCCTCTCATCAAAGGGCTCGAGACGGTCGAAGGGTTCGATGCGGCCACGGTAACCTTCCACGACCCTCACTGTGTGCGGTTATGCCCCAGCAATCCAGACCGCCTCTATCAGCAGAACCATTGCGGGATCTATCGTCTCGACCGTTCGTCCGAACAATGGGTGAGAATCGGGAGAAACATGCCGAAGGCCATAGGCGACATCGGCTTTCCAATGGTCGTCCATCCGCGTAACGCGGATGTCGCGTGGGTATTTCCCATGGACGGCTCGACCGTGTGGCCGCGCGTCGCTCTCGGCGGGAAACCCGCCGCCTATGTGACGCGCAATGCCGGCAAAACTTGGTCCCGGCTCGACAAGGGCTTCCCGCGATCCGACGCGTGGTGGACGGTGAAACGTCAGGCGATGACCCGCGACGACCATGACGCCGTCGGCCTGTACGTGGGTACGACGAGCGGAGAAGTCTGGGCCAGTAAGACTGAAGGGCAAAGCTGGGTTTGCATCGCCCGTCATCTTCCCGAGATCTATTCCATTGAAGCCGCCGTGTTCGGCCGATGAACGTCCATATTCCGAGCGCGCTGCGGTCGTACACGAACCAGCACAGCGATGTGTCGGTCGACGGCTCGACGCTCGGCGACGTGCTGTCTTCGTTGGATGCCCGGTATCCAGGGTTTCGTTTTCGCATCGTGACCGAGCAAGACAGGATCCGGCCGCACATCAGAATTTTTGTGAACGATGAGCAGGCGCAAGAGTTGCTGGCCCCCCTCGATCCTCAAGACCGCATCTATATCGTCTGCGCCCTGAGCGGTGGATGACGGGTATCTCGCATGATGACAACGGAACACGGACGACAATCGTCGAGGGCCAACCCAGGCTGGAACCGCGTCGCGGACGCCTGGGAAAAGTGGGACCGCCTATTCGAGGAGCAGACGGGCACCTCAATCTTCGGTTGGTCGGCGATGCGCGCATCCGCTCCGGTCATGTCGTTCTTGATCTTGGTTCAGGGACGGGGTATCGGCTGATCCTGGCAGGCGCGTCACGACATTGCCGTGCGGAACGGATCAGCTTTCCCATCGCGGTTCGGGTTGTCGTCGAACGCAAACCATCCTAGCCCCGCCGAGAGAGCGTCACCGCTTCACCGCGGCTCGAGAAGCTCGATCTGCCAGCGATTCTCCGGCGTGTTCAGTCGAAATTCCGTTCATCCTCGCGCCGCCCGTCCTCCCCGACTATAATGAGGATGGCTCTGCGCAAGAGGTCTATGCCCCTCTATCTGCTCGTGATCTCGATCGTCAGTCTGTTCCACCTGCCGGGAGCTTTCGGCGCGATGGCGGCGGAGAGCACGGACGCGGCGAGTCTGTGGCACCTCGCGCCGCCGACGCTGGATCAAAATGCCGCTCAGCGGAAGCCGTGGGTGCTGCGCGAGCGTGAAATCACACTCGACGCGCATCTGCTGGAGATCCTTAAAGATGCGGCCGCCAGACCGCATCCTCGCGTGACCGTCGAATTCTTTGACGGCAATCGCCATGAACTGGACATCACCTCCACTGTTTCCCGGTTTAATGATACGGCTGTCATTCGAGGCTCGTTCAAACCTCCCTCACGTGGTGACTTCACGTTAGTGGCCAGCGGCAATCTGCTCATCGGCAGCCTGCAGGTGGGAGACCGCCTGTACAAGACAGAGCATGCCGGCAACGGGCGGCTCAAACTGCTCGAACTTGATCCTCGCAAGATGCCGGCAGAATGAGAGAGAGTCTGTCCGACGGTTGGGTCACCCAGGGTTGGCAGCATGGCCTTCCCGTGGGACAATGACACATGCGCGGCAAGCTGTTGACGATCGGCCATTCGACGAAACCCATCGACGAGTTCCTCGACCTGCTGAAGTGCCACGGCATCAAGCGTCTTGTCGACGTGCGCACGGTTCCCCGTTCCCGTCACAATCCTCAGTTTGATATTAATGCGCTCGGTAGGCATCTCAATGCCGCCCACTTGACCTACGTGCACCAACCCGAACTCGGCGGACTACGAAAGCCGAAAAAAGACTCCGTCAATGGCGGGTGGAGAAACGCGAGTTTCCGGGGATACGCAGACTACATGCAGACTGAAGCATTTGCGATGGCCCTGCAGACGTTGATGAAGGGCGCCATGGACGCACCCACGGCCATCATGTGCGCCGAGGCCGTACCTTGGCGCTGCCACCGATCGCTGATAGCGGATGCGCTTGTCAGCCGGGGATGGTGCGTCCGGCACATCAT
>DATELB010000058.1:0-18507 GCA_035277085.1 Nitrospira sp. | reverse complement strand
GTATGATCGTGTCATGGAAGAATTTAAACATGGAGACTATGAGGCGGCATTGGCTGGTTTCAAATTCTTTATCGAATTGCATAAACAATCAGGCTTGGCAGCGAACGCACAATACTGGATTGGAGAATGCCAATATAGGCTAGGTCGCTATCAAGAAGCCCTCAATGCCTTTTCAAATGTCAGGTCTTTTGACCCCATGAGTCAAAAACTGGCTGCCTCGGCCTTTAAAATCGGCCAGACATACTCGATGCTCGGCGATTACTACCGAGCGCGCATGACATTCGATGAAGTTCTTGATCATTACCCGAACGGCCCGGAAGCGGCGCTCGCCCGGAAAGCACTTGAGGCAATTAGCCTAAAGACTCCCTCGACAACGGCGCTCTCCGTTAAAAATGTCATGAACGTCATGAGGTAAGCGAGTCGGCTCGCAGGCCGATCGCACTCCCCCTCTCCCATCTGGTTCTATAAGTCGTCTACTCCTACCGAGGCGAAGGCTAATTGCGGCTGGTCATCTTCAATGAGTTCTCCGTCTGTAAACGGTAGTCTCAGTTGCTCCGCGCCCTCGGAGGTAAACAAGCTCAATACCGTGGGCGTTGTGTCAACATGTACCGCTATCTGCAAAACGGCCGCAGTCTTCTGCTCCCGGGTAATCACTTCGAAGCGAGGGAGATCCTCTTCCCATAGTCGCAGGCCCAGGGATCCGGATTGCAGTCCGCTGTGCGTCCGAGTTCGGCCAGGTATCGTTGAAGTCAAAGGGCGATGCAGTTCCCAAAAAATCGTGAAGGACCACGAGCCATCAATCTCTGCCTCTACGGTGTCGATGCTTCCCAAGGTTCCCTGGGGAATCCCGTGCCAGTCCGAAAGGAGTCTGACGAACATTCCAATACAGGCTTCTTCATGTCGCATGACCACCTCCCAGTCGTGGGAATGCCGTTAGGAAAGTAACGCGGCCGCTACTCCACGGCTTTTGTGATTCCTTCATTGCGCCGAGCGCATCAACCTCGACTTCGCCCGCCTAGACCCGCGTCGTGACGGACGGTGCTGATGCCCTTTCCTCTTTGCGAAAAATCACCGCTCAATATTGGCTTTTGACGATTGATTGACCACGGTTCTATATTGGTGCTACATTGAACCATTGCATTTTATACCCCGGGGTGATCCATGGGCAAGTCAGCGTCGCCGGACCATTCTCGAACGGAACACTTCAGCATTACGGTGCCTTCGTTTCTTCAACATGAGCTCAAAGAACTGATTGGCGCCTATGGGACCTCGCTGTCGGACGTGATCGTCCATATCTGCCAGTCCTGGCTGACGGACAACGAAGAGAACATCGATCGCCGGTTGACGAAGTACAAGAAGTTCAAGGGGGGCCGGAAATAATATGGTCGTGGCGTCAGGGTCGCCTCGACCGGGGTTCTAACCTTTAGCCGTAGCGAGGGTTGTATGTATCAATTCAGAAGAGAGGATATGGCACTTCAGGCAGCCAGGGTTCTGGCAGTCTATGAGACACAGCCCATAATGGTGATGGCTCGCGGTTTCATGGGGTTGTTTACGATCGGTCCTGTCAACAGTGCAGCCGTTCATGAGGCCGGTCGACACATGGCGACAGTCTATCGTTCAGGGCACGTAGACCACATGGGCGTCACGGGAAAGCAAGAATCTGCAGAACTTGCAGGCATAACAAGCTTGTTGTTAACCCATTAGATCGCCGAAACTTGGTGCCGCACCGAGATGAGGGGCCCGACCTCGATGTGTTAGCGCTTGCCGTCGTAACCTCGATCACGCCAGCGCTGCAAGAGGTCGATCCGTTTTTCAAGCTGTTCTAATGTGGCCTGGTCTACCCGGCTGCCGGTGCGGGAGATGAGTTCAGCGTTTAAGCGCCGGTGATCAATCCCCGCCGCACGAGCCACGCTTCCCACAAGCAAACGATGAAGCTCACGCAGATCGCGCTTGCGATCATGAAGCGGGACGTCGGTGACTGCGGTGGCGATGTCGTCCGCGTGCGATTCGTCCTCCCCAATGAGCGAATCGACGCGCGCGATGGCATGCAACGGGGCATACTCTTTGACTGAAACTCTCGCCTGCCCGAAAAGATCTCGCTGGCCGGCCGGCAGAATGTCTTCGAGCACATGATCGCGTTCGGCTTTGATCTGTTTGGCGTAACGGACCAACACCGGGTCCTTGGGAACGTAAAGCCATGCCCGCTGTGGCGTTGGAAGATGCGGCTGCATGCGAACAAACCGCCCCACAACCTGACGGAAGTACATTTCAGTCAGCACGTTGGTTCCATACACGCCCACTCGCAAACGCGGAATGTCGACACCTTCACTGACCATGTTTACCGCGACAAGCCACTGCTGCTGTCGCTGGCGGGCGAACGCCTCGATGGTCTGGCTGGCCGCAGGATCATCAGAAACAGCGACGGCTGCTTTCACCCCGGTCCATGTTGCGACGAGCGCAGCGACCCAGCGCGCGTGGTCCTGATCCATGGTGACGATCAGACCCGCCGCATCCGGCTGCTCCTGCTTTCGAAGCCGCGTGAGTTGCTCGTGCGCATCTCGAATCACCGAGCCGAGCCAACTTTCCTGGAGCAGCGCGGTTTTTAAGCGTTCGCGTTGCCGCTCGAAGGTAAGACCATCTTCGAACGTTGCGTGATGTTCGCGCCCCTCCGAGAGCCAGCTGACTTCCCCTTCGTAGCTCGGAAACACAATTGGGCGGCACACCCTATCTCTGATCGCGTCCGTATAACCGTACGCGAAGTCCGCCCGACTCTCGCCCTGTTCGTATCGGACAAAGGGAATGGGATGATTATCCGAGCGGAACGGCGTGCCCGACAAAACAAGACGGAACACTGCTCTGTCGAACGCCTCACGCAATGCTTTGCCCCAATGTCGTCCGTCCGCTGCATGATGGAGTTCATCCAAGATCACGAGAGTCGTCCGTGCAGCGCAGCCTCGCTGGAACACTTGCGGCGCGAGGGCCACCTGCTGGTAGGTCACGACCGCTCCGTGATAGTCCCGTGCCTCCCGCGTCTGCTCGTTGGTCAGAGATGGATCCAGATGCAAGCCGACCGTTCCGGCTGCGCCTGCCCACTGAGTTCGCAGATGATTCGTGGGACATACAACCAATAGCCGTTGGGCTTTGCCGGTTCGCACAAACTCATGGGCCACGCGGAGGGCAAAGCGAGTCTTGCCGGCTGCGGGCGTCGCCATGGCTAAGAAATCCGCGATGGGATGCGAGAATACGGCTGTAACGGCTCGCGTCTGCCAGTCTCGTAACAGTCCCGTCCAGGCAGACAAGGGACGTGGCGCTCCTTGCCGCGCAGATCTTTCGAGTGCCAACAGTTGTCCCCGTTGCCGAACGATGGAGTTACAATTGAGCGAGCGTACGGTAATCAGTCCGCGCGGAAACGGTGCATTGTAGCGATTTCGTGAAAAGGTGCAAGAGTCGGAAACAGGGTGGAGAAAGCGTCTAAGGGCTTTATCAGCCGGCTTCGATCGACACTTGCGTCGTCACCGAATTTGCAATGAAGCAGCCGCCGTGGGCTTGCTCGTGGAGTTGAGCGATGTCATCGGGCGTCGGTTGCGCGGCGCCGCTAAATTCAACTTTCGGGTGCAGGACGACGCGGGTAATGGCCATTCTGCCCTGTTGGTCCTTCTCAAGGTAGCCCACTGCATGGTCGCTGTACCGGTCGACCACAAAGCGCTTCTTTGCAGCGACCGCCAGGAACGTGAGCATATGGCAACTGGATAATGCCGCCACCAGCGCTTCTTCGGGATTTACGAGCGCGGGATTCCCACGATAGGCCGGGGCGGCCGATACAGGCATCCGGGCGCCGCCTTGAAACGTCACGAAATGGTCTCGATTGTACGTGTCATAGGTGAATTTCTCCGATTCCCGCTTCCATTCCAGACCGATGCTGTGTTCCGACATGGCGCTCCTCCAACAAGCCGTGAACTACACTTCGTCTTCCTTGAATTGGTGATGGCGGTAGCCGGACAGACTCGACGCCAGATGCGCCTTCAATTCCAGCCGTTTGGGCTTCCCGGTAGAGGTGTACGGCACATCACGGCCGACCAGAATCACTTTCGGACATTTTGCAAACGGCAGCAAGCGCCGGCAGTGTTTCAGCAACTCTCGCTCGGCACACTCGTTACCGCCGTCCCGAAGGACGACATAGCCCGCGATTTCCTCGCCGTAGTAGCGGTGCTCGAAGGGAACGGCCATTCCAAAGCGCACCATGGGATGGCTCTTCAATGCGTCGTCGATTTCAAGTGGAGAAATGTTGACGCCTCCACGAATGATCAATTCCTTGAGCCGCCCGGAAATGAAGAAAAACCGCCTCCCCCGTCCGTCCCGCACATAGAAACCTTCATCGCCCGAATGGAACCAGCCGAGTTGAAAGGCGTCCTCGTTCGCATCATCCCGCTTGTAGTACCCGGCGCAGACGGTTCCACCACGGATGCAGATTTCTCCCCGTGACAGTTCGCCGAGCTCTTTTCCGTCGCGATCGCGGATCGACATCTGGTTGTGCCGGAGAGGGACGCCGATGGACGGAAACTCAAAATCTCTCAACCAGTGACGATGCTCGTGAGGCGGCAAATCGTTCGGAAGAAAGCAGGAATAGCACGTCGTTTCCGACAAGCCGTACCCGTGGCGGATCGGAAAACCAAACCGGTCCTCGAACCGTGCGGCCGTGTCTTTCAGCAAGGGCCCGGCGCCGCAGATGAATCCACGGAAATGACGCAATGGATAGGCCGTCATGTCCTCGTCTGCATCCAACAGGAACTCCAGCAGTGTCGGCACGACGCTGACGCAGGTGATGCGTTCCTCCTCGAGCCTTCGCCAGAACGAGGCGCTTCTAAACTTGCGGGTCAGCACAACGCCGCCCTTGAAGTAGAACGGCGTCATCAAGGTCACGACCATGCCGTTCACATGATGAATGGGTAGGACGCACATCAATCGGTCGGTCGTACCGAATCCATGCCAGTCGGTGATCGCGTCCGCGTCGGTCAGAAGATTCCCAACCGTCAGGACGACTCCTTTCGGTGCTCCGGTGGTTCCCGACGTATAGACGATGAGCGCCTCGTCGTCCAATGACGCGGGACGAACGTGTGTGGCCGGCACACGCGAGCGCGGTGAAGGGCGGTTAACCGCCTCAACCGGACGCAAGACACCATCGATGCCGACGGCAATGACCTGCTGGAGCGACGGGATGCTCCGCTGCAACTCCATGAGCTCTTCGAGAGCTTCAGGCCAGCAGCACACCGCGTCGGCCTCCGAGTGCTCCAGAATGAAACCCTTCTTATCCGGTCATTCCTCGACGTTGATGGGCACGACGGTGACTCCCGTCACCCAAGCGGCAAAATAGAGAATGACCGTGAGGTCGCGGTTGAACAGCACGGTCGCCAGCCGATCGCCTGGCCGAAGACCGGCCGCATCACGAAGGAACGCGGCCGCCTGGTGGACTGCCTGGCCGAATTGCGCATAGGTATAGGTGGCGCTCGCGGTGCCGTCGTCGTCATGATAGGTCAGGAAGACACGCTGTGCCGATGCCGGATCGCCGACGCGTGAGGCAAAAAACTCTGCAAACGAGCGCCACGGCCAAGCAGGACACAGTCCAGGAACGTTCCTCGCTTCCGCGATATGGTCAGGTACGGCGATCAAGCGGGAGATACTCCTTCTTTGGGGGGCCCGTGTACGCCGCCCGGGGTCTCATCAACCGGTTATGGTTCTGCTGTTCGATCACGTGTGCGCACCATCCAGTGATGCGCGAGCACACGAAGACGGGAGTGTAAAGGGGGCGAGGGATGTCCATCAGCAGATACGCGGCAGCCGTGTAGAAATCCAAGTTGGGATGCAGCCCTTTTTCGTCCCGCATCACCCCTTCCACCGCCGTCGCGATCTCGTACCATCGATGATCGCCGCAGATGCGGCTCAAGGCTTCTGCATGCCGCTGGATGATGTCTGAGCGCGCATCCCCCTGCTTCAACACCCGGTGGCCGAAGCCCATGATCCGGCGCTTGTTCGCGAGGGCGTCCCGCACCCATCCTTCGGCTTTGGCGGCACTGCCGATCTCGACAAACATCTGGGCCACCGCTTCGTTCGCTCCGCCGTGCAGCGGTCCCTTGAGCGTCCCGATGGCCGACGTGATTGCCGCGTGCAGATCCGTCAACGTCGAAGCGGTCACACGTGCCGAAAACGTGGACGCGTTGAACTCGTGTTCCGCATACAGGGTCAGCGAGACGTCGAGGACGCGGGCCATGGCTCTGGCTCGATCGTTGCCTTTACGGTCTGTCAGCAAATAGAGCAGATTTTCAGCGAAGCTCAATTCAGGGTGACGTGAGATGACCGGTCTTCCGCTCGCGATCCGATCGGCCGCCGAGATCAATAATGGAATCTGCGCCAGCAAGCGTATGGATTTTCGAATATTGGCAGCTGTGCTGCTATCACCTCCGTCCCCGTCCGTCATGCCGAGGATCGAGACGCCCGTCCTCAACACATCCATCGGATGTGCCCCCTTCGGCACGCTTTCGAGAAACGAGACGACAGGACGAGGCAAAAAGGCTTGTTGCGCCGTTTGCGAGGAAAAGTCTTTCAGCTGCCGGGACGTCGGCAATTCGCCGAAGAGCAAAAGGTAGGCGACCTCTTCAAACGTGCTGTACTCGGCCAAATCGCCGATGCGATACCCCCTGTACAGCAGACCCGATTCACCCTCGTCTACGAGACAGAGGGCAGATTCTCCGGCGATGACTCCTTCGAGCCCCGGGCTATACGATGGCTGCCGGACGTCACGTGCCGCTGACTCGCTTGTTGCCGTGGTCATGGATCGTTCCCCTTTCTAATTCGAGCGATTCCGGATAGCGCAGCAGCCTGTACAGTTCCTCACGCGTCATCATGTGATGCAACCAATCCCGCTGCGTGCCGAACAACCGTAACTCGCCGAGCAGCGCTTCGATACCGCGCAATGCCGTTCGTAGGGCGGTGACCGGAAACAGCACGCCGCGATAGCCCATGGACGAAAACTCTGCGCAGGTTAACAGCGGCGTCTTTCCGTATTCCGTCATGTTGGCGACCAAAGGGACCATAAGCCGGGCGTCCCGCAGGTGCCGTGCGAACTGTTCGAATTCATCCGCCGATTCCAATGCCTCCGGAAACAGCGCATCCGCCCCGGCTTCCGCATAAGCGATCGCGCGACGCACGGCGCCGTCGAAGCCTTCCACCGCCCGAGCGTCGGTGCGGGCAATGATCATGAAATCCGGCTCAGTTTTCGCTCGGACTGCCTCCTCGATTTTGTCCGCCATATCGCGTGTGGATATCAGCCGTTTGCCTGGAAGGTGACCGCATTTCTTGGCCGACTCCTGATCCTCGATCTGCATGCCCGCTAGACCGGCCACCTCAAACGCGATCACTGCCTCGCGAACGTTTGCAGGACCGCCGTATCCCGTATCCGCATCGACGATGGTCGGGATGGCGACGGACTTGGCAATGCGGCCGGCTTCGTCTGCCATGTCCGCAAGGGTGAGGAGTCCAATGTCGGGGATACCGCGGCAGGCGGACAAGGCTGCCCCGGACACATACACCGCCTCGAAGCCGGCTCGTTCAATCTGCAGGGCGATCAGAGCATTGAAGGCGCCGGGGATGCCGATCGTTCGTGTGCTGAGCGCGTCACGCAGGCGCGAGGCTTTCGTCTGTGTCATACCGTTCACTTGCTCACCCTCATTAGCCGCATCAGCGTACCGATATCGCGCAGCCGGTCTAGTTGCCAGACGCTGTGGATCAGCCGTTCGGTCCTCGTGCGGCCGAGACGCCGGCTCACCAACGACCGGAACTTGGCTTCCACTTCTTGATCCGACATCGGATTGCCCGGATGACCGAGCGGCAGGTCCTTCTGCTTGGTATAGGCCTTCCCCTCCCTCGTTCTGACCGTGATGCGCGTCGGCATCGCTGCGGGATAGCGGTCAACGAAGTCGTCGTCACGGACCACTCGGATTTTTTTCATGAGCTCGGCCAATGCCGAATCCCTTAGCCGCTTCGGACCAAACGACTGGAGAGTGACGCGCCCGTCTAGCAAGGCGACCGCCACGCAGTAGGGAAAGCTGTGGTCCGCGGTTTCTCTGGTCGTCGGTTGCCATTTTTCAGGCTCCCGTCCGATGATTTCGATCGCCACGTCGTAGCTGCCGATCTCGATCTCGGACACATGCTGCAGCGCCCTTTCCCCCTCGGCCTCCATGAATTCCGCGCGAAGCTCCAATGCCGCTTCAACGGCTGTCTGAGCATGATATTCGACGGGGTAGTGCTTGATATACGTGTCGAGGATCTTGAACCCGGGAACCTGTTCGATCTGCGAGCCTGCGCTGCCCTTTTCTCCTCCGAGCCGCGGAAGCTCGAACGCTCCCGAGACGAGCTTCATAAATCCCTTTTCTCCTTCAAAAATGGGAGAGGGCCCGGTCATGCCGAGTTTGGCCAGCATCGCGGCGAATACTCCGTTACGGGCGGCGTTCGAGAAGGCACAGGCCTTCCACATCGACAGATCGCCGACGCGCGTCTGCCGGAGCGCGACATTGGCGACGCCGGCGAGGTTCAGGGCATGGCGCGTCTTCCCGCCGGAAAGCTTCATGACATTGGCTGCGCCCAGTGCGGAGGAAAACGGCCCATACGTCACATGATCCCAGCCGCGCGGCCTCAACGCCGCGGCATCGCAGAATCGGGACTGGATCTCATAGGCCAGCGCAATGGCTTGAATCACGCGGGTGCCGGGCGCGCGCATGGACTCGGCTACAGCGAAGACGGCAGGAATGTTGTCCGATGGATGCGCCGGTTCCTTGGCCAGGTAGGTATCGTTGAAATCGAAATACCTCACCAACGCCCCGTTGGCGAAGGTGGCGAGATCGGGAAGCGTTTTATGACCGGTGCCCCAGAGGGTCGCCCCTCCCGGATTCGTCACTTGTCTGGCGAGTTGGCGCGCAAATGCGCATGGCGGAGCGTTCCAGGCGCCGAGCGCGCAGCCAACGCTGTCGAGCACCCGCCGTTTGACCTCATGGACGACCGTCGCCGGCAAGCTGGCAAACGAAAACGAGTGACCGTATTGAGCAAGGCGATCCGCAAGCATTCCGACACCTCGAAGCCTGACAAATTTATGCTTCGGTCCCCGCCATCCTGGCCTGCCGTTTCGCGATGAAGGCCTCAACGGCTTTACGCTTATCGGACGTCGTACAGAGCCCGCCGAATAATTCAGCTTCTCGTGCGAGCCCTTCAGAAAGAGGAATGTCCAGTCCCCCGCGGATGGCATGCAGCACCGCCTGGACGGCGCCCGTGCTGCGGGCAGCAATCATCCCGACGAGGCCGTCCGCCTGTGCCATCAACGCCTGGCCAGGGACGACCCGGCTCACGAGTCCGATCCTGAGTGCCTCTTCCGCCGTCACGCTCTCTCCGGTCAAAATCATCTCCGCGGCTTTCGAGGCGCCCACCACCCGCGACAACCGTTGGGTGCCGCCGAAGCCGGGAATCAGCCCGAGCTTGATCTCGGGCAATCCCATAGAAGCTTCGGTCGACGCGATTCGTATGTGGCAGGCCAGTGCGAGTTCGAGACCTCCGCCGAGGCAGATGCCGTTGATGGCGGCCAACACCGGCTTGTCGCAGCGTTCAATATGGTTGAACAAGGCTTGCCCCTGCAGGGCGAACTCCGTTCCGGCGTGAGGGCTGTTCAAGCGCGTCAATTCATGAATGTCGGCGCCGGCGCAGAAGAAACGCCCTGACCCTGTGACGATGACCGCACGGACATAGTCGTCCTGTTCGACTTCGCTCAGCACGTGATCGAGCTCTTTGAGTACCGAGGCGGTGATCGTGTTGGCCGGGGGATTGTGCAGAGTGATACGGGCAATCTGGCGAGAAATTGTGAGCAGCTGATGATGCATGGTGTCCTCCATCCCGCAGAGTCACGTGCCAGGTCAGGTCAAAGGCCGATAGAACGTCCTTTCCTCTCGTTTCGATCCTGTTGATTAGCGGTAATCGCTTCCAAGAGCTCCGGAAGTCCTTTTCCGGTCGTGGCCACGGTGCTGACGACGACGGGGCACCACTCGCGTAAGTCCCGGACCGTCGACTCGGCCTCTGGATGGTCGCCTTTGTTGACCACGACAATGTGCGCAACCTCCAGGAGACCGGCTTTCATGGCTTGCACCTCATCGCCAAGCCCCGGCGCAACGACCGCCACCACCGTCGGAGCGATCTTGAGGACGTCCAGTTCGTTTTGCCCCACCCCGACGGTCTCGATCAGCACGGCGTCGTAGCCCGCCGCCACCAAGACACGCCCGGCCTGTTCTGTCGTGCGCGCGAGCCCCCCTTGATGACCGCGCGTCGCCATACTTCTGATGTACACGCAAGAGTCCAGCACATGCTCCTGCATTCTGATCCGGTCTCCGAGGATCGCGCCGCCGGTGACCGCGCTGCTGACGTCGACGGCCAACACCGCCACCTTCATCCCGCGCGCGCGGTAGGCCGCGACAAGCGCGTTGATCAAGGTGCTCTTCCCCGCTCCGGGATAGCCGGTAATGCCGACGATGATGCTGGGGCGACCATCCGACGATAGCAACCGCAGGCCCTCGGCGCCGGCCGGATGGTCATTCTCCAAGAGCGTAATAAGACGGGACACCGCCCGGACCTCTCCCGACCGAACGGCAAGGGCGATCGTGTGTGCTGACGTATTGCGGTTTTCGACGGCAGCACCGGTCACGGTACTACCTCGCAGGCCGTCCGACGTTGATGCACCGTCGAGAGCCGGGAGGACAGCGGGCGGCTCAACAGCGCGCCCAAGTGCTTGGCTGCCTGAATCACGAGCCGCTCATCGACAGCAATGGACGCTCCTGACGCTCTCAGCGCATACACCACGTCTTCAGTTGCTACGTTTCCGGTCGCGCCTGGTGCATAGGGGCAGCCGCCAAGCCCACCGGCCGAGGCATCGAACGAAGCGATGCCGTATTCCGTCCAGGCGGTCAACACATTCGCGATGGCCATCCCATAGGTGTCATGGAAATGCAGCGACAGCAGCGCCGAGACCAGGTGTGTTTTGACGTCATCGAGCAATCTTCTCACGTCGGACGGCGTCGCCTTTCCGATCGTGTCGCCGAGCGAGATCTCATCGACGCCAAGATCGAGCAAATCCTCCATCACTCGTAAAACGCGCGACGGAGGTACGGCGCCTTCGAACGGGCAATGGATGGCGGTGGAAACGTATCCGCGCACGGGCAGACCGTGACGTTTTGCTTCGGACACGACGGGCTTGAGCCTTTCGATCGACTCCCGCACCGTGCAATGTATGTTGCGTTGATTGAACGTGTCGGATGCCGCCGTGAAGACCGCGATCTTATCGGCTGCGGCCGCCCGTGCCCGTGACAATCCCCGTTCGTTCGGCACCAACGCGGAATAGACGACACCGGGACGCCGGTCAATCCTCTGAAACACTTCGTCAGAATCTGCCAGCTGAGGGACGGCGCGGGGCGAAACGAACGATCCGACTTCAATTTCAGTCACGCCGCTCTGCGAGAGCGCATTCACGAACGCGACTTTGGCGTCCGTAGACAGGACAGCCGGCTCGTTTTGCAATCCGTCCCTGGGACCGACCTCTGTGATCCGAATAGCAAGCATGCCCTTCCCCATTAGTTGCTGCCGGACGAACGGACCCATGAAGGAGGCCGGCGATTGCGAAAGGCCCGAACACCTTCCTGAGCCTCCGCCGAGAGACGGGCCCGCAGATTTGCCTCCATGCACGGCGGTCCGATGTCCTCCTGAATAACGCTAAGGCGGCGCAAGAAGGCTTTCGTGTCCCGTGCCGCCTGTGGCCCTGCATGAATGATTTGATCCGCGAGTGCGGCAACCTGTGCATCGAGTGCAGCCGGCTCGACCACCTCATGGATGAGACCGGCCTCCCGGGCCGTCACCGGAGAAAAGGATTCCCCGGTGACACAAAATCGTCGAGCGAAAGACGTGCCGGCCTTTTGCAATACGAACGGGGCGATCACGGCGGGAACGAGGCCGATGCGGACTTCGCTGAATGCGAAACGTGCGTCCGCTGCGGCCACTGCGATGTCGCACACGGCGATCAAGCCCAAGGCGCCGCCATAGGCGCCTCCCTGGATCCGTCCAATCACGGGGCAGGGACATTCGTCGATGGTCCTGAACATCGTCAACAACTGCTCGGCATCCCGGCGTCCTTCCGGTTCCGATACAGCTCTCTCAGGAGCCATCCAGCGAAGATCGGCTCCCGCGCAAAAGGTCCCCCCGGCACCTGCCAAAACAATGAGGCGCACCGAGCGGTCTTGTCCCAATCTGAGAAAGGCGTCGCGGATCTCATCCACCATTTCCGAATCGAACGCATTGCGCCGTTCCGGCCGGTTCATCGTGACCCGAGCAAGTCCCTTTTCCGATTCAACGATGATCGCCATGGTTTTATGCCCGCTGTTTCACATGCGGAACACCGGCGGACGGGACCGGCGCACCGGCGCAGTCAGTGCGATGTCCAGACACAATCCGAGGATGGACCTGGTGTCCGCCGGATCGATGATACCGTCATCCCACAGCCGCGCCGTGCTGTAGAAGGCGCTGCCTTCACGCTCGTACTGGGCCATGGTCGCATCACGGATTTGTCGCTCTTCGTCCTCCGAGCGCTTCGCATGGTCTCGAGCCCGCTGCTGCTGCTTTACCGTCAGCAAGACCTGCGCTGCCTGCTGCGCCCCCATGACCGAGGTCCGGGCATTGGGCCATAGGAACAGAAACCGCGGCCGATAGGCCCGCCCGCACATCGCATAATTGCCGGCGCCATGAGAGGCACCGATGACGACTGTGAACTTAGGGACATCCGCCGTGGCCACCGCCTGCACCATTTTCGCGCCGTCCTTGATGATGCCTCGCGCCTCATAGTCTTTCCCCACCATGAAGCCCGTAATGTTCTGCAAAAAGATGAGAGGCAGGCGACGTTGCGCGCAAAGCTGCACGAAATGGGCCCCCTTAAGCGCAGCCTCGGACAGGAGCACGCCGTTATTTGCGACAATGCCAACGTCGTGGCCCGTCCACCGCGCAAAACCGCACGTGAGGGTGCGGCCGTAGCGAGCCTTGAATTCCTGGAACTCGCTTCCGTCCGTCACGCGGGCGATGATCTCGTGTGGATCGAAAGTGAGTCTCGGATTGCTTGGAATCACGCCGTACAGTTCCTTTCCCGGGTAGCAAGGCTCCTTGATTTCTCGCCGCCGCACAGCCGGCCGCCGCGGGAGCGTATCGATAATCGAGCGGCAGATCTCCAGCGCGTCGTTGTCATTATCGGCCAGGTGATCGCTGACGCCTGAGACCCTGGTGTGCAGATCGGCGCCTCCCAATTCCTCGGCAGTGACCTCTTCTCCCGTCGCAGCTTTGACGAGCGGCGGTCCCGCCAAATAAATCGTGCCGGTGCCTTTGACGATGATGTTTTCATCACACATCGCCGGGACATAGGCGCCGCCCGCCGTGCACATGCCCATGACGACGGCGACTTGAGGAATGCCCAGGGCCGACATCCTGGCCTGGTTGAAAAAGATCCGTCCGAAGTGTTCCTTGTCGGCGAACACGTCGGCCTGCATCGGCAGGAACACTCCGCCCGAGTCCACGAGGTAGATTGCCGGAAGCCGGTTCTCGAGCGCGATTTCCTGAGCGCGCAAATGTTTCTTGATGGTCATTGGAAAATATGTGCCGCCCTTGACGGTCGCGTCGTTTGCGGCGATCACGCAGGGTCGTCCCGAGACATACCCAACGCCGGTCACGAGCCCTGCGGACGGAACCTGATCCTCGTACATGCCGCAGGCCGCCAAGGGACTGAGCTCGAGCCACGGACTGCCGGGGTCCAGCAAAGCCGCGATCCGTTTGCGGGCGGTCAACTTGCCACGTTCGCGGTGAAGCGCGGCCGCTTCCGCCGGACCGCCAGCTGTGGCGAGGGCAAGATGCTTTTGGAGGTCGGCGAGCAGACCTTCATAGTGGGCGAGATTCGACCTGAATTCATCTGAGCCCGAGGCGATCGAAGTCGTGAGAGTCCGCATGATGCCTCAATGCTGTGGTTCAATGCTCCGTACGAATGCAATGATGTCCTGCATTGGCGCCCCGGGCCTGAAGAGCGCCTTCACGCCGGCCGCTTTCAGCGCGGCCATGTCGTCGTCGGGAATGATGCCGCCGCCGAAGAGGACGATATCGCCGGCCTTCCGCTCCTCGAGTAGTTCCAACACGCGGCGAAAGAGGGTATTGTGGGCGCCGGAAAGAATGCTCAAACCGATGGCGTCGACGTCTTCCTGAATCGCGGTGGCGACCACCTGCTCAGGCGTCTGGTGAAGCCCCGTGTAGATCACTTCCATGCCCGCATCGCGCAGCGCTCGCGCAATCAGTTTCACCCCGCGATCATGGCCGTCGAGTCCGACTTTGCCGATGAGGATGCGTTTGGGCGAGGCTGCTACTGCCATGCCGTCACCTCCCGAAGGCTATACTTGCCGTCTTCGTCCTTCCGGACGTAGCCGCCTTGAATGCGCGGATCATGTTCGAAGAGCAGGAGCCAGCGTTCCTCGAAGGCGTGATCCAAAACCCAACGTTTTGTCTCCAGGGTCTGGATGGGAAGCAGGTCGTATCCCATGATGTAGGGCAGCGGAAGATGGGAGACAGTTGGGACGAGGTCGCCGAGAAAGAAGGCCACCTCCCCTTCCGATTCGATTTTGACGCTTTGATGCCAGCGCGTGTGACCGGCGGTGACCACGGCCTTGACGCCCGGAACCAGTTCCGTATCGCCATGGAGAAATTCCCACTGACGGTGCTCCGTCACCGGCGTAATGTTGTCCCCTCGGTAGCTTGCCCTTGTTCGTTCGTTGGCGGCAGCGGCGTCCTCGAATTCCCCCCGCTGGACCGCGTATGTGGCTTTGGGGAACGCAGGGCGCAAGGCTCCGTCGTCGCCCTTCATCGTGTTTCCACCCGCATGATCGAAGTGGAGATGGGTGTTGATCACCAGGTCAATGTCTTCGCGGTGCACGCCGAGACGCTTGAGCGATTCATACAACGTCGGCGTCCGTTCGACGGCAAACATGCGTTCGAACTTTTCATCTTCCTTGGCGCCGAGCCCCGTATCGACGAGGATCTGTTTTCCGTGCGCTCGAATCAGGAGGGCGGTGATGCTCAGCGGAATCCGGTTCATCTCGTCCGCCGGACAACATCGCTCCCAGAGGACTTTCGGGACGACGCCGAACATGGCGCCTCCGTCGAGCGCGAACCGGCCGTCGCTCACGGGATAGATTTCGAAGGCCCCCAGCTTCATGTACGCCTCGTCAGAGCACTACCGGCTCGCGGTAGGCTCCATAGATTTCTCGAAGCGCTGAGCAAATCTCTCCCACCGTCGCCTTGGCCTTCACCGCTTCGATCAGATAGGGCATCACGTTCTCACCGCACGACGCCGCTTCCTGTAGTTCTTCGACGGCGCCGGCCATCCGGAACGGGTCGCGGGTCTTGCGGAGATCGGAGAGCCGCGCCACCTGTTCCTGTTCGACCTCCGGCCCGATCTTCAAGGTCCGAATAGTTGCTTCCTCAGGCTCGACGTGCTGATTCACACCGACGATGACTCGCTCGGTTCGCTCCACTTCGCGCTGGTAGCGTTGGGAGGCATCGAGAATTTCGCGCTGCGGATATCCCCGCTCTATCGCTTTCACCATGCCGCCCATGTCGTCCAGTTTGCGGAAATACTCAAGTGCCCCCTCCTCCAACCGGTTCGTAAGCGTCTCGACATAATAGGAGCCGCCCAGGGGATCGACAGTGTCGGCGACTTCACTTTCGTGCGCGATGATTTGCTGCGTCCGCAGTGCGAGCTTGACGGCGTCCTCGGTGGGCAAGGCGAGGGTTTCGTCCATCGAATTCGTATGGAGCGATTGGGTCCCGCCCAACACGGCGGCGAGAGCCTGGATCGTCGTGCGGACGACGTTGTTCATGGGCTGCTGAGCGGTAAGGGAACAGCCGGCCGTCTGAGCGTGGCAGCGAAGCTGGGTGGACCGTGCGTCGTTGGGATGATGCCGCCGGGTCATTTCTCTGGCCCAGAGCCGGCGCCCGGCTCTGAACTTCGCCACTTCTTCGAAAAAGTCGTTATGCACGTTGAAGAAGAACGACAATTGGGGGGCAAAGCGATCCACCGGGAGGCCGGCCTTGATTGCAGCCTCCACGTACGTCAGTCCGTTGTACAACGTGAACGCCAATTCCTGCACCGCCGTCGAACCGGCCTCCCGGATGTGGTAGCCGCTGATGCTGATGGGGTGCCATTTCGGAACGTGAGTTGCACAGTAAGCGATCGTATCGGTAATCAGGCGGATGGAAGGTTCCGGAGGGAACAACCACTCCTTTTGGGCGATGTATTCTTTCAGGATGTCGTTCTGCAAGGTGCCGCCCAGGTGTTCCAAAGGAATCCCGCGGCGCTGTGCGACGGCCAGATACATGGCGAAGATCACCGGCGCCGGTCCGTTGATCGTCATGGACGTCGTGACGCGATCAAGCGGAAGGCCCTCGAGTAACCGTTCCATGTCATCCAGACATGAAACCGCCACGCCGCAATGGCCGATCTCGCCATGCGCGCGCGGGTCATCCGCATCGATGCCCATCAGCGTAGGCATGTCAAACGCGACGCTCAGACCCGTCTGGCCATGTTCGAGCAAATATTTGAAACGGCGATTCGTATCGTCGGCGGAGCCGAAGCCGGCGAACTGCCGCATCGTCCACAACCGGCCTCGATACATAGTGGGATACACGCCGCGGGTATAGGGATAGGAGCCGGGGGTGCCGAGATTCTCGTCGGTGGACCAATCTTTCAAGTCGGCGCCGGTGTATAGGCGGTTGATTTCCATTCCGGAAAGGCTATGGAATCGAGCCCGACGTTCCTTCATCGAAACACCCTCACATCATCTTTTGCTCGTCGCTTGCTCCCGCTCTCCGCTGGCTGCATACACGAAGAACCCGCGGCCTGTTTTCCGGCCCAGGCGGCCGGCTTCGACATGGCGGCGGAGCAGCGGGCAGGGACGGAATTTGGGGTCATGCAGATCGTGGTAGAGCACTTCGCAGATGGCCAGGACCGTGTCCAAGCCGATCCGGTCTGCCAGCGCCAGAGGCCCGACGGGGTGGTTGGCGCCGGTCGTCATCGCCAGGTCGATATCCTCCGGGGAAGCGACCGTTCCTTCCAATGCGAACACGGCTTCGTTGATCATGGGCATCAGTATCCGGTTCACAATGAAGCCCGGGACGTCCTTGGCCACGACTGGCACCTTCCCGATCTTACGCGTGAACTCCACCACCACATGCATCGTTTCTTTAGAGGTCTCCCGCGCCTGTACGATCTCCACGAGCTGCATGACCGGAGCCGGATTCATGAAATGAAGGCCGACCACTCGATCGGGCCGGGCGGTTGCGGCCGCCAATTTCGCGATCGAGATCGACGACGTATTGCTGGCGAGGATTGCCTCGCCATGGCAGACGCGGTGCAATTCGGCGAAGAGCGTCTGTTTGAGCGCGAGATCCTCTGGAATCGCCTCGATGACCAACTGCGCCTCCCGCAAATGGTCCATCTTCGCGGCCGGCTGAATGAGCGCCAGCGCGTCTTCCCGCTGAGGCCGCGTGACGGCGCCACGCTCGACGGCGCGTTCGAGACTTACGGCGATTTTCGAAACGGCGTCCGCCAACAAGCGCTCGTTAAGGTCTAGGACGAGTACACGGTAGCCCGATGTCGCACAGACCTGGGCGATCCCTCGGCCCATTTGACCGGTTCCGACGACGGCGATTGTCTTGATGTCGCGAAGCTCCATCGATAGCCTTTCAATACCGCTTGCAGCTGTCTACCGTTCCACGATGATCGCCAGCGCTTCTCCGCCGCCGATGCAAAGACTGGCCAACCCCCGTCGCGCTCCGCGGGCCTCCATGGCATGGATGAGCGTGGTGAGGATTCGGGCTCCGGTTGCCCCGATGGGATGGCCGAGCGCCACGGCCCCGCCGTGCACGTTCACTTTCTTGTCGTCGAGGCCGAGTTCCCGGTTGATCGCGACCGAGACGGCCGAGAACGCTTCGTTGATTTCGAACAGATCAATGTCCCCGATCGTCAGGCCCGTCTTCTTGAGCACTAGCCTGATCGCCTCGATCGGCGCAATCGTAAACCACTCGGGAGCGAGGGCGGCTCCGGCATAACCCACAATTGTGGCCAGAGGACTGAGCCCCCGCCGTGCAGCTTCCTCTTCCGCCATCACCACCAACGCCGCCGCCCCGTCGTTACAGGACGGCGAATTGCCGACGGTGAGGATGCCATGTTCCTGAAACGCCGGCTTGAGGTCGCGCATCTTACGAAGATCGACCCGATTCGGTTCTTCGTCCTCCGATACCGGGACGGCCGGCCCTTTGCGCTGCGGGACATCCACCGGCACGATCTCCTTTTTGAAAGCACCGCTGGCCGTCGCTTCGCGCGCACGTCGATAACTTTCCAGGGCAAAA
>DATELB010000057.1:0-5242 GCA_035277085.1 Nitrospira sp. | reverse complement strand
CAGAATCCCTTTGCCGCCCACGTTCTCGTTGTCGATGATCCGGTCGTTCGAACGTGAACTGGCGTAATTGCCCATCGCGCTGATCAAGAGTTGACGGCTTTGTCGGTATTGCAGCGCTAGTGAGGCGGATGGACCGTCGATGCGGGTTCCAGACGAGTTCTGGATTTCTTCCCGGTAGCTGACCATCGGCGAGATCGTAAAGGTGTTGATAGGCCGGAAAGAGGCGGTGAGCAGCTGCATGCGTACGTTGCTTTCGGCTCCGCCTCGTAGCAGGTCACTGGTCAAGGCGTAGCTGGAACTTAATCTCACATTCCATCGCAGGCTCTGGTACGCCACCGCACCTTCAAGCGTGTGGCTTTGGGTCCGCTGAGGAGCGACGCCGAGCGGCTCGAGCATGGTCGAAAACGAATTACGGGCATAGGTGAAGCTCACTTCCGGCCAGGCAGGCCTCGTGAGTCCCACAGTCATTCGTCCGTATGTCTGCATGAGACGCGAGCGCGTGGAATCTTCGGACACATTGTTCCAGAGCTGGCCCACGGCGCTGCGTAACGTGACCCAGCTGGCCTTCCATTCTCCCCACATTTCCTTGAGGCCTTGATCCGGAACGTTCAAGAAGGCTTGGCCGGCACTCCGATAAGTGAATCCATAATTCAGCGCGCCGCTGGTTCCCTTGATGCCGAGCCGAACCATTTGCTTTGACGGATCTGTCCGGTTATCTTGCGACATCCGGTTCCCCAGCCAGTCCATTCCTCCATAACTGTTCGCAATCTCAGTTTCGGTCACGAATCGGCCCTTGAGCAAGCTGACCCTGCCGAGAAGGCCCTTTATCCGTGGGCTGTCGGTTTCCGGGGAAAGGTCGCGCAAGCGGATAGCTGTCGGCGGAGGCAAGGCAAAGGTAGAGGCTACCGACGGCTCGAAGAGCAGGGGTTCTTCACCAGCCCAAATGAGCGTGGGAAGGCAGACTGTCAAACAGACCAGCATGATTGTCAGAGTACGCGTCATGCCGACCCTCCGAAGGGGCCCGAGTCTGTATGAAATCTAGCAGTCGGAGATTAGGCTCCAAGGCGTCGAAAAGATGAGTGTTTTCGGCTGTAAGAACGGAGGTTTCGGCTAGGTTGTGGCCGGGTAGCGCCGGGCTAGTTTTCAGTGGCGGCCAGTATGGAACGGGAGAGAATGTTCACCATGCGGGTGAGTTGTCGGACGCTGACGGATAAGGGCGGCACCAAGACGATGATGTGGCCGAGTGGCCGGATGAGCAGCCCACGCGTTCTGGCCTCTCGTGCGACTCGCTGGCCGATTCGCGCTTCCAATGCGTAGGCCTCCCGGGTCTCACGGTTACGCACGAGTTCGATACCCACCATGAACCCCTGCTGCCGGATATCGCCTACGGCGGACAGTTGCAGCAGCGGCTTGAGCAACCGCGACAGCAGCGCGATCTTCGGCTGTAGTTTCGCCAGCGTGTGCTCGCGGCTGAACACTTCGAGATTGGCCAGCGCCACCGCACACCCAAGCGGGTTGCCGGTATAGCTATGGCCGTGGAAAAACGTTTTGAACTCGTCGTACCTGCCTAAGAATCCCCGATAGATTTCCTCCGTCGTCAGGGTCGCTGCGAGCGGCAGGTACCCGCCCGTCAGTCCCTTGCTGAGCGCCATGAGGTCGGGCGTCACGCCTTCCCGATCACAGGCGAACATGCTGCCTGTCCGCCCGAATCCGGTGGCCACCTCGTCGGCGATCAGCAGCACGTCGTATCGTGTACAGAGTTCCCTCACGCGCTTGAGGTATCCCGGCGGTTGCGTGATCATTCCTGCGGCCGCCTGGATCAACGGTTCGATGACGAAGCCGGCGAGCTCGCGCCCATGCTCCCGTAAAATCCGCTCGATCGGGTCCAGACAGGCCAGTTGGCATGCGGGGTAGGTCAGCCCGGCCGGGCAGCGATAACAGTAGGGCGGGTCAGCCGCTTCCGTCGAAAAGAGCAAGGGCCGGAACCGCGCATGAAACAGTTCGATATTCCCGACGCTGACGGCTCCGATCGTGTCTCCGTGATAGGCAAGGTTCAAGTGAAGAAAGCGGTTCTTCCGTCCGGCCTCTGGCCGCCGTTGCTGCCAGTATTGCACCGCCATCTTGAGCGCAACTTCGACGGCCGTCGACCCGTTGTCCGAATAAAAGACCCGAGTGAGGCCTTTGGGGGCGACGCCGACGAGCTGGCGCGCCAAACGAATAGCCGGCGGATTCGAGAGACCGAGGAGCGTCGAATGCGCGATCTTTTTGACCTGGCGTTCGAGGGCGCGGTCGAGCGCCGGATGCCGGTGTCCGTGAAGGTTGACCCAAATGGAGGACGTGCCGTCGAGATACGTTCGCCCCTCGGTGTCGACGAGGTACGGTCCCTTCCCTCGTTCGATGATGACAGGCTCCTCCTGTGCCCACTCCTGCATCTGGGTGAACGGATGCCACAGGTATTGCCGGTCGTAGTCTCCCAGCGAGGGCGCCTTTTTTTTCTTGGTCATCGGAGTTGCGAGGGCGATGCGAAAACGCAATGCTGGAGCGGGCGCGGCGCGGATTATACGAGGGCCTGTTTACTTTGACAACCCGGGGGGCAGTCACTATAATGAACCGATTTTACTGATGAATGAGCTAGCATTTGCAAAGCCTCATACGCAATTTCTCTATTATCGCCCATATCGATCACGGTAAATCAACCCTCGCTGACCGGTTCCTCGAAGCCACTGGCGCTGTGACGGCCCGTGAGGCGAAGGACCAGATCCTCGATGCCATGGATCTGGAACGCGAGCGGGGGATTACGATCAAGGCCCATGCGGTGGCGATCCGCTACAAGGCCAAGGACGGAAACAGCTACGCCCTTCACCTCATCGACACGCCCGGACACGTCGACTTCACCTATGAGGTTTCCAGGAGCCTCGCGGCCTGCGAAGGCTCGTTGCTGCTGGTCGACGCGACACAGGGCGTCCAGGCCCAAACCATTGCCAACGTGAACCTGGCGATGGCGAACAAGCACGTGATCATCCCGGTCATCAACAAGATCGATCTGGCCAGTGCGGACGTGGAGAACACCAAGCATTCGATTTCCGAAGTACTGATGCTGGAAGCCAGCGATGCCATTCCGATCAGCGCCAAGGAAGGGCGGGGCGTTCCCGACGTGCTCGAGGCCATTATTGAGCGGATTCCGCCGCCGTCCGGGGACGCCCAGGCGCCCCTGAAGGCGCTGATTTTCGATTCGTGGTTCGACAATTACCAGGGAGTGATCGTCTTGACCCGCATCGTCGACGGCGCCGTTCGCCCCGGCATGAAAATCAAGGTCATGTCGAACGGCCGGACGTTCGAGGTCATGGAAGTCGGCTGTTTCACCCCGAAGCGGGTGAAAAAAACGGAACTCCTGACCGGAGAGGTCGGCTATCTGTGCGCCAACATGAAAGAAGTCGCCGACGTGAAAATCGGTGACACGATTACCGATGCCGTCCAGCCGACGGCGGAACCATTTCCCGGGTACAAGGACGTAAAGCCGCTCGTCTTCTGCGGCCTGTATTCCACTGACACGTCGAAGTACGAGGACCTGCGCGACGCGCTCATCAAACTGCGGCTCAACGATTCGTCATTCGTCTATGAGCCGGAGACCTCTCTGGCGCTCGGGTTCGGCTTTCGCTGCGGCTTTCTAGGTCTGTTGCACATGGAAATCATTCAGGAGCGCCTCGAGCGGGAATATGGTCTGACCTTGATCACGACCGCGCCGACGGTTGTCTACCGGGTGACGACGACCAAGGGCGAAGTCCTGGAAATCGACAATCCAGCCGAGCTGCCTCCTCCAAGCAGCATCGAGCGCTTCGAAGAGCCGTTCATTCTCGCCACCGTCATCACGCCCGAGCGTTACATGGGCGCCATTCTTCAGTTATGCCAGGAACGTCGCGGGACCCAGCGCAGCATTCACTTCCTCGATCCGACGCGTGTGTTGATTAGCTACGAGATGCCCCTCAATGAAGTCATCCTCGATTTCTACGACAAATTGAAGTCGCGAACCCAAGGCTATGCATCGCTCGATTATGAAGTGCTCGGCTACCGGGAGTCCGATCTCGTCAAGCTGGACATACTCCTGAACGGGGAGGCGGTGGATGCGCTCTCCTTTATTACCCATCGAGAACGTTCGTACCCGCGCGGACGACAGCTGGCCGAGAAAATGAAAGAGCTGATCCCGCGTCAGATGTTCGAGATCGCCATCCAGGCGGCGATCGGCAACAAGGTCATCGCCCGCGAGACCATCGGAGCGATGAAGAAAAATGTGACCGCCAAATGCTACGGCGGCGACATCACGCGCAAGCGCAAGCTCCTGGAAAAGCAAAAAGAAGGCAAAAAACGAATGAAAGCCGTCGGCAGCGTCGAAGTGCCCCAAGAGGCGTTTCTGGCCATTCTTAAGGTCGGTGAGGAATGAGCGTCGATCCCAATCTCCAAAGTTCCGAGGAAATGGCGTCCCGCGCGCCCGAGTCGGCCGCCGGACAGGCGATGTCCGGCGTGCAGCCGGTAAGAAAGTCCGTTTTCCGCGAATATGCGGAAGCCATCATCGTCGCCATGCTGCTGGCGTTTGCGATCCGCGTCTTCGTCGTGCAGGCGTTCAAGATTCCTTCCGGATCGATGATTCCCACCTTGTTGATCGGCGATCACATCCTGGTCAGCAAGCTTGCCTATGGTATCCAGTGGCCGAGCGACTGCAAATTCCAGGTCGCGTTCCCTCCGGTCAACTGCTATGCCTCCCATGCGCTGATCGAGTTTGGGAAGCCGCAGCGGGGGGACATCATTGTGTTCCGGTTTCCGGAGGACGAGGAGAAGGATTTCATCAAACGCATCGTAGGAACCCCCGGGGACACCGTTCAAATTAAGAACAAGGTCGTCCTGGTCAACGGGACGGCGCTGGACGACAAGGGGTATACGCAGCGGATCGATTCGGGCGTGATCGACGGGACGATTAATCCGCGCGACAACTTCGGCCCCGTCACCGTGCCCTCCGATTCGTATTTCGTGATGGGAGACAATCGGGATCAAAGTCTCGACAGCCGATTCTGGGGATTCGTTCGCGAAGAAAAGATCCGTGGGAAAGCCTTCCGTATTTATTGGTCATGGAGCGGCCAAGGGCAATGGAAGGAGTGGGTTCGATGGGGGCGGTTCGGCAAGGCGATTCAGTAAGCAGACCGGCGCGGGATTCGACGATAGGAGCGGGCTCATCCAGCCGCCAGGACAA
>DATELB010000056.1:0-2866 GCA_035277085.1 Nitrospira sp. | reverse complement strand
CCCGTGTACGACTTCTTGGCCTTGGCGATCTCTCTTGGCGGTCCCTCAGCCACAATCTGACCGCCGCGGTCTCCGCCTTCGGGCCCAAGATCAATGATCCAGTCGGCATTTCTGATCACGTCGAGATTGTGCTCAATGACCAGCACCGTGTTCCCCGCTTCGACGAGACGGTCCAGCACATCGAGCAATCGTTGGACATCGGCAAAATGCAGTCCGGTCGTCGGTTCGTCAAGGATGTACAAGGTCCGCCCGGTCGCCCGCTTCGATAATTCGCGGGAGAGTTTCACGCGCTGCGCCTCTCCGCCGGACAGCGTCGTCGCCGACTGGCCGAGCTTGACATAATGAAGACCGACATCGTGCAAGGTCTGGAGTTTGGCCTTGATCAGCGGAATGTGCTCAAAAAACTCGAGGGCGTCGTCCACCGTCATATTCAGCACATCGGCGATGCTTTTGCCTTTGTGCAAAATTTCGAGCGTCTCACGGTTGTAGCGTTGCCCCTTGCACACTTCGCAGGTCACGTACACATCCGGCAGAAAATGCATCTCGATCTTAATCAAGCCGTCACCCTGACACGCTTCGCATCGGCCGCCTTTGACGTTGAAGCTGTAGCGGCCGGGCTTGTAGCCGCGGACGCGGGATTCCGGCAGATTCGAGTACAAATCCCGGATGTGGCCAAAGAGTCCGGTGTAGGTGGCGGGATTCGAACGCGGCGTCCGTCCGATCGGCGATTGATCGATGTCGATGACCTTATCCAGGGCGAGGACACCCTGGAGGTCCTTGCACCCGTCGATCTTCGGCTTCTTGTGATACAGAAGCTGAGACAACGAATGAAACAATACTTCCAGGACGAGCGTGCTCTTGCCCGAACCCGACACGCCGGTGACGCAGGTCAATAATCCCAGCGGAATGCGGGCCGTCAGATCCTTGAGGTTGTGTTTATTGGCGCCGAGGATGGAGAGAAACCCCTTCGGCTTTCGCTCGCGGCGCGGAACGGAAACTTCCTGGTGTCCCCGCAGATACTGCCCGGTCAGCGAGCGCGCATCATTCATCACCTGTTGCGGCGTCCCTTGGGCGATGATGTGTCCGCCATGCGAACCTGCCCCTGGTCCCATGTCGAGGATGTGATCCGCAGCCAGCATCGTTTCGGCATCGTGCTCCACGACGACCACCGTGTTCCCGAGGTCGCGCAGCCGCAGGAGCGTCTGCAAGAGGCGGCGGTTGTCGCGTTGGTGCAGGCCGATCGAAGGCTCATCAAGGATGTACAGCACCCCCACCAGTCCCGAGCCGATCTGCGTCGCCAGCCGGATGCGCTGCCCTTCCCCGCCGGATAACGTCGCCGCCGCACGGTCGAGGGTCAGGTAATCCAGGCCGACGTTCACGAGAAACCCGAGCCGTTCTCTGATTTCTTTGAGGATCCGATGGGCAATCACCATTTCACGTTCGGTGAATGTGAGCGAGCCGAAGAAGTCGGCCGCCGCGCGCACCGACCGCCGGGTGACATCGGCAATCGATTGCTTGGCGATCTTGATGGATAGGCTTTCGGGCCTGAGCCTTGCGCCATGACAGGCTTCGCATGCCTCCAGCAGCGTAAAATCCTCGTCTTCGGAAGCGTCGCCCGTCATTGCGTAGCCGATTCCGTCGCAGGCTGGGCAGGCGCCATGTGGACTATTGAACGAGAAAATGCGCGGCGTAATCTCCGGGTAACTGACGCCGCAGCGGATGCAGGCGAGATTTTCGCTGTACAGGAGCGTCTTCCCGTCCTCGGTCAGCACACCGACCAGTCCGCCCGCGAGTTTGAGCGCGGTCTCCACCGAGTCCGCCAGCCGCCGCGCCAGAGCGTCGCCTGGTGTCATGATCAAACGATCAATGACGATCTCGATGGTATGCTTCTTTTGCTTGTCGAGAGCGATGTCATCGCCCAAGTCGACCGGCTTCCCGTCGACCCGAGCTCGCACGTAACCGGCCCGGCGCATCTCTAACAGCTCTTTGCGGTACTCACCTTTGCGGCCGCGGACGATCGGAGCCAGGATCTGAAACTTGCCGCCCTCAGGGAGTGTCCCGATGGCATCCACCATCTGCTGCACTGTTTGGGCGGTAATCTCCTGGCCGCACTGATGGCAGTAGGGCCGCCCGACGCGCGCGAACAACAGACGCAGATAGTCGTAAATCTCGGTGACCGTGCCGACGGTCGAGCGCGGATTGTGGCTCGTCGATTTCTGCTCGATTGAAATGGCCGGCGAAAGCCCTTCGATCGAATCCACATCAGGCTTCCCCATCTGTTCCAGGAACTGACGGGCGTAGGCCGAAAGCGATTCGACGTACCGCCGCTGGCCCTCGGCATAGATGGTATCGAAGGCGAGCGAGGACTTGCCGGATCCGCTCAAGCCCGTGATGACGACGAGCTTGTCGCGCGGGATCTCGACGTCGATGTTCTTGAGATTGTGCTCCCGAGCGCCCTTGATGATGATCGAGTTGCCCATAGGCGCAGGATTATAACACTCGAACGGCTCACGCTGTTGCATCGCTGTCTTAGAATTTGCAGTTAGATTAAAGCACAGGGAGGATGTTCAAACAGACGGACATCTCACCCGCCCAACCTCGACGTATATTATTCACCCACCCAACCCACCGATTGCGGTGCAATTGATCACCCGTGACGCGTCGCTTCCCAAGCAAGGCGGCAGCGAGCGAAGGGCGAGGGCGAGGTTGACAAAGCCGGAAACCAGGTGCTACCACCCATCTCCATGCTGGGAACGAGGGAATCCGTGGCTGAAGAGCCTGTCTCGAACGCGTCTGCCCGCGCCGTTTCGACCTGGTCCGGCTCGGCACGCGAGCAGGCAGTGCAGCGAATGTTCACCTCGATCGC
>DATELB010000055.1:0-6080 GCA_035277085.1 Nitrospira sp. | reverse complement strand
CGGCAGTTACAGGCGGGCATGACGCATGTCAACGACTCCCCCGTGAATGATCTGCCGAACTGCCCGTTCGGCGGAGAAAAGAACAGCGGTCTTGGGCGCTACAACGGCCAGTGGTCCATCGAGGAATTTACGACCGTGCATTGGATCTCCATCCAGCATGTCCCGATCGAGTATCCCTTCTGATCCGGCTGCGAGAAGGCGGGCGGTATGAAAACCCTTCCGAAGACCATGCGTGCGGCGGTGATCGATCGCTTCGGCCCTCCCGAGGTGCTGACGATCCGCGAGCTGCCGCTCCCCACGGTCGAGACGAATGAAGTGCTGATCGCGCTCCACACAGCTGGAGTGGGGTCATGGGACGCCGACATCCGAGATGGGTGGTATCCGGAAGGCAAACCGCGCTTTCCGCTCGTCCTCGGCACGGACGGCTCCGGCACCGTGGCGGCCGTGGGCTCGCGTATCCGCCGGTTCAAGCCCGGCGACCGGGTCTATTCCTACAGTTGGAATAATCCGAAGGGCGGTTTTTATGCCGAGTATGTCGCCGTCGTGGCGGACAAAGTCGGATCGGTGCCCCGGCGGCTGGATCTCAAACAGGCCGGTGCGATCGCGACCATCGGGCTGACCGCGCTGCAGGGCATCGACGACACCCTGCATGTGAAGAAGGGTGAGACCGTCATGATTCACGGCGCCAGCGGAGGCGTCGGCACGTTGGCCGTGCAGTTTGCCAAACGGAGAGGGGCGCGAGTGTTTGCCATTGCCTCGGGTGAGGACGGCGTGGCCCTCGTGCGTCGTCTGGGTGCGCACAGGGCCGTCGATGGCGCTCGGGAGGACATCGTGACCGCCGCGCACGCATTCGCGCCGGACGGGATCCATGCGCTGCTCGCGCTGGCCGGCGGCGATGCGCTGGAGCGCTGTCTCGACGCGCTTCGTCCCGGTGGGCGATGCGCCTACCCGAACGGGGTCGAGCCCGAGCCGGAAAAACGTCGGGGCATCGACATGATGTCTTACGATGCCGTCTCCGGCGTCCGCGAGTTCGAGCGGCTGGGCCGCGCCGTAGAAGATGCGAAACTACGAGCACCCATCGCGGCAGCCTATCCGCTCGAGGAGGCGGCGAAGGCGCACGAGCGGCTTGCCGAGGGGCACGTGCTCGGCAAGGTTGTACTGCGCATTCGCTAGCGGACACGATCGAAAAACACTTCTGACGCGACGAAATGCCAGCATGAAACCGAAATGAAACCGAGTCCGCCTTCTTTTGCACCCCCGCGTGCCTGCTTTGATCTGCACCAGTAACTCAGGAATGGTTCCTGACATCTTTTTCGCCCCTCCGTTCGTCCTCCCTCAGCATCTGCCTAGGGAAACACGCACTTGTGCGTCCAGGATACTTCCGCGAACAATATCAGAGCGAGTCGCCGTTCTGCGGACAGCGCCGCAACACGCGGATCATTGGTCTCACCTCCAGCGCCGGAAAGCTGCTCACATGAAAACCGCCTACCATCCTCTTGCTCGCGAGGCTGCAGATTCAGACGGTACGGGATTTGTTCACGTTCGCGGGGCCCGTGAGCACAATCTCAAAAACATCGATCTCGATATCCCGCGTGATGCCCTGGTCGTGTTCACGGGCGTGTCCGGCTCCGGCAAATCGTCGCTCGCATTCGGGACGCTCTATGCGGAAGCGGAACGGCGGTATCTCGAGTCTGTCTCACCCTATGCCAGGCGTCTGTTTCATCAGATGGCCGTGCCTGAAGTCGATACCATTGATGGCTTACCGCCTGCCGTGGCCCTGCAGCAGCAGCGCGGTTCGCCTACCACCCGCTCGTCTGTCGGGAGCGTCACCACGCTCTCCAATCTGCTTCGCATGCTGTATTCGCGCGCCGGAGACTATCCACGCCACCAGCCGCTTCTCTATGCGGAATCGTTTTCGCCGAATACCCCCGAGGGGGCCTGCCCCCGGTGCCATGGGCTGGGCCGGGTCTATGAGGTGACCGAACGCTTGATGGTGCCGGACGACTCCAAGACCATTCGTGAACGGGCCATCGCGGCCTGGCCGCCCGCCTGGCATGGCGGCAACCTTCGCGACATGCTGACGTCGCTCGGCTACGACGTCGATCGCCCATGGCGCGAGCTCCCCAAGAAAGATCGCGACTGGATCCTCTTTACCGAGGAGCAGCCGGTCGTCCCGGTCTACGTCGGGTATGACGCCGCCGAGGCGCGGCGCGCCATCAAACGCAAGGAGGAACCCAGCTACCAGGGAAATTTTTCAAGTGCCAGGCGCTACGTCCTAGAGACGTTTACCAAAACCGAGAATGCGGCCATCAAGAAGCGGGTGTCGCAATACATGGAGAGCACCGAATGCCCGGTCTGTCATGGCAAGCGGCTGCGTCGGGAGTCGCTGTCCGTCAAGTTCGCGGGCTTCGATATCGCCGATATCTCCAGGCTGCCGCTGAAGCAGTTGGCCGCCATCCTGCGGCCCTATGCTGAAAGCACGGCCGCCGCCCTGGAGAAGATGTCGGTCGATCACCCGGAAAAGGCGGTGGTGACACAGCGGATTTCCGAAGATCTTCTGGCCCGGCTCACGGTCCTGCTGGACCTGGGGCTCGGCTACCTGCAGCTTGAACGAAGCACGCCCACCCTATCGCCTGGCGAGCTCCAGCGCCTGCGGCTTGCGACCCAGGTGCGCTCTCATCTGTTCGGTGTCGTCTATGTGCTCGACGAGCCGTCCGCCGGGTTGCATCCCGCGGACACCGAGGCACTTCTGAGGGCACTCGACCGATTGAAAAGCTCCGGCAATTCCCTCTTCGTCGTGGAGCATGAGCTTGATGTGATCTGCCATGCCGACTGGATTGTCGATATAGGCCCGGGCGCGGGTGTCCACGGAGGCCACGTGCTTTACAGCGGCCCGCCTGAAGGGCTCAAGCGTGTGAAGGACTCCCAAACCCGGCGCTATCTTTTCGGAGAACACATCGTTCCCAGTCGCTCTCCACGCCCGCCCAAGGAGTGGCTGCGCCTTGCGGAGGTCACACGCAACAACCTGAAGGACCTCGACGTCGACTTTCCATTGGGCGTGTTCACGACCGTGACCGGCGTGTCCGGTTCAGGCAAGTCGAGCCTGGTCAGCCAGGTATTGGTGGAATTGGTGGCAGGGTCCCTCGGCCATACGCTGCCTTTGGATGAGGACCAAGGTGAAGAGCTGGAGCGAACCGCCGTGACCACCCTCGGGGGGCGCATTACGGAAGGGATGGAGGGCATTAAGCGCCTGGTGCGCGTGGACCAGAAACCGATTGGGCGCACACCGCGCTCCAACCTGGCGACTTACACGGGACTCTTCGATCATGTTCGCAGACTTTTCGCCGCGACGCCAACCGCGCGTGCCCGCCACTATGACGCGGGTCGCTTTTCCTTCAACGTCACAAAGGGCCGCTGTGAACACTGTGAGGGCGAAGGCTGGGTCATGGTGGAGCTGCTCTTCCTGCCGAGCGTGTATGCCCCGTGTCCCACCTGTCATGGGGCTCGTTACAACGCAAAAACCCTCGAAGTCCGGTACCGCGACAAGAACATCGCTGACGTGCTGGCCATGACGGTCGACGCCGCCTGGGAGTTCTTTGCCGACGAACCGCACGTGCATCGGTCTCTGCATGTCTTGCGGGACGTGGGCCTGGGCTACCTGCGGCTCGGCCAGCCGGCCACCGAACTGTCCGGCGGCGAGGCACAGCGGATCAAGCTGGCCACCGAGCTGCAACGGACACAACGCGGCAACACCCTCTATATCCTCGACGAGCCCACGACTGGACTGCACCCAGCCGACGTGGAAAAGCTCATGGCGCAACTCGATGAACTGGTCGACTCAGGCAATACCGTCATCGTGGTGGAGCATGACATGCGCATCGTCGCGGGGAGCGATTGGGTCATCGATATTGGTCCCGGTGCGGGGGATGAGGGTGGACGCTTGGTGGCGTGCGGAACGCCTGCCGAGGTGTCCCAGATCTCAGCAAGCCGTACGGCGCCCTATTTGGCGCGCTTTCAGGAGGAGACACGACATGCGGCCGTTGGCGCAACCATGTGATGGTGACAGGGTCATTGGAGGGGTCAGGTCTTGCAATCATACATCCGCCTGCCCGGCCTGTTTGTGAGATAGAAAAGGTGAACTGCGAACGGTTGATCCTTCGCGACACGTAGGCAAAGCGCTTGGCCTGCTCGCATCGCTTCGCTGTACATCCACTCCAGCCAACCCCTTTTCTTTCCCTCAGAAGCGAGCTCGATAAATGAGGAATTTGGTCGGTGGAACACTTATGCGCCACGGTCGGCGCCGATCGTTCAGCAGGAAAATTTGCGAACATGAGCACAAGTTGTCCCACGATAAAAATATGATTTTATTTCGCAGAAAGCGTCCGCACTCGAACGATCCCTTCGCTAGGGGCGCGTACCCGCTGCGATGTCTTTGCATTTCTCAGTCGGGGCGGAATGGTAGTACAGCGTCGGAGCATGAGGAAGTCTTGGTGGTTTGACTTTTGCACCGACTATTAGCGAAGCGAAGTTCATGTTGCGATCGAAATAGATGCCATAAACCTCTCTACGAGTGTCGATATGGTCTATCGCTGAGTACCACCACTTTGACGGCGCGTCGCTTGATGTTCGGTGACGGCAATCATGGCGTCCAATATACCGATCGGAGGTCCCCACCCGATTTTGATTGTCGATGACGAGTTATCGCACTTGTCCACCCTGCCTCAAATACTTCGAAGTCGGCTTGATGAGTGTCACTTCAGTCTGTCCTCATCCTATGATCACGCCCAGGAGGAGATACGAACAAAACGCTATCACGCCGTCTTGAGCAATGTCCGATTTGCGAGGATGCATGATTTTTCTCTCCTCCACTTGAACCAATCATTCCAACCGAGCGCTCCATTTATTGTGACCGCTCGCCGCGAAGAGGCCGATCTCACCTCGGAGGCGCTGAGGCGAGGTTCCGTGGATGTGATCGCCGCCCCGTTTGATGAACGCGAGGCCGCCGCAGTCATGCAGCTTGCGCTATGGCTGTTCCAATTGCGCCGAACGATCGAGCACAAAGAAGAACACCTGGCGATCTTGCGCAGGCAGTGTGAGATGCTCGCTCGCATTCTTCCTCACGATTTGGAACGAGCGAAGCATGTCGAACAAGATCTGCAAGACGAGGAACTGAGCTTGGAGTCTTGCACGGCCACGATGCAGGAGGTTGAGCGAACCTTGCGCTCGCTCATGGGAGCAGCCAGGATACTGGAAGAAGGCTCGCGTGAACGGGCCCTCGCACGACTGAACCAGCTCAAGAACTTGTAATCCTGTCCGGTGGCGTCGATCACCCGTCAATTTAGATGTCTGCCCACCACACGCAACAAGATCACGCTTCTTCCGCGTCCTCGAAGTCCAGGCATAGGTCACTCGTTGTCAATCTACACATGGCCCTTGACCGTCCCCTTATTCGTCATGTCAGTGCTTCCCTCGAATGAGGGAGGAAGGACAGTCGTCAGCAGAGACTGGCTCAAGCGGTTCAATCGGACAAAAAGGTGAATGCCGGTTTAGTTGACCCGCTGAAATACATTCACCGCGAACAGGACCACCGCCGTGCCGATGACCATCGACGCGACGCCGAGCAGCGGTTCCATCGACGTGTTGCCGCGGAGGACCGCAACGAGCAATGCCATGCCCACCAGCAACCCGATGTTGTGGAGCCAGAATTGGACGGTGGCCAGTCGATTCGAGCCCGCGACGGGATAGTGGTGGTAGATCAATCCGACCAGCGCCAAGGATGCCCACCCGAGCAAATTGAAATGCGCATGCACAGGAGTTAAGAGGTGATTGCCAGACGCCCCCATATAGATGCCCAAGCCGACGCCCATCATCAGGTAGACGACCGCTGCTTTGATTCACAGGACTCCTGGACTACGCATCATAGAATCCTCCCATGTGGACTGAATGGCTTCCGCCGCCATGGTGGGATCCTCTACCTTCTGAGAGGCGAAAGCAACCGGCGTGCCGAGCGTTACTGAGTGGAACATGAAGGAAATAATTAAGGAAATGATGGTTTCAGGGTCGGTTCACTCATGAATCAC
>DATELB010000054.1:0-15856 GCA_035277085.1 Nitrospira sp. | reverse complement strand
AGCCTGACGCTCACAGACCATCAACTGCTGTAACCGTCCTCAATGGATTTGCGAACTCAATTCCCGCGCAGCATGCGTGCGACGCTTGCTGGCTGGGTCCATCTCGCTCGCATGATCGACAAGTGCCGCGCCACCCTTGCCCGAACGGAAGGCGAGTACATCTATCCCTGTCCGATGGATGAGCGGCTCCTGGATTTTGCGGGAATTACGAGCGAGCAATTTACGGCGGCCGTCACGGCCAACCCAACGGATCAGGGCGTCGTAGACTGGTTCCTTCGAACAGCGAAGTTTCATGAGCCGGCTGAATTGGCCACCTGGAATCAGCGGCTATTGAGCCGCGGGCCCAGTTCCGCGGAAAGCTCCGCACGCTTCGCACAATATCGGGATGCGGTCGATCCCTCGAGGACGGACATCAGTGCATGGTCCGATCTTCAAGATTTGGAGGAAGGGAGGCCGGTTCCCCGGCGCTAGCCGAAAGAATCTGCTACCGGTAGCCTTCGCCGTTGGTGCCTCCGCCGAAGCCGCCCAAGTTTCCGCCGAAGCCGCCCTGCCCGGTCCCCCAATACTCGCCACGTTGGATCCGCCGGTAGGGATGCCGGAGATCTGGACGGCTGATCCACCAAAAGAACGCAATGGCGCCGAGGCTGGTCAACAGCGTGATCCAAAATCCGATACCTTTGTAGTGGACTCTCGAAGGGCTCCCAACACGAACCTCCTGGCTGTGAGAAGCCAGGGCGACGGCCGTTCGATAGAGCGCTTCCCCAAAATGGCCGCGCTCGATCGAAGGATGGAGATATTCGGCGCCGATCTGGGTCATGACGGACGGGGTAATCACGGGCAGCATTTGCCTGCCGAGCGTCAACGCCGCCTGGCGTTCTTCCACGGCGAGCAGGACAAGAATTCCGTGTTCCTGCTGCGCGGATCCGATTCCCCACTTCTCATAAATGGCCGTGGCGTACTCGTTCGCGGATCGAAATGGCTTGACGCTGGGAACGGTGACGATGACCATCTCGACGCCCGTCTTGCGCTCCAGATCCTGGGCCACCGAACGAATTCTGGCCCGCCAGTCTTCTTCCAGGACTTTGGCGTGGTCGCTCACATAGCCCATGGGATCGGGGAGCTTGACCTTTGGCCGCTCGTAAGGCGTGGCGGCGGCGGGCCACGGGAACACCGTGAGCAGGCAGATCATCCATATGGCGAGCTGCCGGCTCATCGGCGGACGACCTCCGCCAGAGTGGTCGCGGCCTGCAGATAACGGTCGAAGACGCGCGGGACTTCGGAAGGCCCGGGCGAAATAATGCCGCGTTTGAGCATTAACGCGTCATGCACGCCTTGAAGGTCGACCTGCACACGGTCGGCGACATCCTTGATGACGGCGTCGGACGCCGTAAGTACGGGCCACCCTCGAAGCCGCTGAATGCCCCGCAGCAGCGGCACCACGGACGTGACCGCAAGCGGGAGGAGAATCAGGACGGCATCGTTGGCGCCCCCGGCTTCGACGAACCGCTGTCTGAGGCGTACGACATGGCCGGCCAGTCCCTGCATCACGGCGTCTCTCACTCTCCCGGTCTCGACGTGAAAACCTACGAACGGGTCTCGCCCGCCCAGGACGCGATGGTGCTCCTGAATTTCGAGGTATTCCAGCGGGAACAGCGCTGAGGACGTTTTGATCTCCTGGTCTGTCAGAAAGAGCGGCGTGATGACTCCTTCCTTGCTCCAATGCCTATGCACCGGCTCATAGCGTTTCAGCGTCGCCGCGTCGTAGCCCGTGACCAGCAGCATCAGATTGAGATTGGAGCGCCCGGGTAAATACTCTCCGCGCGCAGCGCTTCCATAAATCAGGAGTCCCTCCAGCTGCTCGCCGAAGGCGCCCTTGACCTCTTTGGCATAGGTTTGCAGGAGCTTTTGGATGTCTTCCGGCAACCCTTCGATGATCCGCTCAGTCGCAGCCATGGCGCCTCGCAGGGGACGATTGGTCTGCGTACCGCATTGGATACGGATCCGGAAGAAATCCGGCGGCGATGAGGCGGTCAATAAGAGACAATGGCGCCGTCTTCCGCAATCCGGCCGTGGTCGACAGCACCTGGTAGCGGAGACGTGCGTTTCGATCCAGCGTGCGAAAGACCCGATCTCTCACCCAGGCAATGAGGGGGTTCCCCGTATTCCAGTAGAACACCTGTTGGTCAGCCAAACGCTGGAGCATCGTGACGTGAGGCCGCCGCGCAGTCTCAAAGCCGCTCAGGCGCGCCGCAGAACAGTCGCCGGACTCCAGGCATGCGGGAATAAGGTCGGCCAGCGTCATGGCGTCGACCATCGCTTGCATCCGGCCTTGGGACGCATGAGGGTTCATCGCATGGGCCGCATCCCCAATGAGCGCCGCCCCGTCGGCCACCCAACGCGGAGTCCGGACTCTCCCCGTGGGCATGTACGCGGTTTGACTCCAATCGGATAGTTTCGCGAAGAGAGACGCAAACCGCGGCGCAATTCGTGTCCAAGCTTGCGTCAACGCCGGGATACCGTTCTCTTTGATGCTGTCATATGCGCCGCGAGGAATCATATAAAAGAGATATACCTGATTACCGGTAGCGGGGAACAATCCGAGGATCTGCTTGTGGCCCACATAATAGAACGACTCGTTCAGGGCCTCGGGCGAATCGAGCATCGCGATCAGGTACCCCTCGGGGTACAGATGCAGGTCAGCCGGAATAGCGAGCGACTCACGTACCTTTGAAAAGGCGCCATCGGCGCCAACCACGAGTCGGCTCTTGATGCGATACGGACCTGCCGGACCCCGCACGGTCGCGCCCGCGATCCGCTGCCCCTCTCGAATGAGTTCGACAAAGGAGGTCGAGTAGCGAAGCGCCGCGGCGGATTGCCGCCCGACCGCATCGACGATGGCATGATGCGCCACGTTGGGCAACGTGACGATGGCCCTATTGTACGGCGGCGGCAGATCTCCATAGTCGATCGAACAAAGCCGCTCACCGCCGGCCCTGCAAAAATGAAACTTTCGGATTGAGCGCGTCGCCGCCTCGGGCAGGTTTTTGAGCACGCCCAATCGATCGAGGACTTGCTGTCCGTTTGGCTGGAGTAGTTCTCCGCGAAGTCCCGTCGGCGGCCCTGCCGCCTGATCGAGAACCACCGTGCGGATGCCTTGCTGGGCCAGGGCCAGTGCGAGCACGGCGCCGCCGCCGCCGGCCCCGACCACCACGACATCGGTCTCTTCAGTCATCATCGGCGTCGACGACCTTCGCGCGTGCGATCATTTCCATTCCATGAAGCGGACTCGGTCGTTCCACATGGACAGGAATTGTTCGCGGGCCTTCACCGAAACACCGTGATCGGTGATGATGTCCAAACGCTCATCATTGTAGAAGTTGCCGCTCGTCGTATGGTTCATTGATCCGGACGCATTGATTTCATCGTCGATCACGACTTGCTTCAAGTGCATGAGGCCTTCGTGCTGATTGACGCGGACCGGGATCCCGGCATGGCGCAATGTCTGCAAGGCAGTGTTCTGCTTCAGCTCCATTGTGCGTTCCTGATCGGTGAGCATCCGAACGTCGACGCCGCGCTTCTTGGCGGCCACCAGCGCTTCCACCGCCCGAGGGTACGTCAACCCATATACGGAGACATAAATGTAGCGCTTCGCCTGCCGGTAGAGAATGACAACGCGGTCGAGCGGGGCATCATGGGGCGCATACAGGACCTCCACGTTGGCGCTCGAGACTGGGCTCGACTGCACGATGAGGGTCAGGCAGAATACGGCCGTCGTCAGGCACGGCCGTGGGGACGTGGTCGCGGCAGCTGAGACCTGGCGGGTCATTCCAACTCTAACAGCATTTTGAAATGCTCGTCGGTCGCGTCCCATGCCTGCGGCGAGGCCGACGACAACCAGGACCGCAGATACGTCTTCTGACCGGCAGTCAGCATCTGTTTGATCTGATGCGTACGTCCCTGTAAAGGCTGCAGAAAGCCGACCCGCTTCTCGAAGTCCAATGTCGCAGTCCGCACATACATGTTGGTAAAGGCGGCCGGGCGTTCATCATCTCCATCGCCTTGAATCCAAACCGACAAAAACTTCTCCAAGCGTAACCCGGCACTGTCCATCGCAGGGTCGGTCTCGTGAAACAACTCGTTTTCGGATTCTTTCAACGGGGTGGCCTCGGTGGCCCTGAACATAAAATTGCGCTTCCACATGCCCAGGATTCTCCAAAAGAACGGCATAGTGGCGGCGAGCGGCTGGCAAAGTCAAGCAAGCGATCGAGCGGCTCCATTACCTTGACAAGCTCGAAGACACTTTGTTACCCTGTCGAAATTCCTTAAATGTGTAGCGAACTTAGGAGATTTCGGAGATTCAATGGAGCTCAAGATCAACGGCAAGTCTGAGGCGTTTTCGGGAGGCAGCGTCCTGGATCTCTTGAAGGCCAAGAAGATTGAGCCTCAAATGGTAGCGGTGGAGGTTAACGACAGCATGATCGAGCGTGACCAATTGGCTGCCACTCAACTGAAGGAAGGCGATCGCCTGGAATTCCTGTTCTATATGGGTGGCGGACGATGACCATGGTCATGCACAAGGAGATTACGGAATTAATCGGCAGGACGCCCTTGGTACGGCTCAACCGCTTTTCGAAGCCGGGCAGCGCCACTATCTACGGCAAAGTCGAGTTCTTCAATCCCGGCGGGAGCGTCAAAGACCGGATCTGCCTCAACATGATCAATGAGGCGGAGCGGGAGGGCAAGCTCAAGCCCGGAGGCACCATTGTCGAGCCGACCAGCGGGAATACCGGAATCGGGTTGGCCTTGATCGCGGCGGTCCGAGGATACAAGCTGATTCTCGTCATGCCGGAAAGTATGAGTATGGAGCGGGCGAGCCTTCTCTCCTCTTACGGCGCTCAGCTCGTGCTGACGCCGGCCTGGGAAGGCATGAAAGGGTCCATCCGCGAAGCGGAAAGCCTCTTGATGCAAAACCCGTCGTATTTCATGCCGGACCAGTTTTCGAATCCGGCCAACCCGGCGATGCACAAGAAAACGACCGGTCCGGAGATCTGGGAAGCGTTGGACGGAAAAATCGATGCGTTCGTCGCGGCCGTCGGCACCGGCGGCACGATCACCGGCTGCGGCGAAGTCTTCAAGGAGCGTAATCCCAATGTGAAAGTGATCGCCGTTGAGCCGGCCGGCTCGGCCGTCCTGTCAGGCGGCGATCCCGGTCCTCACAAGATCCAAGGCATCGGGGCCGGATTCATTCCTCAGGTCTTGAATCGGAAAATCCTCGATCGGGTGATCAAAGTGACCGACGACGAAGCGTATCAAACGGCCAAACAGCTTTCGAAGACGGAAGGACTGCTGGTCGGCATCTCCGCCGGCGCAAACGTGTTCGCCGCCCAACAGGTCGCCGATGAGCTCGGCCCCGGCAAAAACGTCGTGACGGTCCTTTGCGACACGGGCGAACGGTATATCAGCATCGAGAAATACTTTAATATTTGATTCGAGTGAACTGAGAAGGAAGATGCTCAAAATGGTCGCCTAGCAAGGCCGCAGGGGAGAAGAAACATGAGGCGTACTTTTGCTTGTTCGTTGAGTGTTTCTTCGAGCCGAGAACGAGGCTAAACGCCATTTTCAGCATCTTTGAGCCATGGAATTCAGCGAAGAACAAATAAACCGCTACAGCCGGCACATCCTGCTACCGGAGGTCGGCGGCAAGGGACAGAAGAAGATCGCCAAGGCGAAAATTCTTTTGGTCGGCGCCGGAGGGCTCGGCTCCCCTGCCGCATTGTATCTTGCAGCTGCCGGAGTGGGTCGCATCGGTTTGATCGACAGCGACGTCGTCGATCTGACGAATCTCCAAAGACAGGTCCTCCACCACACACCCGACGTGGGGCGGCCAAAGGTGTTGTCGGGGAAAGAAAAAATCCAAGCGCTCAATCCCGACGTGTCGGTGTCCATGTATGAGGAACGGCTCACGGCCGGCAATGCCCTGAAGCTGTTTTCCGATTATGACGTCGTCATCGACGGCGTCGATAATTTCACGGCGAAATTTCTCATCAACGATGCCTGTTTCCTGGCCGACAAACCCCTGGTTCACGGAGGCATTCTGCGGTTCGATGGCCGGGTGACGACCATCATCCCCAGGAAATCCGCCTGCTACCGTTGTGTATTTAAAACGCCGCCCCCGCCAGGGCTGGTGGCCTCCTGCCAGGAGGCTGGAGTCATAGGAGTGCTCGCAGGTATCATCGGCACGATACAAGCCACAGAGGCGCTCAAGCTCGTGCTGGGAATCGGCCGGCCCTTGACCGATCGCCTGTTGGATTTTGACGCCCGGAAGACCCAATTCAGGGAGATCAAGGTCAAACGCAATCCGGCATGCGCGCTCTGCGGCGAACATCCGACGATTACCGAGCTCTTCGATGACGGTGATCCCTACGCGGGCTGTGCCGTCCGCCCGTAAGAGATAACATGGTTTTCTCCGTTTCCTAATCAGGATGGTGCGACAATGGCCAAGATGAAAGCGCTCGTGTGCAGGGAATGCGGGAAGGAATATCCGACCAAGGCGATTCATGTCTGCGAAATGTGCTTCGGCCCCCTCGAAGTCAAATACAACTACGCCGAGGTGAAACAGACGATTTCGCGGAAGAAGATCGAGGACGGTCCGCTGAGCATGTGGCGGTATGCCGACCTGCTTCCCGTAGAAGGCACGAATTATCTTGGTCCGCATGCCGGGCTCACGCCCTTGGTCCGTGCGAAAAACCTGGGGGCCTATCTGGGGATCGATGAGCTCTACATCAAGAACGACACGGTCAACCATCCGACCTTATCGTTCAAAGACCGCGTCGTCGCCGTAGCCTTGACCCGCGCCAGAGAACTCGGCTTCGAGACCGTCGCCTGCGCTTCGACGGGAAACCTGGCCAACTCGGTAGCCGCACACGCCGCAGCGGCCGGGATGCGCTGTTATGTGTTCATTCCCGGCGATCTGGAGGCGGCCAAGGTCCTGGGGAATCTGATCTACAAACCGAACGTCGTCGAGGTCGAAGGCAACTATGACGACGTCAACCGCCTGTGCAGTGAAATTGCGGCCGAACACGGGTGGGCCTTCGTCAACATCAACGTGCGTCCCTATTATGCGGAAGGGTCCAAGACCCTCGCTTTTGAGACAGTGGAGCAGCTGGGCTGGCGCACGCCGGACCAGGTCGTCATCCCAATGGCATCGGGATCGCTGCTCACGAAGATCTGGAAGGGCCTTCATGAGATGAAAACGGTGGGCCTGATCAACGAGGTGCGCACGAAAATCAACGGCGCCCAAGCCGAAGGCTGCTCCCCCATTTCGACCGCCTTCAAGGCAGGCCGCGATTTCTTCAAGCCGGTGAAACCGAAGACCATCGCGAAGTCGCTGGCGATCGGCAACCCGGCCGACGGGTACTACGCCTTGAAAGCAACCGGCGAAAGCCACGGATCCATGGACATGGTGACCGACGACGAAGTGGTAGAAGGGATCAAGCTGTTGGCGCAGGCCGAAGGCATCTTTGCCGAGACAGCCGGCGGCGTGACGATCGGCGTCCTGCAGAAGCTCGTCAAAAACGGCACGATCAAGAAGGGTGACGTCACGGTCGCCTATGTCACGGGCAACGGATTGAAAACCCAGGAAGCGGTGGTCGACGCGGTCGGCAGACCGGTCCGGATTCAGCCCAGCCTCGTCGCCTTCGAGAAAACGTTTAAAATGGGTAAGAATGGAGGCGGTGACGCATGATCAAAGTTCGCATTCCGACTCCGTTGAGACCGTTGACGAAAGGCCAGGGCGAGGTGGAAATCGCCGCGGCATCGATCGTCGATTTGATCGACAGCTTGAACGCCGCGCATCCCGGCATCAAGGCACGACTTTGCGACGACAGCGGTGAACTGCGGCGGTTCGTCAATATTTACGTCAACGAAGAAGATATCCGATTTTTAAAGGGAAAAGACACGTCGCTGAAAGCCGGCGATGAAGTGTCGATCGTTCCCGCCATTGCAGGAGGTCGGTCATGACACACCAAGCACACCTCCGCTTCCATGTGCGGTTTCCTGAAGACAAGGTGAAAGAACCGATCATATATCAAATCGGCCGCGAGTACAGCGTCGTGACGAACGTGCGCCGGGCGGACGTTCGAGAGACGACCGGATGGGTCGACGTCGAACTCTCCGGCGAGACGGCAGAAATCGAGCGAGCTATCCAGGGTTTGCGCCATAAGGGATGCGTCGTCGATCCGATTGAATTGAACGTCGTGGAATAAACGCATGGAACTGACGGAACAACAAATCGAGCGTTACAGCCGGCACATCATTCTGCAGGACGTGGGGGGTAAGGGCCAGCTGAAACTCGGCAACGCCAAAGTGCTTCTCATCGGCGCCGGGGGCTTGGGATCGCCAGCAGGTCTGTACCTGGCGGCGGCCGGTATCGGCACGATCGGTTTGGTGGACGGCGACGTCGTCGACTTGTCCAATCTGCAGCGGCAAATCCTCCATACGACCGCGACGGTGGGACAGCCGAAGGTGGAGTCGGGAAAACGCACCTTGACCGCCATTAATCCAGAGATCACCGTCAAGACATATCACCAACTCGTCGACGCCGAGAACATTCTTTCCCTCATCGACGCCTATGACGTGATTCTCGACGGCTCCGATAACTTCACCACCCGGTTTCTGGTCAACGATGCCTGTTTCTTCGCCAAGAAGACGCTCGTGTCCGCAAGCATGTTCCGTTTCGAGGGGCAACTGACGACGATCAAGCCCCATCAGGGCTTTCCCTGCTATCGGTGCCTATATCCCGAACCGCCGCCGGCCGGGCTGGTGCCCAATTGCCAGGAGGCCGGAGTGCTTGGCGTCCTGGCCGGCACGATGGGCATACTGCAGGCCTCGGAGGCCATCAAGGAAATTCTCGGCATCGGGGAAACGCTGGCCGACAAGCTGCTGATCTACGACGCGCTCGAGATGAAATTCCGCAAGGTGAGCCGGCCCAAAGATCCGGCCTGCCCCCTCTGCGGCCCGAAGCCGACGATCAAAGATCTTTCGACCGATTACACGGTCAGCTGCTCAATCTAACGTGGCCGACCTCAGCATTCCCCAGCACATTGTTGACGGCCTTATCGCGCACGCCCGCGAACTTGATCCCTACGAATGCTGCGGGTTCCTCGCGGGCACGGACACCACCGTCACACGCCAGTACCGCATCAAGAACGTGGTCAGTCTCGACGGCGCGGCGCAGGCCGCCTCGTTCGATGACGCCAAGGTCGCCCACCTCTCCCGTCTTTCTCCGGAGGAGCGGGCGGAGATCGCGTTCATCATGGATGCCCAGGAAATGTTTCAGGCGGTGAAGGATATGAGAAAGGAGGGTTTGACGCTACAGGTCGTGTACCATTCGCATCCGCACGATCCGGCCCGCCCCTCCGTGACCGACATCAAAATCGCCAACGAGTGGGAGGAGAATTGGAGCCGGCTCAATCTCACGCTTCCCATCTACGTGCTGATTTCACTCATGGACAAAACACATCCTGACGTACGCGCCTATTGGATCAAGAACGGCTCAGTGTCTCCCGCCCTCACGCGCACCATCTAGAGCTCCGACCCCGTTGATAAATAGCAGTTTCCTTCTTTTCTACCCGGTGCGTATAATGGCGCCATCTTTTGACCTTTTTGGGAAGGAGTAATCGTTATGCCGTCCTTGCGTACGATGCTTCCGGTCCTGTTCCTCCTGTTTCTCACCATCCCGGCTCATGCCGAGGATAAAAGCTTTTACAGTCCCGTCATTCAAATCGACAAAGACAACAAACGCGTCCTGATTTCGACGCTCGGCTCGGTGTTCTACATCGAAGTACCCGAGGCCGGCCAGCCGCACATGGACAAGCTGCCGATCTCCGGACTCGTCGATTTCGTCGTGGAAATGCGCGGCAATGGTCAGATGCCGTTGATCAAGACCTGGAAGGTCAAATCCGGTGAATCGACCTGCATGTATTTTAACGGAAAAGAATGTAAATAACGGCGGGACTGCCTGGTCTGTACGCCTTACTCGGAACTTCCCAACATATCATCGACGAGCGGCCGGTTAATGTCAGTGCAGCCGGGGCAGATGGTGTCGAACAACGCTTCGTAATTCTGCACGAAGTTCTTGTGGTCGGTCAGCTTCTCGGCCATGACCTGCTCGTAGCAGCTGTCGCATAGCATCATGAGTCCCCGCATCACGGCCACGGTCTTCCTGCCCGTACTTCCAGCCATCTCGCTACACCGATCCTTTCTGTCTGGCGATCCAGAAATCTTCTGGCTCGAGATCAATCCCACATACCGGACACTCGTAGACCTTCTCGCCTGACGGCAACTGAATCTCAGTCCGCTCGATGCGGCCACGGCAGACGTGGTAAAAGCGTCCGCGCGCATCCTCATTATCCAGGGGATCGTTTTCGTAGATCAAGACCATAGAAACCCCGCCATGCCGTCGGGCTTAGACCTGAAATTGGGCTTCATAGAGAGCGGCGTATATGCCGTCTCTCGCCATCAGAACCTCGTGGGGGCCATCCTCGACGATTCGACCGTGGTCCAGCACGATAATACGGTCCATCCCATGCACCGTCGAGAGCCGATGGGCGATGACGATCGTCGTCCTGCCCTCGGTGAGTTCGTCGAGAGCTTCGCGGATCTTCACTTCGGTTTCGGTGTCGATATTTGACGTGGCCTCGTCGAACATGACGATCGGCGGGTCTTTCAGGAGCACCCGGGCAATCGACACCCGCTGACGTTGACCGACGGACAGCTTCACCCCGCGCTCCCCAATCCAGGTATCGTATCCTTCCGGCAGGTTGACGATGAAATCGTGCGCGCGCGCCGCCCTCGCGGCGGCTTCCACTTCATCATGGCTTGCACCGAGATTGCCGTACAAAAGGTTTTCCCGGACGGTTCCGTTGAAGAGAAACGGTTCCTGCTGCACCAACCCGATCTGGCTGCGCAGAAACGACACGGGCATGCTTCGTAGATCATGGCCGTCGACGGTGATGGCGCCGCCTGTCACGTCATAAAACCGCGTCACGAGTTTCAGCGTCGTGCTTTTTCCCGCGCCGCTCGGCCCGACGAGAGCCACCCGCTCGCCGGCGCGCACCACGAGCGACACGTCGTTGAGGATGGGCGCCTCGGGCCGGTAATGAAAATGGACATGGTCAAAGGCAATTTCGCCGGTCAAGCGGGAAACGGGCGCCATGACCCCCGGCTCGTCCTTGACGTCCGGCACGATGTCGAGGATCTCGAAGACGCGCTCGCTTGCGGCCAACGCATGCTGCAGCATGTGGTTCACCGAGTGGATCTGGTTGATCGGCACATAGAACAAGGCCAGATAGGACATGAACATCACCAACTCGCCCACGGAGAGATGCTGCCGCAGCACTTCCTGGGCGCCGTTCCAGAGCACGAGCGCCCCGCCGAGACTCCCGACCAGCATCATGCCGGGCGAGTAATACGACCAGAGATACATAGCTTTCAGCGTATCCCGCCGGCAGAGATCGCTCTTGCCGTCGAACCGGTCCTGTTCATACGCCTGCCGGTTGAAGCCCATCGTCTCTCTGATGCCGGCGAGCGAATCTTGCAGGAGCGCGTTCAATTCTGCCGAATTCTTGCGGATCTTCCGGTAGTACTTGTGGATGCGCTTCGTGAACGCGATGGCGCCGATGATCAGCAGCGGGATCGGCGCCAGGGCCAGCAGCGCCAATTTCCAGTTCAGCCAGAAGAGCACGGTCATGATGCCGATGAGGGTCAATCCCGCCGTGATGATCTCTTCAAGGCCGTCGACGAAAATCCGTTGCATGTGTTCGGTATCGTTCAAGACGCGCGACATGACTTCGCCCGTCGGCCGGTTCTCGAAAAAGCTGATGGACAAGCGTTGCAGGGCGGCGAAGACCTGGACATGCAGATCGTGGACAATCTGCTGCTCGAGACTGTTATTGAGCTTGATGCGGGTTGAGGCGCACAGGTTGCGAAGTATGTAGGCGGCGCACAGTCCCCCGAAGACCAGCGACAGAAGGTGCGTTCTCCCTGCCTGAATCACGTCGTCGATGAGAACTTTGATCAGCCATGGCGGCACGAGCTCGAACGTCGTCGTCAGGCCGGCGAACAGGAACGTGCCGACAACCATCGAGCGATGAGGACGAAGATATTGAAGGACACGGAGTAAGGTCTTCACAGTGATGGACGAAGGGACCGCGCTAAATGACGGGGGTAGGCTCTTTCCGCCAGAACTTGTCGAATTCGCTCAGCTGGGTAAGCGTGGACAGATCGGTCATTCGATCTAGAAACACCTTCCCGATGAGATGGTCCATCTCATGCTGTATGCAGACGGCATACAGCCCGTCGGCCTCGATATCGACGGGTTTACCGTCACGGTCGAGCGCCTGAACTCGCACGACTCCGGGTCTGGTGACTTTTCCCCTGAAGCCATCGACGCTCAAGCAGCCCTCCCAGTTTTCAACCTGTTGCGGACCGTAATAGACGATCGTGGGATTGATCAGCGTGGTCGCGGGAAATCCCCCTTCCCCCTCGCAGCCCATGACCACGAGTTGGACGGAACGCGACACCTGCGGCGCAGCCAACCCGATGCCGGGTTCATCCAGCATGGTCTCGAACATGTCGTCGATAAGTTGCTGAAAATCTTTCGTCCTGATCTCCCGCGGGTCCACCGGAGCGGCCAGCTTGCGCAGGACGGGATTTCCAAGTTTTGCGATCGGCAGCACGGCCATTGGTTGATCCTGGAGGTTCTGTCAGCAATTGTGTCTTCTAACACGTATAACACATGGATTTTTCAGCCCGCAAGGCATCCGTCAACCTTGGGCTCTCGGCGACCGTCGACGGGGTTCGGGAATCTGAAACGTCTCTTTCTCTCCGTTCCACCAGTCGCTCCATTCCGACATCCACTCCTGGCGCTCGGCTTTGGTCGAGGCGTCCCAATCATGGAATTCGGTCTCATGCAGGGTGAGGATCCAGAGCGATTGCACAGCGGACATGGCCACAAAGCGCTCGTCGTCCGCGATCATGCCGATCAGGATTGGGACCACCGCCTTGTCGCGAACGTAGCGCGAACCGAAAGCGGCCGACTTGCGGATGGACGAATTCTGGTCCTTCGCCATCGCTTGGATCGCCTCAGGGGTTTTTGATGGGTCAAGACGGATCGCGACCCGTAACGCATGCTCGCGTATGCGGGGAAGCTCATTAGGATCCTTCGCCGTCGTGATCAGGGCCGGAACCGCTGACGCGGCATTCAGCATTGAGAGCGTTTCAATGGCATTGTACCGGGTTCGCGGCCCTTGCATGCTCAGAGCCTTGACGAGCACGGGCACGCTGGACTCGCCGAGGTGCACGAACTCCCCCATCGCCCAGAATTCCTGCTTGCCTTCGAGCAAGGGCAGCAACGCTTCGGCGCGTTGCAGCTCCTCCTGGCTGAGCGGCTTGGTATTGGGTGGAACCGTGACCGCCGGCGGGGCGTCCTGGAACTGCGGCGGCATCTCGTAAGGGATCTGCGCGGCCGCGGAAGCAGCGCCGAATCCTATATACATGGCGGCGCCCAACAGCCACCGAGAACAATTCACCGTCATACATAGAGTTGATGTCATGCTCCATTTTCCTTTGTTCGTTAATCCCGGCCAGCCCGTCTGTGCACCATTTCATATAACACCGGCAACACCACCAGAATCAAGAAGGCTGCCGTGAGCATGCCGCCGACGACCACTCTGGCCAGCGGCTTCTGGGCCTGCGAGCCGATGCCGGTCGCCAGGGCCGCAGGAAGCAGGCCGATCGCCGCGCCGACTGTCGCCATGAGAATCGGACGCATCTGGACGGCGGCAGCCTGCATGATGGCTTCGCGAAGGTTCAATCCGGCCTGGCGGCCGTCTTCGATGCGTGAAATCAATAGGACACCGCCCAAGATCGCCACCCCGAGCGTGGAAATAATTCCCACCGCCGCCGAGATGCTGAAGTTGGTATGGGTGGCGACCAGCGCGATCACGCCGCCGATCAGCGCGAACGGCACCGCGGAAAGAACAAGCAGGGCGTTTTTGAGCGAATCGAACGTGATGTACAGGAGGAGGAGTATCAGCAGGAGGCTCAACGGCACGATCTTAGCGAGGCGTTTCTGCTCGTCCTTGAGCTGATCGTACTGGCCGGCCCATTCCATCCTGTAGCGCTCCGGCAAGGTGACGGTCTTGGCGAGCAGCGCCTGCGCCTCTTCGACGGTGCTTTCGAGATCGCGGTCACGGACGCTGAACTTGATCGGAATGTAGCGTTCGTTGTTCTCCCGATAAATGATGAATGCGCCGGTCTGCGTCGTGATGGTCGCCACCTGCTTGAGGGGAATTCTGGCGCCGTCCGGCGTGCTGACCAGGATATTGCTGATCGCTTCGACGTCCTGACGGTATTCGGGCAAAAACCTGACGACGAGATCGAAAAGCCGCTCGCCTTCGAAGACGTGCGTCACCGCCTGGCCGCCGACGGCAGCCTGCACGACCGCATTCACATCGCTGACGTTCAAACCGTAGCGGGCGCTCGCCTGCCGGTCGACCTTGATCAGGAGATTCGGCTGGCCCAGCAGCCGGAAAACGCCCAGGTCTTTGACACCGCGGATTTGCTGCATGTGCTTCTCGATCTGGCCGGCGAGCGTTTCCATGGTTTTCAAGTCGGCGCCGAACAGCTTGATGGAGTTTTCGCCTTTGACGCCGGACATCGCTTCTTCCACATTGTCCTGAATGACTTGTGAAAAGTTGAAAATAATCCCCGGAATGGTCTTCAGACGCTGCTCGATCTCTTCGACAAGATCGTCTTTGCTGAACCCGTGGCGCCAGTCATGCTGGGGTTTAAGGTTCGCCAGAAATTCGGCGTTGAAAAAACTCGTGGGATCGGTTCCGTCGTCCGGCCGGCCGAGTTGCGACACGACTGTCGTCACTTCCGGCGTCTGGCGGAACATGGTCCGGATGTCGCTGGCCAGCCGCGCCGCCTGATCGAACGAAATATCCACGGGCATCGTCGCCCGCACCCACAGGTTGCCCTCTTCAAGCGCCGGCATGAACTCGCCGCCCAAAAATTGCAGGGCTAGGAGCGCGACCACGAGCAGAACTGCCGCCAGCCCGACGACCACTTGCCGGTGATCAAGCGCCCAATGGAGGATGTGTTGATACCACCTCCGGAGCGGCTTCACGACCATCGTGTCCTCTTCCCGGATCGGTCCCGTCAACAGGAACGAGCATAGAACTGGCGCCAGCGTGAAGGCCATGAGCAGCGCCCCCACCAACGCGAACCCATAGGTGATCGACATCGGGGCGAAGATCTTTCCCGGCACACCGGTCATGGTAAACAAGGGAATGAAGGCCACGACGATGATGGTCGTCGAATAAAAGACCGGCTGCCCCACCTGGCGCGCGGCACGCACGATCTGCTGGTGCACGGACAACCCTGGTGTTTTCGCGTGGGCCAGGTGAAAGAAGATGCTCTCCACCATGATCAGGGTGGCGTCGACGATGATGCCGAAATCGATCGCGCCGAGCGAAATCAGGTTGGCTGATTGTCCGATCAAGACCATCATGGCAAACGTGAACAACAGCGACATTGGAATCGTGAGCGCGACGATGCCTGCCGCGCGAAAATTTCCCAGAAACACGTAGAGCAACACAAATACCAGCACCATTCCGCTCAGCAGGATGTCGGTGACAGTTTCCACCGTCGTGTTGATCAACGCCGTGCGGTCGTAGAACGTTTTGATCTTGATCCCGGACGGCAGCTTCCACGTGTTCAGCTCATCCACCTTGTCACGAACCTTGTCGAGCACCGACATCGCCTTGTACCCTCGCTGAAGCAGGACCACACC
>DATELB010000053.1:0-7789 GCA_035277085.1 Nitrospira sp. | reverse complement strand
CCCGAGGCGGCCAGGGCGCTGGCGTTGAAAGGCGCCGACATTATCTGCCATCCCTCCAATCTGGTCTTGCCCAACTGTCCGGATTCCATGCCCGTGCGCTGCTTGGAGAATCGTGTCTTTGCGATCACAAGTAATAGGACGGGGAGTGAGGCGCGGCACAACAAAGACCGGCTGACCTATATCGGCAGCAGCGAAATCGTCAACCCGCGAGGAGTTATCCTGCATCGGGCGCCGCGGGATCAAGAAGCCCTGTGCGTCGTGGAAATCGATCCCGCCGAGGCGCGAGACAAATCGGTCACTCTCTACAACGACCTCCTCAGAGATCGGCGCGAAGCGCTTTATCGCTGAATCACTGTTGCCGTTCTTGACTATCTTGCGCCAGCGGCATTGGCAGGATAGGATAATTCTCATGCAGATTCCTTTGAAAGCCCAACTCGGAAAAGGCATCTTCCTTGTCGCGGCGCCGAACCTGCGCGACCCCAATTTCAGACAGACTGTCGTCCTGCTCTGCGAGCACGGCGCTGAAGGTGCCCTCGGCGTCGTGGTGAATCGTCCGACGGCGATGTCGGTGTCGGAAGCGCTTCCGCAAGTGCCGGTGCTGGAGGGCCAGCGCCACTTGCTGTTCTCCGGCGGCCCTGTGCAGCCTAATCAAGTGATGCTGCTGTATCGGCTCGATCAGCTGCCCGACAATTCTCATCATGTCTTCGACGGCGTCTGCCTGGGCGGCGACATGGATCTCGTCGATAAGATCCTCACGACAAGCCAGAGCAAAGAAGCCTTTCGCGCCTACGTCGGCTACTCAGGCTGGGGGCCGGGCCAACTGGAGTCGGAGATGAGGATCGGATCCTGGATTACGGTTCCTGCCGATCCCGCGATGGTCTTCGAAAAAGATCCGACGCGCATCTGGGGAGAAATCGTCAGCACCTTGGGCGACGACTTTCGCCTCTACTCCGAGATGCCTTTCGATCCCTCACTGAATTAGCTCTCTTCCATCTTAGCGTTGCTTGCGGCGGCGGCCGCCCCGGTGGTACCCTCGACGCGATGTCAGAACCATCCGGCGAGTCCTGGTTCCGTTGCCTGTCCCGCTCTCTCACCCTCGCCCTTCTCGTTCTTCCAGCACTGAGCGCCGGCTGCGGCGTCGCATATACCATCGTCAAATCGGAATCGAAGCTGGACAAACTCTCGGTCCCGATGACGAAAGCGGCCGTCATCGATGAGATCGGGGGCCCGGACCGAGTCCTGCGGGACGACGGCCGGACCCTCGTCTGGGAATATTCCCTCACCGCACGCCGGCAATGGCTGTACGAACTGGGCCTCTGTCCTATTTCCGTGTGGGTGGGGGGCTGCATCATCTACCCGTTTACGAACGTGGCGATGGAGCATCAGCGGGAATACCCGCATCATGTGGTGCTCATCAACGATGAGCTTTGCGCCTGGGGCACGCCGGCCGCCATTTTGCAACGGCGGAGAGCCTGCGAGACGGCCGGCTACCAACCGGGCGGCATGTCCGGTACCGGACGACCGGAACCGGTCGTAACGGGGCTGGGGCCGATCAACCGTCACAGCATCGATCATTACAAGACCATGGCGGTGATGTTGTTCGAGGATGCGCCTCAGGGCCCTGGTTCCGGATCGCGGGTGGCCGGCATCGTGACGACGCTGCTGCTCGATCTGGACATCAATATGGTTGAGCGGGCCAAGCTCGATGAAGTGCTCAAGGAGCAGCTGATTCAGCTTACGCACGCAGACGATGCCAACGTCCTGAAAGTGGGAAGACTGGTCGGCGCACAGGCCATCATTGTCGGTGGCGTCGAGCAATGGGAACGACAGGAGCAGGGGCGAAGCAACAAGGTCTCGCTTTCCTTACGGATGATCGATGTCGAAACCGGGCAATTGCTGTTCAACGGGCAAGGTCACCTGGCGGATTTTACAAGTGACGATCCCGAAGGCTCCGCCCGCCTCATCGCACATCGCATCATCGCCCGCTTCGGGGCTCAGACCGGCCTCCTGGGGTCCGGCCGCATCGGCGTGAACTGGGAACTGCAGGAAGAGCAGGGATTGCGTTTCTACACCGTGCGGGAGCTTCGAAGCGGACTTCCGGCCGAGAAGGCGGGACTGAAGGTGGGCGATCGCATCGTGGCTTGCAATCGCAACTCACTCGGGGCGGCCATGACCGACCGTGACGCAAAACGGCTGTGTCGGGTGGAAGCCGGAGAGACGCTGCAATTGGATGTTCGCCGCGCCAACCAGCCGATGGAGTTGTTTGTGACGGCCGAGAAACGGCCAGGATTGTAGCGAGGACGGAAGCATGGAGCGTACGAGTCAGCATCCGAAGGAATCAGGCACCGACGCCTTGATCAAAACATTGCACGAACGGCCTCATGTGCCGCTTGCCGATCGACTGCGAGCGCCCGCCCACGTGCATTACAAAGCCTTCCGAATGGCCGACCCGCCCGCACAGCGGAAAACGAGTCGCGAAGAGTTTCAGTCCTGTCTCACGACGTTCGGCATCCCTCGAGAGGGCATCGTGCTGCGCGAGACATTTGGGTACGGGATGAAGGATGCCGCCAACGGTGAGCGGTTGATCATTATCTGGCAGGCTCACACGGAATATTATAATTACCAGATTTGGCACTTGCCCAATGCCGCCGTCGCCTTCGGCCCGCTGACTTTTCCCGATTACAAGTTTCCTCTGCAACCGCTTGGAACGGAAGTGTGTCGTCTGGACATCCTCATGTCGTCCGACCCTCTCCCGCCAGGCGACCGCATCAGATCAATGCTGCCTGGACCGGTGTTATACGGCAGCCGTATCCTCGACGAGCACACGAGCGTCGTCACGAGCTTTACTCCTGATGAGTTCGATCGAGAGCGGTATTGGGTCACGCTCGGTCCCTCGCATGTTCAGGCTTCCCGCTTGAAGGAAATCGTCGATGCCATCGTCAGGATCGAGACCTATTACCATCTGTTGCTCATGCAGAAGCCGCTATTTTCAGCGGCCATCGACCAGGTGTATAAATTCGAGCAGGTGCACCTCAAGCAGCGTGAAATCATCAGCGGGCACATCGCCCACGCTGATTCCCAGACGCTGCAACGCTGGCTCAACAGTCTGACGCAGGATCTTTTGAAGACCAACCGAATCGCCGGCAAACTCCATTTTGAGCTCTCGGCGTCGGTCCCGTATGACAAGATCGTCCACACGACGCTGGCCGCGTTGACCGAGAAGCCGCTGGATTCATACCGGCCAGTCTCCGACTACGTGTTGAGCGGCATCACGGGAGTCGCTGAAGGCTATCAGCAACTCCTCAGACGCATCGATACGCTACGGGCCGGCTTCGAGGGGATCATCTCGATCATCCGCGCCAGAGTGGATTTGATTTTGGAGGGACAGAACCTCGCCCTTCTGCAGAGCGTCGATAAAACGACGAAGAGCCAGGTGCTTCTTCAACATACCGTTGAGGGACTGTCGGTGATTGTGATCGCCTACTATGTCGCGGGCCTGGGGGCCTATCTCTTCAAAGGGCTGCAGGAAATGGGATGGCTGGGCAATGCCAATCTCGTCTCAGCCGCTTTTGTGCCGGTCGCCATCGGACTCGCCTTTGCCATCACGACATTCAGCAAAAAGTATCTGCACAAGAAACTGTCGGTTGAGCGCTCTTCGGGCGACTTGCCGCCCCAGGCCGAGTGAGTTATTGAACGCCGACCGGCGCCAGGACGCGGGCGAGGCAACGGCCTGTCATGGAAGCGGCATTCCTCATTACCTGCTCCGGACGCCCTTCAGCGACGATTTGGCCTCCCGCGTCTCCTCCTTCCGGTCCGAGATCGATGACCCAATCGGCCGACTTAATGACGTCGAGATTGTGTTCAACGACGACGAGCGTATTGCCCGCCTGTACCAACTTCTGAAGCACGGCAAGCAGTCTCTTCACATCATCCATGTGCAGGCCGGTGGTAGGCTCGTCCATGATATAGAGGAGGCCTCTGGCACCTGGATCCTTCAGTTCCGCCGCGATCTTCAGCCGTTGCGCTTCGCCGCCCGACAAGGTTGTGGCGGGTTGCCCGAGGCGCAGATAGCCGAGTCCGATGGAGGATAATAGGTGTAGACGTTCTTGCAGCCTCGGCGTCCCGGAGAAAAATGCCAATGCTTCCTCGACGGTCATGTTCAACACGTCTGCGATCGTCTTGCCCCGATGCCGGACCGCCAGGATTTCCGGTTTAAACCGTCGGCCCTCGCAGCGCTCGCATGGGGCATACAGATCTTCGAAAAAATACATCTCCAATTTTTCGACGCCGGCGCCCTCGCAGCGCTCGCATCGGCCGCCCTCCGCGTTGAATGAAAAGTGGCCCGGGGTGAACCCCTGACGCAAGGCCTCACGCTCTCGGGCGAACAGCTGCCGAATGTCGTCGAAAGCCTTGAGATATGTCATGGGATTCGATCTGGGGGTTCTCCCGATCGGCTGCTGATCGATCAAACGGACGCCCTTCAGATGCTCGATGCCCTTGATGGCAGTGAAGCGGCCCATGGGAAGGTTTTCGACGCGAAACGCACGAGCCAGTGCGGCGTAAAGGGTGTCTTCAACCAGCGTGCTCTTGCCTGAACCCGACACGCCGGTGATGCAAATCAACATGCCCAGCGGGAACCGCACCACCAGGTCCTTCAGGTTGTGCTCGCTGGCTCCGGCGATCACGAGCACTTTCCCGGTGCCTGATCGGCGGGAGCGCGGCACAGAAATCTGCTCCTCGTCTCTCAAATAGCGCGCGGTGATCGCCCGACGGTCCAGGACGAATTCGGCGGCCGGAGCAGCGCAGATGACTTCTCCTCCCTTCTCTCCCGACTGCGGTCCGAGTTCGACGACGAAGTCGGCCGATTCGATCATTTGACGATCGTGTTCCACGACGACCACCGTATTGCCCGCGGCGGCGAGGTCCTTCAAAATTCCTCCCAACAATTCGGTGTCGCGCGGATGGAGCCCGATCGTTGGCTCATCGAGGACATACAGCGTGCCGACCAAACGGGCGCCAAGTTGGTTCGCGAGGGAGACGCGTTGGGCTTCACCGCCCGACAACGTTTTCGTCTGTCGGCCCAGTGTGAGGTAGCCGAGGCCGACGCGCACGAGGAATCCGAGCTTGGCCTTGAGCTGACCGAGAAGGTCCGCGGCCACACCATATTCATACGGGCGCAGAGCCAGGGAGGTCAGCCAACTCATCGCGCCTTCGATCGTCATCTCCGTCACTTGCTGTATGTCGAGGCCGGCCACTTTCACAAACCGGGCATCCGGCTTCAACCGGCTCCCCCGGCAGCTTGGGCATTCGAACGGCGTACGGTATCGGCTCAGAAGGACGCGGACGTGGAGTTTGTAGCGTTTGCCTTCAAGATACTCAAAAAAGTCATTGATGCCGTCGAACGACTTGTCGCCTTCCCACAGCAGCCGTTGGACGTCCTGAGGCAACAGCCGGTAAGGAATGGTGAGGTCGACTGCCCTCTGCTTCATCGCGAGAAGCATCTGTTTCTGCCACCAGTCGGTTCCGGCTTTACTCCAGGGCTCGATGGCGCCTTGGACAAGCGACTTATTCTGGTCGGGAATCACGAGTTCTGCGTCATAGCGGAGGACGTTGCCGAACCCTTTGCACTCCGGGCAGGCGCCCAGCGGATGATTGAATGAAAACAAAACTGGGCGGAGAGGTGCGAACGCACGCCCGCAGCGTTGGCAGCGAAACCCGGCATGGTACGTCTGCAGCCCATGACCGATCACATCCGCTGCACAGCGGCCGTCGCCCTCACGGAATGCCGTTTCGACGGCCTCGCAAAGGCGGGACCTATTGTCTTCCCGCAGCACGAGCCGGTCGATGATCACGTCGAGCGAGGGTTGTCGATGAAAGGCGGGGAGTCTCGCCTCGTGGAGATTGACGGTCTCAGTCCCGACCCTGATTCTCGTGAAGCCTTTGGTCACGAGCGACTGCACAAAGGCCGGTTCCGTTCGTGCCGATGGCGGGTCGACAGAGAACAACAGCATCGCCCTGGCGTTCGGGAAGCGCGTGAGCAGATCCGCCGCTACGGTGTCGGGGTAAAACGAACGGGCTTCCTCGCGGCAGTCCGGGCACATGGGTTTGCCGATTTTGGCAAACAACAGTCGGAGCAAATCGGCGATTTCCGTCGCCGTCCCCACTGTTGACCGTGCCGTTCTCACCTGATTTTTTTGTTCGATGGCAATTGCCGGTCGGACATTCAGAATCCGGTCGACGTCCGGACGCGCAACCTTGTCGAGGAACATCCGCGCATACGTTGAGAGCGACTCGATATAGCGCCATTGCCCCTCCGCAAAAAGGGTATCGAACGCCAGTGACGACTTACCTGACCCAGAGAGGCCGGTGATTGCCGTGACGCGGTCATGGGGAATCCGCAGGGAAATGTTTTTCAGGTTGTTTTGCCTGGCGCCCTCGACGGTGAGGCTATCCGACGGCGATGTGGAGGCATCAGGGTGAGGCACGTCGACCGTTCCTTCCGAGAATGACCTGCCATCCTAACAGGCCGCCGCCAGCGCCGCCAGCATCATTCCCAGCGTGAGGCTCTCGCACGGCTGAGGGTGGGAATCGTGGTTTGTCTTGGGGAATCAGAAGGGGAATGAGAGGATGGAAACGCTCAACTCACGATGGTGTGACAGGAGCGACCCGCTTGAGGAGGGAACCACCTAGTCTATGAGTCAGCCTGCCGTGCCGAAGGATTATCTTGGAATCGGGCGTCAACTGGCGACGCTGCTGGGGTCGAGCCTAGAGGGGCCTTCGGGAGAGGCGCTAAAAGAACTGGCGCGCGCCTATGATCCGTCGGCCAATGAAGCGCGTATCAGCGCTGAGGTCTTTCTATTCCATAAATATCTCATCGTACAGACTTGCGTCGGAATGTTTCCGGGCGCCGAAGTCGAGCGTGTGATCGGCGGTCTCTTTGCCGCGTTGAACGAACGCGCCGCCGGCCTCGCGTTTAGCCAGGAACGGCAGGATGCGATGGAGCAGATGTGGCAGATGCGGGCCAAGCAATTCGACCGGCCATTTACCGAGGACCGGGAGCATTTTTTGGATGAAGGCAGCGACGGCGTCTTTTGGAAACGATCGATCACACAATTTTGCAAAAACATCCGCGAACTCGATCACCCTCCGGATATCTGGGCAGGAGGGAAAGGGCCCTCACATAAGGCGAGCACCTGTGTTACCGAGGCCGTCGACCGTCTCGTCTCAGCGATGACCGAGATCAGCCTGCTTCATTTCGGACGCGCCGCGTGAGCATTGGACGGCGTGCCGGATTCGACGTCTCTCCGCTGATCGTTTAGTTGTACGAAAACGGCGAGAGCTCATATGCCGGCGTCGGCGCTTCCGGCGGATACTGCCTGATCAGATAGTCGCTGAGTCTGGCCGCCGACTCGGGGCTGATGCGAGTCACTTCGACGCCGAATTCCACACCATCGGTCCAGCGGACAACGGCCTCCTCGATCACGATGCATTGACCGGACTCTGAACAGAGGATCAGGACCTGCATGGCGGTGTCTCGCGGGACAGGAGACACCCCTTGAGCGTGCCATCCACCCGGGGACATGTCGAGGAGCCTCCCTTGATGGCGCACCTGATCGATCACGTATTCAATTTCACAGCTGACTGCGCGTCGCTTGCCATAGCGGGGTTCGTGCCATGCCCCCGCGGGCGGGCGGCCTGAAGCCGCTTCATGCGACCGGCTCCCGGGTCGGTCCGTCCGATGTCCTCGCGACCGCCGTATGAGATGAAGGCCTTGTGAGGCTCCGGCAGC
>DATELB010000052.1:0-16134 GCA_035277085.1 Nitrospira sp. | reverse complement strand
CGTGGCCGAAAGGATCGCCATCGACAGCTATCGCCAGATGATTGAGTACATCGGCGGAGACGATCCTACGACCCGGCGCCTGTTGGAGGAAGTGACAGCCAAAGAAGAAGAACACGCGGAGGACCTGGCGAGTCTGCTCGCTAAGTCATAGCGGCAAGGCTCGCCTGGGGGAGCGTGTGGGCAAACACAGGAGGGGCGGCCCGGTTCATTGGCTCAGCGCAATGAATGCGGCGGTCAGTCGATAGCGGTCAGTCGATAAAGGAGCGACGCTATGGCACGTGTGACGACGCGGCCGGGTCACCCATATCCCTTGGGCGCGACCTGGGATGGCGAAGGCGTGAACTTCGCGCTGTTTTCTGAAAATGCCACCGGGGTGGAATTGTGTCTATTCGATCGTCATGATCAGGAAAAGGAGACGCACGCCATCAGGATCGAAGAGCGGACCAATCAGGTCTGGCACGTCTTTCTGCCAGAAGCCCGCCCCGGACAACTGTACGGATACCGCGTCACAGGGCCGTATGAACCGCAAGCCGGCCATCGCTTCAATCCGAACAAGCTCTTGATCGATCCGTACGCCAAGGCGTTCCACGGTGATCTGCGCTGGTCTGATTCGATGTTCGGCTACACCATCGGCGATCCCGAGGCGGATCTCTCATTCGACGAGCGCAACAACGCCCCGCTCGTGCCGAAATCGGTGGTCGTGGAGCAGGCGTTTACCTGGGGAGAAGACAAGCCTTTACGGCGTGCATGGAGCGAAACGGTCATTTACGAAATGCACGTTCGCGGCTTCACCGCGAGACATCCTCTGATCCAGGAGGGCCTTCGCGGCACGTATGCCGGCTTGGCGACCCGGCCGGTGATCGAGTATCTCCAACGCCTCGGCGTGACGGCGATTGAGTTGCTGCCGGTGCATGCCTTCGTGGCGGACAAACACCTGGTCGACAAAGGCCTGACCAACTACTGGGGATACAACACGATCGGATTTTTTGCGCCGGAGCTCCGCTACGCCACTCATCCGGAGCACGCTGTGAATCAGTTTAAAACGATGGTGAAGACGCTGCACAACGCAGGCATCGAAGTGATTCTCGATGTCGTCTACAATCATACGGCCGAGGGCAACCACCTGGGTCCCACCCTCTCGTTTCGCGGCATCGACAACGCGGCGTACTACCGCCTGGTGCCTGATCAGCCGCGCTACTACCTGGACTATACCGGCACGGGCAACACACTGAACGTCCAGCATCAGAGGACGCTGCAGCTCATCATGGACAGCCTGCGGTACTGGGCGCTCGAAATGCACGTCGACGGCTTCCGCTTCGATCTGGCTGCGGCGCTCGCTCGCGAGTTGCACGACGTGGACCGGCTCGGCGGCTTTCTGGACATCATCCAGCAGGACCCCGTCCTCTCGCAGCTCAAGCTCATCGCCGAACCCTGGGACATCGGCGAGGGCGGCTATCAGGTCGGCAACTTCCCTGCCGGCTGGGCCGAATGGAACGGAAAGTATCGTGACACCATCCGGCGCTATTGGAAAGGCGATGGCGGCCAGGCCAGCGAACTCGCCTATCGCCTCTCGGGCAGCAGCGACCTCTACGAAGGCAGCGGACGCAAGCCGTTCGCGAGTATCAACTTCGTCGTCGCCCACGACGGCTTCACGCTGCGCGATCTGGTCTCGTACAACGACAAGCACAACGAAGCGAACCAGGAGGACAACAAGGACGGATCGGACGACAACCAAAGTTGGAACTGCGGAGCCGAAGGACCGACCGATGATCCGGCTATCCGGGAATTGCGCGCGCGCCAGCAACGCAACATGCTAGCCACCTTGCTGCTGTCCCAAGGGGTGCCCATGATCTGCGGGGGGGACGAGATCGGGCGCAGCCAGGGCGGCAACAACAACGCCTACTGTCAAGACAACGAAGTCAGCTGGTTCAACTGGGACATTTCAAGCGAAGAACAGGCGCTCTTCACCTTTACGAGCGCGCTGATCATGTTGCGCTCGGCGCATCCCGTCTTTCGCCGGCGGCAGTTTTTTCAGGGCCGAAGCATTTACGGCGCGGAGATCAAAGATCTGTCCTGGTTCCGGCCTGACGGCCGTGAGATGACGGAGGACGACTGGAAGCAGGGCTATGTCCGATGCCTCGGCGTGCGGCTGGCGGGAGATCGAATCGAGGAAAAGGACCATCTGGGAAATCCGATCCTCGACGACACGTTCTTGTTGCTGATCAATGCTCATCACGAGCCGATTCAGTTCACGCTTCCCACTCCCCCGGCCAACGTGCAGTGGCAGCTCGTACTGGACACCGTGCAGGACGTGATTCCCGCCCACGCGCCGTTGGTCACGGAGGGCAAGCATTACGATCTCAAGGGCCGTTCGCTTGCGTTGATGCAGATCGAGACGGCCGTCCCGATCCGTAAGCCTTTACGTGGATTCCCCCATGGCCGTCCCTGAGGAGGCGTATCGTGCCAGGCATCACAATTCCTCGGGCATGTTCCCGTGACCGCCAGGGAATCATCCAGCACGGCCTCATGATGCCTCGCGATAGAGTGAATTTCGCCCTGCTGAGGGCATGAGAAAGGAGACGTTATGAACGCCGATACGTTTAAGGGCAAATGGGGACAGTTCAAAGGAGAGTTGAAGCGGCAGTGGGGGCAATTCACGGACGACGACCTGACCCAGATCGAAGGGAACTATGACAAATTTCTCGGCAAGGTGCAGGAACGATACGGACAGCAAAAGGATGACATAGCCGGTTGGGCGGACAAGTGGTTCCAGGGCAACAAGCCAGACCAAGTGGAGCGTGAACCCGTCAAATAATGCCACGCAGCGAAGGAGGTCACCATGTTGAGACTCTTACTGTCCGCAATGATCGTCGGGGCATTGTCGGCCGGTCCGGCGTGGGCGCTGTTCGAGACAAACAAAGAATTGATTGCCGGCGCCAAAATCAGCATGGAAGAAGCGATCAAGAGCGCGGTTAAGGCCGTGCCGGGAAAAGCGGCGGAAGCCGACTTGGGCAAAGACGGCGACAGGACGATCTGGAAGATTGAAGTCATCGATCGCAACAATAAAAGTCAGACTGTCTATGTGGACGCCCAGACCGGCATGGCCCGGTTGAACAAGTAGTTCACGAGACGCAAACGAGCGGACCGGGGCACCGCTTTCGGTCCGCTTTTTTGTGCCTAGTCGAGCCACGGGCAATGAACACGAGACGTGAGGAGTCAGAGTGGGCGCTCCCGCGCGAATGATCGTGGCATGGGTGCTGAGCGCGCTGCTCCTGAGCCTGGCGGCTCCCGCCATTGCGTCCGATGAGTTTATCGCCGGATACGCCACAAGCATCGTCCAGCATGAATTCGGTGTCACCGACGCTGAGGTCGAAGTCCACGACGGCGTCGTCGTGGTCACGACAAAATCACTGGCGACGATTGACCGGGGCAAGCTAGTCGCGGCGCTCCAACAAATTCCGGGCGTGTCGCGCGTCGAAGTGCGCAGCGCGGATTCGCCTGCTGCTGCTCCCCCATCCGATGATGCCGTCCAAACGACCATCCCGGCGGCAGGCCCCAAATGGCTCCCGCATGGCGCCTTGTTTGCCCCGCTTCATGCCGATCCCCGCTGGCCGCATTTTGCCGGCGTCTATCGGCAGTTCAGGGAAGGCCTGAATCTCAACGGAGTCTTCGCGGCCAATTTCGGTGAAACCTTCGCCATTTATCGGAACAAGGCGTTTCTCGACGGCGAATGGGAGTTCGGCGTCCAAGCCGGGGTGTTCAGCATCTTTGACGTCAGCGCCCAGTCCATCGACCTCGTCAATGCGGATTACCGGGTCGGGCTCTTGACCAGCTATCGGAACGGCCCATTAACCGGATTTATCAGAATCGAGCATCAGAGTTCGCACTTGGGTGATGAGTTCCTTTTGAATAATCCGGGAGTGACTCGGATCAACCTCAGCTATGAAGAAGTCGACGTCAAACTGTCCTACCAGGTGTTCGCGTGGCTGAGAGTGTATGGCGGAGGCGGATACATCGTGCACCGTTTTCCCGAGGACCTCGGGCGGGGCACGACTCAATGGGGCATCGAACTGGTCAGCAGCAGGACGTTTCTTGGCGGCCGGCTGCGGCCGGTGGCTTATGCCGATTTTCAGTGCAACGAGCGGACAAGCTGGCAGGTGGGACAATCCATAATGGCCGGCGTCCAGTTCGAAAATGCCCGTATCGGGGACCGGAAGGTTCAACTGTTGGGAGAATACTATGTAGGCCCGTCTCCCGACGGACAATTCTATACCCAACATGCATCGTGGTACGGCATCGGGGTGCATCTGTACTTTTGACGCATCGCGGCGTTCTCCAGGAGAAAAACCCTCCCATCTCTGCAGACTTGTAAACCTTCTTGGGACAAGCGGGGCTGGCATCGTCGGCTCCAGCAGCTCAACTTTGCTGGGGTGTCCTGCCCGCGATTTCTGGGAGAGGCCCTAGTTAGTGGCTCAGATACCGCAGTGTACCGTGAATAAATATGGAAGACCTCAAGGCCATTCTTATGTGCGCGGCCTGCTGGCGGGTTCAGCCGCTGAATTCTGACCTGGGCACGGAGTTGGACCAATGGATCGATCCGACGACCTTCATGGCTTGCGGACAGTTGGCATCCGAACAATACGACATCATCGATGGGTACTGTGATCCCTGTCTCATGGAAATGGCGATTCGGGACCAACTCGCGCTAGCCCGAGCGGCGGAGGAGCGGACGAACGCCTGAGAGGAGTGCTCTCATGACCCTGATACGGAAATGGATGCCACTCGTAATGGTCGCGGCGCTTGCATGGCCAGGTTTGGCGTTCGCTCAAGACACGTTATGGAACACCTGGCGCCAGGGCGGCCTGCAAGCGCTGCATGAAGGCCGATTCGGTGATGCCGAGCGGTTGCTCACCGCCGCCCTGGAGCAAGCCGAAAAGTACGGACTGGAGGACCTCCGGGTCGCGGACGCTGCCAACGACCTGGCAGTGGTCTATGCGAACTCGGGACGACCGCTGGAAGCCGAACTGCTCTTCAGCCGCGCCCTCGCGATCGGCGAAAAAGGGCTAGGCGCGGACCATCCCGGCGTGGGCGCCACAATCCAAAATCTTGGCATTTTGTACGCCACCCAGGAGCGCTATCGGGAAGCTGAACCGCTGCTCAAACGCTCGTTGGCGATCAACCTCAAGGAATACGGCGGTAAACATACGCGGACGGCGTTGTCGCTGAAAACTCTTTCGAGCTTCTATGCGATTCAAGGACAGATGGGTGAAGCCGAACGGTTGATCCACAAATCCCTGGCTATCCTCGAAGAAAGCCGGGTGCGTCCTGGAGATCCGCAACTGGTCTCGACCCTCGAAGTGCTGGCGGCGATTCTTCGCAACACCAATCGCGAAGGCGAGGCGGACGAGATTGAGAGACGTCTGAAAACGACACAGGAGACGAGGGTCTATCAGTGATGCGATTTTCAGATCTCAGAGGTGAAATATTTCGAGCAGCTCCGAGAAATGAGATCTGAGATATGAGAGATGCCATGAGGCTTCTCTGTGCCGTGCGCTTCCACCTTTCCTGACGAAAGGAGTCCGCTATGCTCAGCTGGGCTGTCACATTCTTGGTCGTCGCGATCATTGCCGGATTGCTCGGGTTGTCCGGAATCGCCGGGACGGCCACGCAGATCGCGTATGTCCTGTTCGTGGTCTTTTTGATTTTCGCCGCAGTCAGTTTCGTCATGGGGCGACGTCCTCCCGTGACATAACCGAACAAAGCGTGACCTGATTTTTGTCACCCCTCAACGGCATGCTCGTGACACGCAAGTGTCGCGAGCATTGCCATGGGAGGAGCTCTCTTATGATGTGGTTACCAACTCTCGTCTTGGGCGTTTGGACTTTGTTCTCCCACTCGACCGCCGATGCCGCGATGCAAGAAGCGAAGCATTTCGTGGTCGATATCATCTCGATAAACGGCGAGGAGTTCGTCGTCAAAGATGAGAATGGCAAGGAGGCGCACATCCACGTCGGGACGGAAACCGAAAAATTCGGCCAACTGCAACCCGGCGACCGGGTCGACGCCTGGATTTTTCCCAATGGCCAAGCCAAGACCCTCATGATTTTGCGCAGCGCCTCGATCGCAAAAGAGGAGCAAAAACAGCGCGAGGCTCAGCAACGGGCGGAAGCCCAGCCCGAGAGGCCTCCTCAACCCGCAGAATCCGCCGCACGGTAATCGCCCGGTCATCGTCATCAGGAACGGAGCCGACCGAGGCGCTCGTGCTTGAACGACGGCGGACGCGCCCGCTCAAGCCTGGGGATACCAGACGATTCGTGCGGTTTCCACGGCACGTGCCCTAGGCGCCTGCGGCTTTCCGGGCAGCTGCGAGGATTGTCTGATAGATCTGGTCGATGGGCGCTTCTTTGGAGAGGAAGTGGTCGACGCCGGCGCGGCGCATCGCGACTTCAACTTCCCGTGAGGCATTCACGGAAAGCCCGATGACAGCGGTTCCGGAAAACGCGGCTTTGAGGCGGCGGGTTGCCTCGATGCCGTCCATCCGGGGCATGTTCACATCCATAATGACGCAATCCGGTCTGAGCTTGTCGGTGAGAACCAGGGCCTGCTCTCCGTCGCACGCTTCGCCCACCACGGCGAGATCTTCGTGTACATATAACAAGCCACGCAAGCCCTCGCGAATCATTGGATGGTCATCGACCAGCAGCACGCGAATGCGCGCCTCTTCGTCGACACCCTGCGGCTTGGATGTCCGGTCCGGCGTACCCTCGAGCCGTTCACTGCGTTCCTCGACCACCGAAGTTCTCAAGGGGAGAATGAGCCGCGATACCATTCCCAGGCCTGGCGAAGACTCAATTTCCAACCGGCCGCCGATCGCGAGCATCCGCTCGCGAATGCTGAAGAGACCGAACTTTGAAGACGTGGCCGAGGGCTGGTTCGTAGCAGTGGCGCCTGTGAGATCCACACCAGCCCCTTCGTCGCGAACGGTGATGCGCAGGTCGTCCCGCTCTTGCTCGATCGTCATCACAGCCTCATGTGTCCCGGCGTGCTTCCTGACGTTGATCAACAGCTCCCGCACCGATTGAAACAAAAGCACGGCCTGATCCTCGGGCAGCGGCAGGCGGTCGGGGACCAGTTGCCGCACCTCCACGGAGAGCTCCTGCCGGATCATTTGCTCGGCGAGCCACCTGAGCGCCACGGGAAGCCCGAACTCATGCAGCACCGGGGGACTAAGCTGTGCGACAAGAGTCCGCGTGTAAATCAAGGCTTCGTTCACGATGCCTTCGGTCTGCGCGATTTCCGCCTGAGCCGTCTGAGGCGTCAAGCGTTTAATTTGCCCAAGCTTCATGCAGACGAGCGCCAGCAGTTGGGTCAAGTAGTCGTGTAGATCCGTAGCAAGCCGCTTGCGCTCCCGTTGCTCGGTGAGGTTCAACTCCGTCGACAATGCGCGTAGCCTTCCATGCAGCAGCGTCAATTCGTGCGTCCGCTCCGCGACGCGGGTTTCCAATTCCTGGGTGAACGAACGCAGCCGTTCCTCCGTCCGCTTCCGGTCGGTGACGTCAAAGTTCACGCCGACCATCCGGACCGGCCTTCCCTGCCGATCGTTCATGACTCGGCCCTTGGCGGCAAGCCACCGTACCTCACCGTCCGGCCTCAGCACACGAAATTCGTGCTCGAGAGCGCCGGTTTCCTGGACCGCTCTTCTCACCGACTCCTCCACCGAGGCCAAGTCCTCCGGATGGACCCTTCGGTAAAACTCGTCGGCCGACGGTGTAATGCTCCCTTCAGACAACCCCAGCAAGCTGAACTCCTTCCGGTCCCAGCGTGCGTGGTCGGTGGCCAAATCCACGTCCCAGGCTCCCATCTGGCCGGCTTCAAGTGCCAGACGCAGCCGTTCTTCGCCCTCCCTCAGGGCCTCTTCCATTCTCCTTCGATCGGTGATGTCGGCCATAACCTTGGTGAAGCCGACCGTCCGGCCTCTCCGATCGGTGCGCGGCACATAGGCGCACCGCATATACCGCGTACCGATCCGTTCGTAGGGCACCGCGGTCTCGAAGTCGGCGCGGACGCCCGATAGTGCCGCCTCGACATAGCTGCGAATCGTCTCATAGGCTCTGCTGCCGACCACCTCCTGCAGCGTTTTGCCCAGCACGTCGTCGGGCGCGAGCCCGAACCGGTCGACATAGGCGCGGTTGACGTATCGCAGCCTGCATTCCGCGTCGCAATAGGCCATGGCGATCGGAGAGCTGTCAGTGACCAGGCGCAGCAATTCCTCGCTCCGGCGCAAGGCCTCCTCCGCCAGGCGTCGCTGAGTAATGTCCGTGGCGACGGCGAGGACGTGCGTCGCCTTTTGCTGTTCGTTGAGAATCGGACGTTTGACCGTCTGTAGCCAACGTGCGCAACCCGAGGCGTCGGTGATGACTTCTTCGGGAATGAAGAGGTCACGGAGGCCATCGATGACCTCCTGGTCTGTGCCCTGAAAATGCGCGATGTCATCCGCATCGCAGTTGAATTCGGCGTCGCTCTTTCCGAGCAATGCATCCACCGTCGTGCCGTAGCAGTCGGCCATCGCCTGATTGACGAGCGTAAAGCGACCGTCGGTGTCCTTCACGAAGATGAGATTCGGATCGGCGTCGATGATCTGGCGGATGAACGCATGGGAGCGTTGGAGAGCGTCCTCCGTTCGCTTGCGCTCCGTGATGTCCTGCACCACGACGTTGACGCCGAGCACCGTCCCGTCGCGGCGCTTGAGCGGATAGTAATTGGCGAGCCAGTGGCGGACATTCCCGGGATCAGCGGGAGGCTCGCCGTCCATTTCCACGTTCATCGCTGCTTCGCCTTCGTCGACGACCCGGCGCAGCACGGGCTCTAAACGATCGGCCAATGCCGGCGACAGCATCTCCCGCAGGCTCCGGCCGATGTACGCCTCGACTGGAAACCCGTTGATGTTCGCGAGCGTCTGATTGATGCGGACAAAGCGCAGGTCCGGATCGATGAACGCGAGACCCGCCGGGCTAGTCTGGTAAAGACGGTCAAGTTCTTCCGCCTGGCGCTCCGCTTCCGTGCGGCTTTCGCGGAGATCTTCCTCAACCTGTCTGTGGTCGTGAATGTCGGTGGAGGTGCCGATCCAGCGCACGATCGCGCCGGTTTCTCCGCCGATGGGAACGGCACGGGCAAGCTGCCACCGGTACTGGCCGTCGGCGCGAAGAAGACGGTGTTCGAACTCGTAGGTCTTGCCGATTTTCAGGCATTCGAGCCAGCGGTCGGCGACGAGCTGGCGGTCTTCCGGATGGATCGCACCGAGCCAACCGAAGCCGATTGCCTCGTCGAGCCGGAGCCCCATGTACTCGAGGCCAGGCCGGTTGACGTATTCGACGAATCCCGACGCGGTGGCGATGAAGACGACCTGCGGCATCGTATCGGCCAGCGTCCGATACCGCGCTTCGCTCTCGCGCAGCGCGGCTTCCGCTGCGACGCGCCGCAGTCGCTCGCCGAGCCGAGCCTGTTCATCCGTCCGGCGGCCTCGTTCGGCGCTCGCCTCCCGCTCCGCCAGCTGCTCTTTCAGCGAGGCGTTCTCCCGGAGGAGCTCCTGGTATGTCAGCGTAGAGTCGGGCATCGAAAGAGCCATTGCGAACGTGGAACGTTCAATGCGGCCTCAGCGGATTGATGCGTCCATTGAACATTCGACATTGGTCTTTCGTGTCACCGCCCCGATCGTCTCGTACAAGTGGTCGGCCGCGCTCTCCTTCGTGAGAAACGCCGAGGCGCCGGCCGCTCTCATCGATTTGACGATGTGTTCCGCCTCGTTGACCGACAGGCCGACCACATGAGTGCTTGGCAATTCCTCTCGAATCCTTCTCGTCGCTTCAATCCCGTCCAGCCGCGGCATGTTGACGTCCATGACGATCAAATCGGGCTTGAGCAGCCGCGCCAGCGTGATCGCCTCTTCTCCGTCCCCGGCCTCGGCAATGATGTCCAGGTTCGGGTAGCCGTCCAGGATGCTGCGCAAACCCTGACGGACCATCGCATGATCATCGACCAGCAACACGCGCACGGGCCGTGAAACGACCGCCGGTTGAGCGTTGACCGGCACGGTGCCGGCCGGCTGTGCGACCACTGCCGACTGGTCGCCGGAGTCGCCGCCCTGAACATCGGACCTGTCCGCCCCCACCGTCACGCCAAGCGTGACCGTTGTCCCGGCGCCCGGGTGTGACTGCAATTCCATCCACCCGTCGATCGCCTCCATCCGCTCGCGGATGCTGAAGAGGCCGAACGTGTCCGCCCGTGATTCCCGAATGGCAACAGGGTCGCAGCCGACGCCGTCGTCGTGTACCACGATCTCGAGCTTGCCCTGTCCGTCCTCCGTCATCGTGACTGATGCGCGGTCGGTGCCCGAATGCTTCAGCACGTTGAAGAGCAGCTCACGGACGCACTGAAACAGCATCGTCGTATGGTCTTCCGATAACGGCGGCGTGACCGCCGGGACGTCCACATGGACGACGAGCCCCTGCTGCTCCATGCGCTCGCCCAGCCACCGTAAGCCGGCGGCTAATCCGAACTGCCGCAGCGTCGGCGGCATGAGTTCGGCGACGACTGTGCGGGTGTACGTGAGACTTTGATCGATCAATTGATCCGCCTCTTGCAGCACGTTACAGGCGGCATGCGGAGTGATCATCTGGGACGCATGATTCATCTTCAGCCGGGTGACGACGAGCATTTGAGCGAGATAGTCGTGCAGCTCCCCGGCAATACGCTGGCGCTCGCGCTGCTCCGTAAGCGTCAGGTCCTGCGCCAGGCCGCGGAGACGATCGTGGGTTCGCACGAGTTCTTTCGTGCGCTCGTTGACGCGCCGTTCGAGTTCCTTCGTCCACTCCTGCCGCTGCATCTCTGCATGCTTGCGCTCGGTAATATCGAACGTGACCCCGACGAAGCGCGTCGCGCGTCCTGCGCCGTTATAATGGATGCGGCCGTACGGTGCGAGCCACCGGAGTTCGCCCGTATCCGCCCGGCGGATGCGGTGCTCCGCCTGGTACAGCGTCCCGCTGTTGCGGGCGTTTTTCAGGGCCTGACGCACGCTCGGTCGGTCGTCTTCATGCACGATCGCCCACCAGTGCTTGGTCGAGGCTTGCACGGTGTTCGAGTCGTACCCCAGCAGCAGGGCGTTCTGCCGGTTCCACACGACACGACCCGTGCGGAGGTCCACGTCCCACGTGCCCATGCCGGCACCGTCCGTGGCAAACCGCAGGCGCTCCTCCTGTTCCGCCACCTGCTCGGCCCGTTGCCGCGTCTCGTGAAGCAGCCGGCGGCGCTCTTTGGCCATCGCGACGTAATTCGAAACGGCTTCCAACAGTTCGAGATCATCAGGATCGAACGACTGCCGGCTGCTGCTCGCGAAGGCGAGCGTGCCGAGAAGCCGCTCACCGACGATCAATGGAAAACAGGCATAGGCCGTGGAGCCCACGGCCTGCATCCGCGCAGCCTTGGGATCATTTGACGACTGCAAGCGATCGACGATCACAGGTTTCCGCGCCACGGCCGACGTTCCACACAGCGCTTCGCCGAACTTGAGCACCATCAAGGGCTCGAGCGCGTCGTCGGGAATTCCGGCCCAGGACACCATGCGGATCCCGTTGTTGTCGGGAGTCACATCGTAATCCAGAAAGCTGTCGAGCCCGACGCTGGTCCGCAATGACGCAAAGATGTCTTGAATCACGTCGGCCGGGTCGTCGACACGCAGCAGTTGATCCATGGTTTTGCTCAATAACTGTTGGCGGGCTGTGTGGGTCCTCAGTTCGAGTTCCGCCCGCTTTCGCGCGTCGATGTCTTCGATGACGCCGATCAACGATTGAATGCGGCCTCCTGCGTCCCATTGGATCGACAACGTGACCATCACCCATATCGTATCGCCATCCGAACGCATCAGCCGTTGTTCGAGAGAGACCTCCGAAATGCCGCCGAGCAGCAGCGTCCCGACCTGGCTTTCGTGTTCGGCTCGATCGTCGGGATGCGTGAGGTCTCGGAGCTCCTGTTTCATGAGATCGTGCTCGGCGCGTCCCGTGATGCTGCACAATTTGTCATTGACCCGAAGCAGACGTCCGTCCGATCCGACCACGCACATGCCGACGGCGGCCTGTTCGAAGAGGCCGCGAAACAGTTCCTCGCTGCGCCGCAGGCGCGCCAGCAAGCCTTCGTTCTCCTGTTGCCGTTCGCGCAAGCGTAGGAGCGACCGGACGGCCGCCAATAATTCTTTTTCATCGATGGGCTCAATGAGGTAGCCGTCCGATCCGACCTCCAACCCCACCGCCCGATCCGTTCCGGTCACCCTGCTTGCGGACACGTGCAGAACCATAATGTCCGTAAGTTCGGGCCGGTTTTTAATGCGCCGGCACAGATCGAAGCCGCTGATATCCGGCAAATTCACATCCATCAATACGAGCTGCGGACGCGCATCTTCGAGCACGCGCCAGGCATCCGCCCCGCATGTCGCATCAATGACTCGGTAGCCGGCGCGTTCCAACATGCGGCGCCTCGCGTACCGGCCGGGTTCCTGGTCGTCGACATTGAGAATCGTCGCCATCTCTGCGGTCATAGATGCCCCTTTTCTGATCCGTAGTATCCGGTTGAAGCGCTTATGTCATGGGGAGATTCGTCGTCCCGACAGGTCATTCCCTCCGAATGTGGGAGCCCACCTGGAACACGAATGACAAGTGACAGGCGAGCACAGTATGGCTGCCCCGCCCTTTCTGCCTACTAGGGAGTCCCCTAGTCAGGCAGACAGCTCAATAGCGCACAGTGTAACGAATCAGTTCATGGGGATTCCACCGTGAAAGACCCTTGTCATGGCGCATCTTCGAGGTCGGTCACCCTGAAGGTGAAGAAAAACAAGATCGTGTACTGGTCGTGGTAGGTGCGGTGGCTGTGCCACGCCGTGGAATAGGACAGGCGGCCTGACGCCCGTTCAATGACGTCGACTGCATAGCGTACGTAGCCGTCCTGCGCGAGGTTTTGATAGATCGTCAACTGCGGCAGCGAAAAGGGAATGAGCACACTTTGAACCGGCGGCATGCCGAAAAATGACGTCGATTGGCTGGTGCCGAACGATTGCACCTTCACACGGACGAGATAGGACGCGTCGTGTTCCTGCTTCGCAATGCGGTAACCCAGTACGCCCAGATGCGCCGCAACAGCATCCTTGACGAACGCCAGATCCCCCGCCGGCGAGAAATAGGCGCTCGTCGACGAAGGCATGGTATTCGTTTCACCACTGGAAGAGACGGTCGGGGCGGAGACGATCGGCGACAGATAACCCAGTTGAAGGCCGGTCACTTCCATATATAGGGATTGATCGACCGGAACCGGCAAGGCGACGTTGAGCAAGCTGCGGTTAAGGGCTTCGGCAAGAAGCAATTGTTCGATGGCGCTGCGGGCGGTTCTCGTGACTTCGCGCGGAACGGTGCAGGAGGCCAGCGAACACGCCATCAACGCGCTGACCACGGCCAGTGTCAGCCGTTGCACGCGGGCTCCTATTTCGCTGGCGGCGGAGGCTCGTGCACTTCCGCCGGGAGTGTTTCAATGACTTTCAGTACCCGCCCCTCGTCATCGAGTTGCATCGTGACGCGATCGCCCACTGACAAACGTTCGAACAATTCCGGCCGATCGAGACGAAAAAAAATCGGCTTCTGAAGATCGGTCATCAACATGCCCTTCCCCGCCGCGACGTCCAACTTGGCAAGCGTCCCGGACACCTCGTGCTGAGCGGGCAGCTGCTCGAGCGCGACCGTGTTCTCCGATTGACCTGAGGACGGCGCCGTGATGGCCGCCGTTACGGCGAGCAACAGACTCGTGCACAACATCCGCCGTAGATGGCTTCCAAACACGAGTTTGCCGCGCATACGTCCTTTCGCTCACCACATTGAAGGGCCTTCTGTCACTAAACCGTATGCTTGGGGGATCCTCTACTAGGCGATCCCCGAGTTTTGGGCCCTGCGAAATTGGCCTTAGGGTAGTGACATGCGCCGTTCCGTCGTATGGGTGCTCGCAGCCATGGTCGTGAGCCACAGCTGCGCCAAAGAACAGGTCGTGCACCCGCCGGCGGCGATCAGCATTCTGAAAAAAGCCGGTGTCACTGAAGACCCCCTCTTTGTCGATCCCGTCATGCGCGTGTCGTCTCGGCTCATCGCCGCGGCGAGGCAATCGGCATATGCACCGCGCGGACGTGCCTTGTGCTGGACCATCGCCGTCTATGATCGTCCGGCGCGGGGAGCCTATGTGCTGCCTGACGGCGTCATTGTGGTGTACGCAGGCACCTTCCGGCTCGCGGAGACGGAAGCCGGACTGGCGGCCTTGCTCGGCCATGAGATCGTGCATGCGCTCGCAAGCGACGCAGCTCCGCCTGCGCCTTGTCTCGGCACTCACGATCAGTCGCCGCCGATTTTCACATTTCAGGATGAACTCGATGCGGACGGCGCAGGCCTCAACCTCATGGCGGATGCCGGCTACGATCCACGCGAACTGCTACGGCTCTGGGAACGGATGAGGCTGGAGAGGCAGGAACGTGACAAACTGTACGAGCACCTGACTTACGGGCGTCGAATGGAGCAGATTGCGCAACATTTGCCTGAAGCGATCATGCGCTATGAACGGACCAACCGTGCGCCGCAAAAGAGGCTGCCGTCGCATCACTCTCGTTGACGTCGCACACTACCAAGGGTCAGGCAGCGGGAAGCGTCACCGTGTAGACACCGGCGCGCTTCGAAAATAGGCGCAGTTCGCCCGTCCTGCTCAAACGGTCGACCTCGAGGAACACTTGGTTCCACGTGTACGACGAGCAGGCTTCCAACAAGTCTTCCATGTCGCAGGCCTGCCTGCGCTTCACCATCTGAACGATCTTTCCGGTGATGTCCGGCGGCATGCTGGCATATTCCGGTGGGAAGGAAGAAGAAACGGTCGGCATTTGCTTCATGTTCTCCTCCTCTGTAGGGGTGAACCCATGAGGACGCTACGCCCAAGTGTCAGGGGAACATACTAGGCAGTACCCTAGTTCACGGAATTCCACATGTAAAATTTTTCCGTAGGACATTTGCGGATACGTTATGCGCCGCTCCGTCTGTTCTTGGGTTCCACCGAGTTGGCAGCCAAGGGTCCCACTCCTAGACTGAATTCGGATCCGCGAATGAGTCGAGCCATGGGAGCACGCGTGGGACAGGCAGGGAGCAGGGCGCTGGATCTTGAACGCCAGCCGCGGGTGTCTGTCGGATGCCGGCTTTGCGGCTCCCGGCGAGGCCGCCTTGTGTGCTCCGAGCGGGATATCGCCGCCCAGCACGCATTTTTGAGATCGTTCTATCGAAGCCGATGGTCGAAGCAGGATGCGGCAACGGCAACCGATCGCGTCAACTTTACCCAGGATTACGCCACCGCCGTCGTCGCCTGCGAGGGATGCGGCCTACTCTATCGAAATCCTCGCCCGGCGGCACGGGCTGTCAGCGAGGCGTACCAGACCGAGCATTACGACGAGCGATACCTCCGCGCAGAACTGCAGACACAGCAGGCGTGGGCTCATACCAAGGTGCCGCTCGTCGAAAAATATCTGGCCAACTCGACACGACGACCTAGGGTCCTGGAGGTCGGAAGCTTCGTCGGGGGGTTCCTGCTGGAGGGCCTGAAGCAGGGCTGGGACATGGTCGGAGTCGATCCCGGCCGGGACGTTGCGGCATTCTGCCGCGAACGCGGACTGCCGATCTTCGAAGGCACAGTCGAAGATGCGCACTTCCCTCCGGGCTCCTTCGACGCCATTGTGGTCTGGAACACATTCGACCAGCTCCCGGATCCGCGGCCGCTGTTGGAACAGGCGGTCGGCTTGTTGCGGAATGGAGGTGTGCTCGTCATACGGGTGCCGAACGGTGCCTGCTTTGCGTGGATGATGCGGCTCCGTGCCCGCTTCCCCCGGACGCTCTGGCGCCCGCTGGACGTCGCAATGGCCTGCAACAATCTGTTGACGTTTCCCTATCTGTACGGCTACTCGCCGGACCAATTGTTGCGGCTGACAGCACCGTACGGGTTCAGGTTGGCCGCTTGCGTTCCCGACCAAGTCGTGTCGGCTCCTGCAGGCCATCTTGCCTGGTGGGCCCTCGCCGAGGA
>DATELB010000051.1:0-2768 GCA_035277085.1 Nitrospira sp. | reverse complement strand
CTGGAAGGTGCCGATTCTTTTTCTCGGCCTGAGCCTGCCCGAGCACGGCTATCACGCCCCCAACGAATATTTCGATTGGGGCCAGGCTTCGGGAGGCATGAAGGCGTTTTCGCACTATTTCGCAGAATTGGCGAGAATGGGAAAGCTCTGAAGATGCGGCTACGAAAAGACTACCGTTCAGGTGTAACGCGCAGACTATTTAACTGCCCGCGGGTTGACCTGTGCTCTGCGGCGCAGCGTCTATGCATTTCTGCGATCGGCTCCCCCAATGGCGGAGGATGCCTTTCCCATCGAAGGTCAAGGTATAGTCGTCGCACCACTGCACGGTTGGGGCCACGTAGGAATCATTGCCTTCACGTACACCTTCCCGGACTTGATACATCCAGACATCGTTTCCGCTTTGATTAGTGGACATCTTCAAAGGGGCACCTAACCGCTCTCGAACCTGCTCCTCTGTCGCCTGATCTGTTGCTGATGACAGGTAACGCGCCTCTTTTGAGAAGTGAAGACCGCAGCCACTCGCAACGAACAGCGTGAGAAGCGCTATCGCATTGATGAGGCAGTTTGGCCGGTGCATAATCCCCCTTGTTTAAGGTGGTTAATGGTCCAGCGTTCTGACGGCGGCAGTGTGATCCTCTAAGTGATATTCGTCAATCCACCGGTGCGTCCCCGAACCCACTGGCATGCCAACGGTCGGGAACCAACGACGAGGCTAATCAAGTTGCCATTGACCCAGGCGGCCGGCAACAGCGACCGCCGCTGCGACGTGCTCGATATAGGAGCGGCGCGGGATTTCTTCAGCACCCAAGCGCAGGACGTGCGGGGAAGATTGCTGGCAGTCGACTATGCGAAAACTCCACGCCTGGAGTTGGCGTATAAGACAGACCAGGGCGACCTTCGATGCATCGTCCACCTTCGTGAACATGGATTCGGCAAAAAAAGCTCGACCGATGGCGACTCCGTACAAGCCACCAACTAGCCGACCGTCACGCCAGCTTTCGACCGAGTGCGCGTAGCCTTCCCGATGCAGTGCCGTGTACGCCTCGATCATGGGCGGGGTGATCCACGTTCCGCCCTCCGGATAATGCGGCCGTGGTCCCGCGCACTGTTGCACGACGGTCTCAAAACACGTATCGAGCGTGACCGTGAAGTGGCCCGGCCGGAGACTGCGCTTGAGGCTGCGAGAGACGTGAAGACGTTCGGGAAACAGGACGGTGCGGGGATCGGGAGACCACCACAAGATTGGCTGGCCTTCGTTGTACCAGGGAAAGATGCCCCGGCGGTAGGCTTCGAGCAACCGCTCCGGACGCAGGTCGCCGCCGATGGCAAGGAGGCCTTCGGACGTCGCCTGTTCGACGGCAGGAAAGCTGAGATCTCGTGGATTTCGGCTCAACCGCACCATGGCTGAGCGGCGTTCGTTATCCCTTGTTCGGCGATTCCGAGGCCAGCAGCGGCTGGAAGATCGGATCGGCGTCAAGGACGGATTTCAATGAATCCGCGCCGATGAAAAAGTCCCAGATCTGCTGGTTGTTCCCCGGCACCTCGGCAAACCATCGTTTGGCGTCTGTCAGGCGCTTGAGAATCGCGCCGTTGTCCCGATTCGGCGTGAACAGCAGGCTGTAGGCCTTGGTATATTCGGCAATAAACTTGTCGAGTGGAATTTCGGCGAAGCTGCCCGCTTGGTCGGCGTCTTGATACGCTTCGCGAATGTCCTTGTCGTCCAGATTCCGGTTCCAGGCGACCTTGTTGATGCGCGACCAGGCCAACTGTAAAAGCGCTTCGGCTTTGGCGGTTTTTCTCTCGGCCGGCACGTCCTTGACCAGTTGTTCATGCACTTGGATGGAAAGATCCTGGTCGAGATTCCACCTGAGGGCCACGCCCCACCGGAAGCGATTATCGAGCTGCTCCGGCCTGACCTGCGCCAGCGTGCGCAGCGCGGGAAGCAGGCGATACAGATAATCCGCGGTGGTCGGCTGCTCCAGTCCGCCCATTTCCATGTCGAGTGAGAGATCCAGCCGTTCGCCTTGCGCGTACACGTTCCAATACTGCTCGTTGACCGCCATTGCCAGCGCGGGATCCTTTACGGCCAGCTTATGCGCCTGGACGGCTTCTCTCAAGATTGCCGAGTAGAGATCTTTCGTCAGCACCGTCAGCGCATCGGGCTGGTTCGGATCGATGATCAACACCCGGTTCAACATCGCGACGCGGTCTCGCAGACTGGGGAATGCGGCGGCCCGGGCGGCGGAAGCGACCAACAAACCCGGCGCATCTTCGGGCCCCCACCACACGACTGACCCCGCGATCGCCTTGGTTGATTCCGTCACGAAAGGAACAATTTCCTGCGGGATGCCGTCCACCGGACTGCCGTCGTCCACCAAAAGATTGACGACCGCGGAATCGTTCGGGAAGCCGTATTTCTTGAGCCCCGACACCACGACCCACTGCGTATTGACACTCTTTACCGCCCGCCGGGCCGGCTTCACGGTGTTCGTCCATTTGTAGCTGCCAGGCGCTTTCGTGATCGGCGCCGTTACCGGATCTTGATAGGCGACGTTCAGGGTCACCAATGTCGTCGGGACCGCAACCAGCGGTGCTTGGGGGCGCACCCGAAACGAGGCATTCGGCAACGGCGTCGTCGAGACCGCGGTGAGCCGGAGGCCGCTCCCCGGAGGCGATAAGCCGATCACATCCATGACGAAGGCTGATGCCGGGTAGTGGTCGAGGTCATCACGGAAAAACGGCAACGCGCCGTTGGTCGGCCAGAGCAC
>DATELB010000050.1:0-2999 GCA_035277085.1 Nitrospira sp. | reverse complement strand
CCGAAACTGCCGCTTCTTCCGCCACCTCCTCCGAATCCGAACCCGACCCCTCCGAAGAGCCCGACGGAATTGCGTGAACGCTCGCGATAACTGTCTTCACTCCAGACGTACAGATGCTTCACCTCAATCGTCGGATAGCGGTACGTCGATTCATCGAGGCGCCGCGTGTCCTCTCCCGAGACGGTACCAACCAGGGTCAACCTGGTTCCCGGAGGGAAGGAGGCCGGATCTCCTCCGCCCCGGTCAACCGCGATGAACCGCCCTTGCGATTCGCTGCGCCGGTCCACGGGCGGATCGTCGTCGTCCCTCACCGGCAACTGCAACATTTCCAATTCGACTCCGTCCTGCACCCGTCTCGAAGCAAGCACTTCTCCCCCCAGCAGAATCGTCCGTCCCTGGTATGACTGCGGCGACGCCTGAATATCGGAAAACGACACGGATTTGTCGATCTGTTCCGCCAGTTCCGGAGGGACCACCTTGGGACCGGAACACGCGGAGACGAGGCCGGCGGTGAACATCACGATGGAACAAACAACGCTGACAGGATTTCGGGTCAGCATAGATGGGCCTCTAAAAATGGTACGACACGCCGAAGACGACTTGCTGCGCCTGATACTCGCCCGAAAAGCCGCCGGTGGAGCCGAAGGCTTCGCTGAACGTCAGCGTACCCCTCGTATACTTGTACTCTGTGAAGACAGCCACGTAGGGCGTCACGAATGCGCGCAGCCCCGCCAGCACATTGACGCCGAATCCAACGTCGGTATCACTCTGCACGTCCACGGTCTTTGAAATGTGTCCGATCAAGGCTGCTCCCCCGAAGCCTACGTAAGGTTGAAACGTCTGGCCGGGATACCGCAACATCAAGTTGAGACCGACGTTCGTCACTCGCAGATGGATGCCGGGAATGTCGCCCATTCCTTTAATGTTTGGCTGGCTGTTGAAGACATCCAGCTCCATGCCCATCGGACCATTCCCTGGGAAAAAGCCCAGCTTCGCGCCGTAGAGCACGGCGTTCTTCAAGTCGAAATTCTCAAAACGAGGCGCCACGGTGACGAGGCTGCCCGTGCCTTGTATATCTTTAAGTCTGTCGGCGAAGTTCACGCCGACCTGGCCTGCCACATAGTATTCGGCCTGTGCCGAATGGCTCAGCACGGCCACGCCGCCGATCGCGAACCAGAACACACACCAGAGCACAGGGATTCTCATAGGTGATTGCGCTGCAATTCCAGGGCCACTGATTCCTCTGTGATGTGATCAGCCCGTAGTGAGCGACGAGCATCGTCCTCCCCTCTTCGGTCCTTACCGCAAGCCCAAGCTGTCTCCGAATGTCGTACAGACTGTCCTTACGAGGCACGCCGGAGCGAGTGGGCCGGCTGCGCCGATGTCTGTTTCGCAAGGCGGTAGCACGAGGGCAGAAGCGCCATGGAGACGATTGCCGTCACGCCATTGACGATGCCGATCGCGGCGAGGCTGATGCCGGGCCCGAAGCGGTCGGCGACCCATCCAAACAGAGTCATGCCGACCATTGCAGACACCATCGTGCCGGTGTTGAACAGACCAAAGACGCGCGCCATCAGGTCCTTTGGCGTCCGTTCCTGTAACGAGGCGGCGACCAGCGGTGTGATCAACCCGGAAGTTGCGCCGATGGCCACGATCAGTCCCGCAGCCCATATAATCGAGTCATGCATTAAAAGGCTCGGGACGGCGCCGGCGGCAACCGCAGCGGCGACTGCAATCATCCAGATGCGCGTGCAGACCGTTTGCTGCGGCTTCCAGATCAACCACACAGTGGTGGCCAGTATTCCCACGCTCAATGCTGACCACAACCATCCCAGGGCGACCGGGCCGACATGCAGAAGCCGGTCCCCGATGACGGGCAAGAGATAGACGAACGCCGTTGACCCTAACATGAAAATCGAGGCGACGATCATCAGAAGGAACAGCAGGCGCTGCTTCACGAAAACAAACCGCACGCCGTCCCGGAGGTCTTTCATTGCCTGCGTCCACACGTTGTCACTCGAGCGGTGGGCACGCACATGCGGAAGACGAAGGGGTATCTTACTGATCGCGGAAACAAAGAATGCGGCGGCATTCACATACAGCGCGTTTTGCGCGCCGAAGGCGGCGATGAGTATCCCGCTGATCGCCGGCCCGAGAAGCTGGCCGATCGTCAGCGCGCTTTGCATCAACGCGTTGATACCGGTCAATTGCTCTTTCTTCGCGATCAGGGGCAGCGTCGCGTTGAGGGCCGGCCCGAACGCCATCGAAAACATCGCGGTGACAAACACGAGCACATACAACCACGGCAGGGTCAGCACCCCAATGGCGTACAACACGGGAATCGCGCCGAGGAGTACCGCTCTCATCAGATCGATGACGATCATGGCCTTGCGCTTGTCGAGCCGGTCGAGCAGGACGCCTGCCAAAGGCCCGAAGAGGAGCGGCGGAATCGTCTGCAGGACGCCGATCAGCGACATCTTCAATGCCGAATCGGTCAGGGCGTAGACGAACCACAGCAGCGCGACTTTGCTCACGCCGTCTCCGACTTGAGAGATGGTCTGCCCTGCGAACAGCCATCTCACGTTTCGATCGCGCAGCAACGATCGCCATCCGGTCGAACCTCCTCCGCTGGATGTAGTTTTGGCCATGAGAGATCAGTTAAGCCGCGTCTTTCCGAACGCTGAGAGTCCGGGACAACGGCTCATACCATTCCTCCCTCGTGAGTGGAATATCGGCGCACCCGTCCACAGCTTTCACGCACAGCGTGTGGTAGAGACTCAGCCGTCCGCGACGGAACAAGTAGGCGGACATCGCCATGTAGGCGCGCCACACTCTGTAGGTCACCTCGCCCACCGCCCGTACGGCTTCCTGGTGATGCTGCTCGAGCCGCCGCCCCCACGCTTCCAGCGTCAAGGCCGAATGCTCGCGCAGCGTCTCAACGTCTCTCACCTCGAAGCCCGAGCGCTCCGCCACCCGGACGATGTCCTCGATCGGAAGCA
>DATELB010000049.1:0-16250 GCA_035277085.1 Nitrospira sp. | reverse complement strand
TTGAACCGGACGGAGAAAGGGAATTGGGTCGAAGGACTGACGACGTACCTCGCCAATTATTACTGGCACGAGTGGGCCGGCGAATCCGATCAGGAACGGGATCAACGGCGACTGATGCTACGCGGATACAACCTGCATGTGCCCCCCGAGCGGGATTATCCGCTGCGGGAATTCACGCAGAAGCATGACGAGCGTGACAATGCGATCGGCTATCAGAAGGCGGCCATGGTCTTTCACCTGCTGAGGCAGGAGATTGGGAACGAAGCGTTTTGGCGGTCGCTGAAGCGGCTGACCACCACGTATCGAGGCCGTCTTGCCGAGTGGCGTGATGTCGAGCAGGTCTTTGCCGAGACGTCGGGAAAAGACCTCCGCTGGTTTTTCGCCCAATGGGTGGAACGGAGCGGCGCGCCGGACGTCACCATGAAACAGGTCGCTGCCAGGCCACTTTCCAACGGAGAGTTTCAGGTCGAGGGCCGCATCGTACAAGCCGGCGCCGTCTTTCAATCGCCGCTGCCGTTTCGCATCTTGATGGCAGGCGAACGGCAGCAGACCGTACAGACTCGCATCAACGGCGGCGATGATCGCTTTACGGTCCGGCTGCCTGCGAAACCTCTTGCTATTGAGATTGATCCGGACGCAACGGTCCTCCGTCGCCTTCGGCGGCAGGACTTGCCTCCTGTCTTGAACCACTATGTGACGGACGCCCGTCGCTCGGTCGTGTCTGCGTTCACCGACACCCTCCATCCCTTTCATGACGTGGTGAAGCGGATTGAAGCACAGGAGAGTCAGAAGCCGGCCTCTCAACGGATGGCCTTGATCCCGCTCGACCGGCATCGCCTGTTGCCGCCGGAAGGTTCGGTGCTAGTATTGGGAGCCCCTTCGGCCGTGGACGCTCTGCAGCCGGTGGTCAACGAGCACTGCGGCTCTCGGGTTCAACTCCGAGAAGGGGGCGTGACGATTGACGGAACGGCATATGACGGGCCGGGCGTTGCGGTCTTGGTCAGCTGCCATCGGAGCGGCCAGCCGGGCAGCGTGGTCAGCTCGCTCTATGCCGTGTCGCCGCAGGCTGCGACCACGGTCGGCCGGCTGCTCTTTTTTTACGGGTGGAACAGCGTGATCGTCTTCCGGGACGGCAAGGCGGTTGTGCGCCGAGAATGGGAGCCTCCACAGGCTCGAATGGAGGTGTCGATCGATGAGACTGTGCCAGACCGCTAAGGCGTTCGTGATTACGCTGGCCTGCGCCTCGTGTCTTCAGCCGGGATACGCCGGCCCGCCCGCGACATCCGGGGCATCGCTGCCGATAAGCGGAGAACGCCATCTGAAGAACGTTCGCCAGCTGACCTTCGGCCGTCAGAACGCCGAAGCCTATTTCTCGTTCGACGGAACGAAGCTGATCTTCCAATCGACGAACAACTGGATGAAAGATTCCTTCGCCGCCACGCTTAAGCCCGCCGAAGAAGGCCTCGGCTGTTATCAGATGTATGTGATGGACCTCGAGAGTGACAGCATTCGCTTGGTCAGCACGGGAACAGGTGCCACGACCTGCGGCTATTTTTTCCCCGGCGACCGGCGCGTCCTGTATTCGTCCACCTATGCATCCGGTCCGAACTGCCCTCCGAAGCCGAAGCGCGAGGGCGCCTACCGCTGGGCGCTCGACGACTATGACCTCTATGCGGTGCGAGTCGACGGCCAGGAGATGCAGCGATTGACCGCCACACCGGGCTACGATGCCGAAGCGACGGTGTCTCCGGATGGAAAAACCATCGTCTGGACGTCCGTCAAGGACGGTGATCTCGATCTCTATGCCATGAATTTGGATGGGACGAAGGCCCGCCGGCTTACTGACGACGTCGGATACGACGGAGGGGCGTTCTTTTCGCCGGACAGCAAACGCATTGTCTACCGAGCGTCGCATCCGAGCGATCCGGCTGAGGTCGCGCGGTACAAGGAGCTGCTCGGCCAACGGCTCGTTGAACCGGGGCAGCTTGAGATATTTGTCATGAATGCAGACGGGAGCGGGAAGCGCCAGGTCACCGCAAACGGCGCGTCGAATTTTGCGCCGTTTTTTCATCCTGACGGCAAGCGAATCATCTTCGCCTCGAACGTCGACACGAAGGGCGAGGGCGGCCGCCCGAGTTTCCACCTGTTTCTGATCGGCGACGACGGGAAAGGGCTGGAGCGGCTGACGTTCGAAGGCCACTTTAACAGTTTTCCCATGTTTTCCCCCGACGGCAAGCGGCTCGTGTGGGTGTCGGACCGGTTCGCGAAAACGCCGGGCGAATTCAATGTCTTTCTGGCGGACTGGGTACCATAAATGGTGACGACCCCGGACCAGGGGGCTCGTCGGTTCCTGCCCTACCTGTCGCTGATCTTCTGCGCCGCGGCGCTCCTCATCACGTTTATCCGGTTGATTGAATTTGATGCGCCGTTGACGCGGTTCGTACGATCGCTCAATGATTTCCACATCGATCACTTGCACGATCCCTGGCTGGCCCGGCTCAGCGACGTCGGCGACGAGATCGGACGAGGCGAATCCCTTCTGCTTGTAAATGCGGTGCTGCTCGTGGCGGGCTATCTGTTGAAGCGCTCTAGTCTCAAGCGGGCCGGATGGGAAACGCTTGTTGCGCATCTCGTGGCAGGCGGTATCAACACCCTGCTCAAGCATCTCGTGGGACGCGGACGCCCGAAGTTCCTGCACGGGGACCATTCCGTATTTATCCCGTTCGGAGGTTCAGGATGGGACTCCTTCCCTTCCGGCCATGCGATGGCCTCCTGTGCCGTCGCCACGGTGCTTGCGGTCAGATTTCCGAGGCTGCGCTGGGTCGTGATCCTCATTGCGCTGGCCGTTTCCATGAGCCGCCTCTTTCGCGGCTCACATTTTCTGACCGATATCGTGGCAGGGGTGGTCTTGGGCGTGCTGATCGGCGCCGCGGTCGCCCATCCCTGGAAGGACCGGTCTGCGGCGTTTACGTCCGCCATGATGCTCGTCACGCCGGCGCTTGCCGCGTTACTTGCCGTTATGAGCACGATCGGACAAGGCTCCCTGGAAGTCCGGACGGCGACGATGCTTGGAGCAGGCGGATTCGTGTTGGCCGTGACGGCTATCATCGCCTATGTCCTCTCGAGATTGCGTCCGGCGCTTTTGCCGCCGTCATTGACCAGAACCGGGGCGCTGGCCTTAATGGCGCTCGGCATCGCCATGTCTTCCGGGTCGGTCTTGGTGGCGCTGGTCGTCGTGCTCGTGTGGCTCGGATATTGGCTGCGGCCCGAGCAGCGAAGTCCCGAGGCAGAAACTACGGACAGCTGGCCCTCTGAAGCGGCTTTTGGCCTGGGCGTACTCTTGACGTTGTTGACGATGATGGAGCTGCGAGGCGCCCTGCCGATGGAGTAATTAATGCGGACTGACTGGGGCCGGCGCTTGAGCGGCGCGATCGGGGATGTCCACCATCGGCCGGCTCGCGAGCAGCACGTAGCCATGTTGCTTGAGGATCGGAACCAGCGTTTTGGCTTCAGGCGGCAACTTGGGTTCATAGGTTTCAGGCAGGACGACCATCGTCTGCCCCGGCTGCTGAAGTGCCTGACGGATCGTGGCCTCCTCACCTTCTGAGACAAAGATCACTTTGCGCCTCGCGTAAAAGACGTTCGAGGGCCTCGTCGATCCATAGACGATCAACCGATCCGACGGCGCCAGGTTCACTCCCGCTGTATAGGACAGGATTTGAGGCGGCGCGATGAAGTAGCGATTCACGCCCGGAAGGACCAGCTGCGTAAGCGACAACACCAACAGTGCGACTGATCCGCCTGCCGCCCAGAAGGCGCCGGCGCGTTTGCGCTCATGCAAGCCGAAATAGCCGACCAGCGTCATGCCGAGCAACAGAATGGCGGCGGCTACATAGGGACCGCTTCCCAGGCCGATGGTGGTCGCCAATGGGAATTCCTTGGTGAGCTTTCCGGCGAAAGACGGGTAGAGCGAAGGCAGCGCCGCAAAGCCGATCGCCAGTAGATAACCGACCGCCGCCATCGTGTGGATCGAGGCGCGTCGGCCGGGTAGCTCCTCGCTGAAGAGGCTCCGGTGCCAATAGATCGCCGTCAGCAGGGCGGCAGCCGGAAACAGCGGCCCGATGTAATGCGCAAGCCGCGTGGACGACAACGTAAAAAACACGAAGACCCCCAGCACCCACGCTGCACAAAACCATTCCAGTTCTTTCGATTCGTCGAGTGAACCCGGCGTTCGGTCCACGCGGCCGCGGCGCGACTCCCGCCAGCTCCGGTAGGCCTGATGCCACGCAAATGGCAGCCAACCGCTCCATGGGAAGAATCCCACGAGCAGCACCGGCACGTAAAACAGGATCGTAAAGCTATGGCCTTCCATTGGATTTAAAAAGCGGCCAACCGTATTGGCTTGAGCTGAGGCGGTGTACTGCGAGCCATGGATGGACCACATCACGGCATACCAAGGGACGGCCACGAGCGCGAAGAGGACGCTACCGGCCAGCGGCGCGCCTTGCTCCCAAAAGCGACGCCATTGGCCGGCGGCGGTCAGGTACAGCGCGATCGCGACCATTGGAACGAGAAAGCCCACAGGGCCCTTCGCGAGCGTCGCCATGCCCATGCCGAGATACAGCATCCAGCGCCACCATCGCTCGCCGCTCCGGCCGTGAAAGCCCAGCCAAAAACCGTACAGCGACAGTGTTGTGAAGAAGATCAGGACGCTGTCGGTCAGCACCATGCGGCTCAAGCCGATGAACTGGACGTTGAGCAACAACATGAGGGCAGCCAAAAGGCCTACAGTCGGACCGCAGAAGCGACTGGCGAATCCATACTGAAGTAGGATCAAGCCAAAGCCGAAGAGCGCCGAAGGCAGGCGGGCGGAGAATTCGTCGACGCCGAACCAGTGATAGGACAGGCTCATGAGCCAGTACACGAGCACGGGCTTCGCGAAGCGCGGCTCATAATTGAACGTGGGGCTGATCCAGTCTCCCGTTTCGAGCATCTCGCGGCCCGCTTCGGCATTCCGCCCTTCATCGCGATCAGTCAGTCCCATGGCACCCAAGCCGAAGAACAGAAGCAGGCCGGTGAGCAGGCAGAGAATGGCGAGATTCACGAGAGGTGACGGCAGATGCGGGCGAGACTCGTCCATGGACCTCGACCTATCGTGGTTTTCCGACGGAGGCCATAGACCCCGGCGCCTGCTGCGGCCCACGACGATGGATCAGCATCAGATTTCGCACGTACACCAGCGCTCCAATGCTCTGCCCGGCGATGAAGACAGGATCGCGCCGGTAGATTGCATAGGCCAAGGTAATCAGTCCACCCACAAGGCTGAGGTACCAAAATGCGACCGGCATCCGACTTTCCGCTTTTCGTTCCGACACAATCCATTGAACGAGCCACCGGCCGAAAAACAGCCCTTGTCCGAGAAAACCGATCGCGATCCAGACGGTTTCAGTAGTGCTCATACGGTAGTCAAAGGGAAGCGGCTAGGGGCGAGACGGCGCCCCTGGCTTTTCGCCGATCCTGAGGCGATAGCGCAGGACGCGGGTTTGCATCCAGCGCACCGCGAAGAGGTCATAGAGGCCTTTGAATAATCGGTTCCCGACGCCGTATTTCGAGATGCCGTGCGTGCGCGGATGATGGCGCACGGGCACTTCCGTAACGGTAAATCCGTGCATGAGCGCCAGCGCAGGGAAAAACCGGTGCATGCCGTTAAACAGTTGAAGCCGGTCCACGACGGGGCGCCGAAAGACTTTGAGCGAGCAGCCGGTATCGTGGACGCGGTCGCCGGTCACCGCGCTGCGGACCGCGTTGGCAACGCGAGAGGAAATCTTCCGCGTGATCGTGTCATGCCGTTCGGTCCGCCATCCACAGACCAGGTCATAGTCCTTGGCATAGTTGAGTAAGACGCCGATATCCTGGGGATCGTTCTGGAGGTCCCCGTCCATCGTCACGACCAGTGCGCCGCTCGACCGCTTGAAGCCGGCGTCAAAACCCGCCGACTGGCCGTAATTGCGGTCGAAATGCAGGACCCTCACCGGCGGATGATCCACGGCCAATCGGTCGAGGATCTCGCTGCTGCCATCGGTACTCCCGTCGTCGACGTAGATGATTTCAAACGGCGCCGTCGTCGACTCTTCACGGCCCTCCAACACTTTGATGAGCTGAGCGGTCAGCGCGAGAAGATTGTCCCGTTCATCCTTGATGGGGACGACGACGGAGATCCACGGTGGCTGTATCGCAGTGGTCATGAAGCGCGGAAACGCCCGGCACGTGCATGCGGAGGAATCACGACGGCATTCTACAGAACGGCCTAGGCAGATTCAAATTGGACGGACCGGATCGTGATCTGCCGGTCGAGATCAGCAGCGAAGGGCAGGTCGTTCGAAGGGAATCATGGTGTATTCGAAGCGGCCACCGTAAAACGCATGGTGCCCATCAGGCTGACTTCGTTGACCTGCTCTCCCGCATGGATTTCCACCCGATATCGTCCGGGCTTCCAGCCCTGGGCTGAAGACAGCTTCAGATAGCCCGATTCATCCTCAAGCGCGATATACATGGCATCCTGTCCGATGACGGTGTGCGGATCGAGTCCGGGAACGGATTCCGGATAGCACCGACCGAACACCTGAAATGCCTGATAATGCTGATGCAGCGTAAAGACGATGAAAATCCCTGCAGCGTCGGAGCTGAATCGTTCGGTCGGCTTGACCGGGACGATCTCGTGTGTTCGGCGGTATCCCAATTCTTCCTCGAACCCTTCGGCCATCGTGATGCTTCGGAACAGGCCTTGAGGAGGAGCATCAAAGTCGTACGGTTTGCCGTCCTCGGAACGGTTTTGAAAGTCGTTGATGGACGCATCCTTGACGATCGGCAGGTCTTCCGCGAAGACCAGACTGCACCAGGCGACGGACACAAGCCCGAGCGTCAAGATCGCGGCATTGAAAGAGGGCCCCATAGCAGTTTTCGTACACCGGACATTTAAGGGTGTCAAGCGTTCAGGTGCGGGGTGGCCGCGCCGCGGCCGTTGCGGCCTTTTTCGGCGATCTGTTAAGATTGCCGTTCACTCGAATGTTGTGAACGGCGGGCAAGACCATATGCTGCAGGACGCAGACGCACTACCGCAACTGATCGGTGATTGGAAAACCCTGGATCAATGGCAGACGCACGTCAACCAGCTCTTCTATCGCGTTCGCGGCGATCAAATCCGCAACTTCTATCAGACGTTCGCGTCCGCCGATTACCGGCTCGCGCATGCCCTGGCGGCGGATTATTTCGAGCAGGTCTCCAAGCGGGAAAAGTCAACTGATCAGCGCTCTTCTCAGAGCGATCGGCCGTTGACCGTGCTCGAGCTCGGTCCCGGCAACGGGAATCTTGCCGCCTGTTTTCTCAGCCACCTCAAAACGCTGGACCGCGACGGACGGATTTACCCGCGGCTCCGCTATTGCCTCGTCGACTGGGAGCCAACGGTGCTCGATGCGGCCTTGAAGCACCCGGGGCTCGGCTCCCATCAAGACCGCATTCACGCGATCCGCGGCACCGTCGATCATTTGGCGGACGTGGCGGATGCCTCCGTCGATCGGATGTTCTGCAATGAATTGTGGAACGACCTCCCGACGAAGCTCATGTCGCGCCAGGGGGCGGAGATGGAAGAGGAGTACCTCCGGCCGAACCTGAGCGAGGTCCTTCACGCAAAAATTGAAGATTGGGCGGGCTTTATCCGCGCGTTCGAAGCGAAGGATGCCGAGCAGTTGAGGCAGTTTCCGCCTTTCTTCGACGATCTCGTGTGGGAGCGCGAATATCGGCCGGTGGAATGGAAAGACGTTCCGTATCGGAAAACGATTACCGAGTTCATGCGGCGCATCGATGATCAAGTGGTGGTACCCGTCAATATCGGCGCGTACCTGACGATCCGGGAGGCGAAACGCCTTCTCGCGCCGGATGCCGTCGGGTTCAGCAGTTTTGACGCCGGCACAGCCGACCTCAAGGTGTTGAACGATCCGGAGAAGCCGTGCTCCGGCCAGTTCGGAGGACAGCAAAGCTTCATGGTCAATTTCGCGCTAGCCGAAGCGGTCGCCAAGCAAGTGGGATCCGGGACGGTTTCGATGGAGAGCCAGCGGGAATTTATCGGAAGAAGCTTGAACACGAACGTATTGACGCTCATGGATGTGCTTGCGACGCATCCGTCGGCAGGACGTAAAATGGAGTCCTGGGAGCAGGACCGGCTCATCGTCAAGACCATCGCCGCTCTGAATAAGACGTACGAGAGTCCTTACGCAGGCGTCATGGCATTTCCGGTCCGTGGAGACATGCCGGCCCATGAACGCGATTCGCTGCTGGGATTAGTCCGCGATTTGAAAGCGTCGGGCGTGCCCGATACGGTCGCGTACCTGACGGAGGAAGAGTTAATGCGTGCTGCACACGACCTGGAAGAAGTCGGCTATGATGTCCAGTCATTCCAGATCGCGCTTACCGCTCCCCCTGCTCCTGTGGATTACTTCCACCTCTCCTTCCGGCTCCGCTGACCTCCACACGGCCTCTACGTGGAATTACGTGAAATTAAACTTGACTAATCTCGCGTATTTCTATAGCCTCTGCCCCATTTGGGGAAGTACTCCCCCCTTTCGAGGTAAATAGACTAGGCCTTTTGGCCTGGGGCTCGAAGGGTGAACAGGAAGAAAAAGAGGATATTCCACATGTTCGGCTCGTTTGGATGGATGGAACTGCTCCTCATTCTGATCATCGTGCTCATCATTTTTGGAGCGGGAAAGATTCCCCAACTGGGCGAGGGGCTGGGCAAGGCGATCAAAGGGTTCAAAAAAAGCGTCAATGAAGCCGACGCCATCGATGTGACGCCGCCGCCGGCTGAAGGCGCGCCGCCACAACCGTCACAGGTGGCGCAGGGGCAAGCTGCTCAACCGGGTCCGGTCCAGCACGAACAGCAGGTCAAGCAAGGATAACTGGCGTGAAACGTTATGCGTCAGGCGTGAAGCGGGCGAGCAGGCACCACGCACTACGTTTTGCGCGTCTCGCATGACGAAACATGTTTGGATTAGGTGCGGGCGAAATACTCATCATTCTCGTCATTGCGTTTTTGCTGTTTGGTCCGAAGCAGTTGCCCGAAGTCGGACGGCAAGTCGGCAAAGCGGTGAAAGGATTCAAGGACACGGCCGAAGACCTGCGCAAGTCCGTTGAGCCGGAGCTCAACATGATTCAGCAGGAAGTCAAAATGGTCGAGCAGGATTTTCAGGCGTCGATGAAAGAAGCGGAAGAGGAGATTAATCAGGCATCGTCGCCGTCCGAGAAGCAGAGCGGATCTTCGGGAACTGGTAGCCCCGTCTAAGGCAGGGGCAAGGCAACCGTGCTCTGTGATTGTTCGAGGAAGGGGGTGACCGCCTCTTTACCGTCTCGGCGATTCAACATCAGGGTCCAAAAGTCAGAAATTTCTGGTCAAAAAAGGAGCATTAATAGACACTAACTTTGCGGCAAGGTCCCAGAATCTCAAGGAAAGCGTGGGCATACGGCTTTCCGAACCGGCAAACGAGAAAAAAGAAGTTTGTCAGTGTGAGCGCGGTTGGATAGCAAGTCGGCAGCAGGGCCACCGGTGGGTAAACACGGTGGTGGCTGTAATCCAATTCACAGGAGGAATGTTATGAGAAGATTGCTAGGTCGAACTGGGTGGTCGAGTCTTGCCACCTTCTTCAGCGCGGCCCTCATGGCGGCCGGTTTGTCGTTGACAGGGGCGCCAGCTCAAGCGGCCTTCGAGTTGCCGGAGGGAGAGAAGATCACAAACCTCCCGGCGATCCCTCGTGCGATTCCCCAAAAAGAAGCCTACGAACTCTACGATCCTAAAATCGGTAAGAACTTCGACCTGAAAAATTTCTGGCTACGCGCAGACCTGCGCGTGCGGCCGGAATACCGGAACAACGTCTGCTTCGGCGGAAATATCGCCGCCGGTAACTGTAACAATCCAGGCTTAGCCGCCAATAAGATCGCCGGCAAGGCGGCCAACGACTTCTTCGTGCAACAGTGGGTGCGCCTCGGTATCGGGTACGATATCTCGCCGGACGTGAATTTCTACATGGAAATCATCGACTCGGCGACCTGGGGCGGCAACGGCAATCCGCTCAACGCGGGTAACGGCGGCGATCCGTTGAACCATAACGGGTCGGCGCAGACGCCTCCCGGACAAAACGGAAACCGTCTCGGAGTGCGGGCCGCGTACATGTTGGTCAGGAACTTTGCCGGCGTACAGGGCTTGAGCGTAAAAGCCGGTCGGCAATATGTGATCTTCGGTAACCATTCACTGTTCGGACACTTCGATTGGGCCAATACCGGTTACAGCCACGACGGTGTGATGCTCCAGTACAGCACGAAAGCTTGGGACAGTTATGTCGGTTGGTTCCGCAACGCTGAAACCGACATTACGCAGGCGGCTCCGGTCGGCAGCGGCAACCCCAACATCGCCGGCACGGGACAGGCTCAAAACGCCTTTGGCGATGCCGACATGATCATATTCTATAACCAGATCAAGTCGGTGCCAGGGTTCCTCATCGAACCATTCTACGTGTATTACAAGAACAACCTTGGCGCGGCTGATAACCGTGGTCAGGGCCTCGGGACCGCGAAACACTCGGACCAGACTCGCCATATGATTGGTAACCGCATCGAGATGCGCAAGGGTAATTTCGATGCGATTAACGAATTGGCATGGCAGTTTGGTCAAATGGCCGATACCGGCGGCGCGAACGCCGTGCAGAACGGTTACGGCCAAACAAAGAACCTACACATTAACGCCTGGGCGACCAGAAACTGGATCGGCTATACGCATTACCAGTCATCCTGGAAGCCGCGGTTGGCGTTCAACTTTGATTATGCGTCCGGCGACGGCCGGTCGAATTGTACACTGAATGCCGGCTACGGAGGCTGTAAGACGGCTAATACGTTTGAAAACTTCTTCCCGACAAACCACATCCATATGGGCTACATGGACGTGCAAGCCTGGAAAAACATGTTGAGCCCGTCGGCCAACTTCCAAGCGCGGCCGAGCAAGGATGACCACATCGAAATCTGGTACACCAACCTGAACCTCGCCAATTCGAAGGACAACTGGTATCGAGGCTCTCAAGGCGTGTATGTCTTCTCGAAAGTCGGTAACACCAAAACGCACGTGGGCGACGAAATCGACTTCACCTGGACCCATATGTTCATGGACGGCAAGGTGGCCTTCCAGGCGACCTATGGCCACCTGTTCGCGGGCGGCTATATCCAGGAGAACTTGGGGACGAGCGTGAACCAGTCCTGGGCCTACGCTCAGCTCTGGGTGAACTTCTAAAGGCGCGTTTGTAGCCTTCAGCGATGACAATCCCCGGTGGGACCATCCCACCGGGGATTTGTTTTTTGGGAGATCGGCTGAAGGGTTTACGCTTGTGCTCGGTTAGTGCTTGAGGTTCCCCGCCGTCGCGAACCGCGCTTGCAACTCTGCGTACGTTCGCGTCACAGGAAACTGCGGAAACTCTTTCGGCAGGTGTTCCGGCGGGCGGAAGAAGAACCCTGCGTCGGCTTCGGCAAGCATGGCCGTGTCGTTGTAGGCGTCGCCTGCGGCGATCGTGAAGAAGTTCAGGGCCTTAAAGGCGACGACAGAGTGTTTTTTCTGGTTCTGCAAGCGCATATGATGGGCCAGAATCCTCCCGCTGCCGTCGATCTCCAACTGGTTGCAAAAGAGGGTGGGTAATCCCAGTTGACGCATCAACGGCCGGGCAAACTCATAAAACGTGTCGGATAAAATGATGACCTGACATCGCCCTCTGAGCCACGCCATGAAGTCGCTCGCTCCCTCCAGAGGCCCCATGTTGTCGATCACTTGCTGGACGTCGGCGATCGTCAGCTTGTGCTCTGCCAGGATCGCCAGCCGGCGCTTCATGAGGGCGTCGTAGTCCGGCATCTCACGGGTCGTGATCTTGAGTTCCTCAATACCCGTTTTCAGAGCGACATTGATCCAGATTTCAGGAACCAGCACCCCTTCCAAATCCAGGCACGCGAGCACGGGCTTTTGCATCGAGAAACTCCTTTTTCAATGCCTGACGGCCGGGCTCAGGGTGTCGGTGATTGCCGGCGCCGCTCGAACTCCTGATTCAAGATTCGCCACACGCCGTCCAGCATTCGTTCAACAAGATGTGAGCCGGTCCATTGCCGGTCCGCCGCCTTGCGATGTTGCCTCGCCCAGTCGAGGGCAAGCGGGAGCGGGATCAGTTGCGGAGCGCCGCCGGTAAGGCCCGACCAGAGCAATCCCAACACGGTACCAATGCGAACGGGGACCGGAATGGGCTCGACGGGATTCTCCACCATATCGTTGCACAGCTGAGCGGGTGACGTCACGAGTAACTCCCGGCAGGCCGCAGGCCGCGCTTCATAAATCGAACACATCTCCTCCTCCAGGAACGGGCAGGGATGCCGCAAGGCGTAGTACGCTCGATTGATAGGCTCCAATTGTTCATCGGACATCGGAGCGTCGGCATGCGCTACGGCATGCAGGCGGTCGAGGACGCCATGCCCTGCGAGTGCGGCTTTCGAGGCCTCGAGTTTTTCCTCGAGAGCGGCTCTCCGCTCTTGAGGAAGCTGCTCGACGTAGTCGAGCAGCGAAAACGCCTCAGGAGGCGAGAGGGGAACCAGCATGCGGCAGCAGGCCGCGCACCCCATCCGGCAGGAAATCGAATGGCCGCTTCGGCGGGATTGCTGTTCCTCGAGCCGCAACATTTCTTCGCCGAGATGCCGCGTCATAGGAACGATCGATGTGATGGGAATGAATCCGGTCGGTACATCGAGCGCCGTCGTCAGACGGCCGGCCGGCGTGTTCACGGCAACGTCGAACCGTTCGGCGGAAGGAGCTGTCATCGCCGCATCATAAGAAACCTTCAGCCGGTTGGTCAATTGCGTGCGGCCGGATAACCGGATCCTTGCACGGTTGCTCTCCTTCTTGCTTCGCCGCATAATGCGGGGGGAGACGAGGATGGCACTCTCGGGGCACGTCGTCGGTCTGTTGAAAGAATACATGCGGGACCTCGTCGTGCAGGCCGAACAGGAAGCCTCGGCGAACGAAGCATTCGGCTTTTCGAACCAGCCCTATCGGCCCGACGAGGCGATCGCCGACTTGCTGGCAATCCTTGATGATCGGATCGAATCTGAAGGCATTCAGGTGGGCCTGCCGCAGGAGTTTCTGCACGAAATGTGGACGCTCTGTAACGAAGCCAGGGCGCAGGTAGCAGATCAGGTGTGGTTGCATTCCAACATCAGCGGACGGCCATCGTCAAAGGCTCGGATCCGCGACCTCACGTATCAGGCGCTGATTCAGTTCTTGGAGTCGAACCTCCAATGACGCCGCGCTTGCTCAGCGCCGCATGCGCAGCCTTGGCGTCGGTTTTTGGCATGATCGGTTCCGCGGCGCCGGCTTTTGCAGCGGAAGCGGCGGCGCGGCCGGCCGAGGGTGTCATCGAACTGGTTCCCATTGCTACCGCCGGACTGCACGCTCCGCTCTTTGTCACCCACGCCGGAGACGGCTCTGGACAACTGTTCGTCGTCGAGCAGGGCGGCATCATTCGCGTCATTGACCGTGGAACGCTCGAGGACCGGCCCTTTCTCGATCTTCGCGAACGCCTGTGGACGAAAGGCAACGAGCAGGGACTCCTGGGGCTGGCGTTTCACCCGGATCACCGGAGCAACGGCCGATTGTTCGTCAACTATAACCGTCGTGAAGATGGAGCGACGGTCGTCGCAGAATACACACGTCAGGCAGGGAACAAGGAGATATCCGCCGAGACGGAGCGTGTGCTCATGGTTGTGCCTCAGCCCTATCTCAACCACAACGGAGGGATGCTTGCGTTTGGTCCAGACGGTTTCCTGTATATCGGGCGGGGAGACGGCGGCTCAAAAGGGGATCCGCAGAACCGCGCGCAGAATCCGCAAGAGTGGCTGGGAAAAATTCTCCGAGTCGACGTCGATCGAGACCGTCCCTATGGAATTCCTCCTGGCAATCCTTATGCTTCGGGAGGAGGCCGTCCGGAGATTTTTGCGTTGGGAATCAGAAACCCCTGGCGATTCTCGTTCGACCGGGTGACCGGCATGCTCTGGCTCGCAGATGTTGGACAATACAAGTGGGAGGAGATTGACCTTGTCGTCGCCGGGGGGAATTACGGATGGCGCATTATGGAAGGCACTCATTGCTACAATCCCGAAGACGGTTGTAACCCCGACGGATTGACGTTCCCGATCGCTGAATACGGCCACGAAGAGGGCCGCTGTTCGATCACCGGCGGTTACGTGTATCGAGGTGCCGCCGTTCCGGCGTTACGCGGCTTGTATCTCTTCGGCGATTACTGCAGCGGGGAGTTGTTCGCGCTCTCCGCTGCGGCGAATCGAAAGAGCTCGACGATGCCGCGCGTGCTTATAAAGACCGGTTTCCGGATTTCTTCGTTCGGCGAAGATGAGTCGGGAGAGGTCTATCTCGTCGACCATAAGGGCGGCGTTTATCGATTGGCCGCCGCGCGGCAACGCTCACGCAATAGCCCTTAAATCCAGTCCTGGTGGTTTTGAGCATACGGACAGGCACTCCTGGAGCCAGTCCTTATAGTTTTCCAGTCAGCCAATAAATCGCTATGCCGGCCCATTCCGTGACAGCCGCTGTCGTTTGCTCGATCGCACGGTCGTTCGGCAGGACATCAAAGGGATCGAGTTCCCGAAAAGTGTCTTCGGGACGGTCCTTGATGAGAAAGTCACAGGGCGCCGCCGCTACTTTGAAGCCCTGCTTGTTGAACAGGGCGGTGGCCCGGGGCAGATGGCTCGCCGACGTCACCAATAAAATCGAGACCGGACCCAGCAGGCGCCTGGTTTCTGCGGCATTCTCGTAAGTTGTTCGCGATTGGTCTTCGCGGACGAGCGCATCTTTTGACACTCCGAGCCGTTCGGCCCACCGTGTCATTTCATCGGCATCCTTCGGCGCGTCCTTAAAAGGATGCCCGTTTCCGCCCGAAAGCACGAGCTTCGGGGCATATCCTTGCTGATACAGGTCCACGCCACACGTCACCCGGTTTTTCGATGGCGCGGACAAGTCTTGTACCGGCCGCAATGTTCCCGGTTCGAGAACGCCGGCCCCCAATACAACGATCGCGTCGTACCGCTCCTTCATCACCGGCTTCGCATGCCAGGCCTCGAGGCTGCCGAGGAGTGGACGAGCAATCAACGGACTGGAAATAGCGATCAGCAGGCACAGTCCTATGACGGCGCCAATCCTGGCCCGTCGAAGCCTCTCCGGCGTCAAAGGCAGCCACAACCATAGGCAGGTCAGGCTCATGACCAAGAGAACCCATGTCAGCGGGTAAAGCGCGTACTTGACGAGCTTGTACGCCCCATACAAGAATGGCGTCAGTTCCATGTCAGAGCCCTCATGGTTTTTTTTCTCCCCTTTTCACACAAGAGACATGCATTCGAGCAGAACGGAGCGGTTGCGGCACTAGCATACCGGCAGAGTTAGAAAGCGCAAGGCCTTGGTTTCATGGAGGAGTCATGACACGGCGAAGGCGGTACTGGCTGGTCAAGTCCGAGCCGGAGATGTTTTCCATCGATGCTCTTGCCCGCGCCCCTCGGCAGACCACCGGTTGGGACGGTGTCCGAAACTACCAAGCCAGGAACTTCATGCGCGAAATGGCCGTCGGCGATCTGGTGCTCTTCTACCATAGCAACGCTGACCCTCCCGCCGTCGTCGGCACCGCCGAAGTCGTGCGAACGGCCTATCCCGACGATACACAATTCGATCCGCGAAGCGATCACTACGATGCGGCCGCTACCGCGGACCGCCCACGATGGGACATGGTCGATCTCAAATATCGGGAGAAATTTCCCGTCAGTCTGGCGCTTGATCGGCTCAGGCAAGAGCAGAAACTCAAGAATATGGTGTTGCTTCAGAAAGGTTCCCGGTTGTCCGTTCAGCCCGTGACGGCACCGGAGTGGGCGGTCATCATGAAATTGGCCGGAAGTAAGGATGGGTAAACGATTGCGCAGCAATCGGTGGGTGGGGCGGGTAAAAATGGGTAAACGATTGCGAAGAATCGTTCCAACAGATCTTAGGTTTTGGCCTTGCCGTTATCCAGGTGGCGGTGTTGCCAGTCCAGCCAAGCATGGCCAAGTTCATGGGCGAGGATGTACCGCCGCCTCGTGACCGGCAGCTTCTTCCTCAGGTAGATGGTCTTCAATTCGTCGTCCCA
>DATELB010000048.1:0-5255 GCA_035277085.1 Nitrospira sp. | reverse complement strand
GGGGAGAGCATGGCCCGGTGGGAACCGCTGGTCGAAAACTACCTCGGCTTCCCGGAAGGCCTCAGCGGTAAAACGCTCCTGGACCGCGGCCGGGCCCAGGTGAAAAAATTCGGTGTCCGCACAGCCGACGACAGGATCGTCCGCATCCGCAGGGAGCGCGACACGTTCCTGCTCGAAGGGGACAGTGTTGTCTATCGCAGCATCCGTGTCTTGTTGGCGACCGGGCTGACACACTTGCTACCCGATATTCCGGGTGCGGACGAATGTCTCGGCAACAGCGTGCTCTTCTGTAAGGATTGCGACGCCTTCCGTGTGCGCGGCAAACGGATTGCGATATACGGTCGGCGCAATGAAGCCGCTCGGTATGCGCTGGCGATGTTGGCCTTCTCTCCGGCGGTCATGATCCTGACGGACGGACGTGAGCCGACCTGGGATCGCGTCTGGCAGGAGGCGCTGGAGGAGTATGGGGTACCTGTGTACCGCGCGTCCGTGAAGAAATTGGAACATCAGGGGGGACGGCTCGGAGCCGTGTTGTTTGAGGACGGCCGCCTCCCGGTGGAGGCCTTGTTTGCGACGAGAGGGGACGTCTACCACACCGGTTTGGCCGAAGGACTGGGCGCCGACCAGGATGAGGAGGGTCAACTCAAAGTGGACGGCGATATGCGGACGACGGTTCCCGGTCTCTATGCCGCAGGCTGCGTGACGCCTGCCAACTGTCAGATGATCATCGCGGCCGGGCAAGGAGCCGCGGCCGCTCAAGCCATAGACCACGACCTGCTTGACGAAACGTTGCGGCGGCACCAGCTGCCGCGCGAGGGGACGAGGCGTGATGAGACCCAGGGAGCGTTGAATTGATATGGAAGCAGTGACCGTTAAGGAGTCGACCAGTCTGCGGGTCGCCGCGATCGGAGATCTGCATTGTCCGCGGACGTCGCCTGATCAACTCCGCCAGTTGTTTCAGGATCTGGGGAGTGAGGCGGACGTCTTGCTCCTGTGCGGTGATCTGACGGATTACGGAAAACCGGACGAAGCGCGGGTATTGATGGATCAGTTGGGCCACATCAAGCCCCTGCCGGTGCTCGCGGTCCTCGGCAATCATGAGTTCGAATGCGGCAACCAGGACGAAATCACCCGGATACTTTCAGACAGTGGCGTCTTGGTGCTTGACGGGACCGCCGTGGAGGTGTTGGGAGTCGGCTTCGCCGGCATCAAAGGGTTTTGCGGCGGCTTCGGCGCGCGGGCGCTCCAACCGTGGGGAGAGGCGGTCCTCAAACAATTCGCGCGTGAATCGGTGGAGGAGACCGTGAAACTCGAATCGGCCCTGGCGAAGCTGCGCACGCCTGCAAAAGTCGTCCTCATGCACTATGCGCCGATCGTGGATACGGTGAGGGGAGAACCGGCGGAAATATTCGCCTTCCTCGGTTCGAGCCGGTTGGAGGAGCCCATCAATCGTTATGAAGTGACGGCGCTGTTTCACGGCCATGCCCACAACGGCAGTCCCGAAGGAAGAACAATGGGAGGCACGCCCGTCTACAACGTCGCATTACCTCTCCTTTACAAGCAGTTTCCCGGTCGCCGGGCCCTGCGGGTCGTTGACATTCCAACGGTGGCTGCACCGGTCGCTCCCTAGAGCGGGGAAAGGGATATTCATGGCTCACAATGCTCAAGAAGTGCATCAACAATGTAATGGAAGCCTGCAATCTGTCGGGCTGCCATCTGATCCTGCACACGAGGTGTACCGCGAGGCGTTGTCCTGTTTGTTGAAAGCGAAAGTTCCCTTCCTCGTGGGCGGAGCCTTCGCGCTGGAGGGTTACACCGGCGTTGTCCGGCCGACAAAGGACCTGGATCTTTTCGTCAATCCCGCGGACCGACTCAGGCTGATGCAGCGGCTGTCGGATTCCGGCTTCCGGACGGAATGGCGGTTTCCGCATTGGCTGGGGAAGGCATATAAGGAGGATCGGAGCATCGACATTATCTACAGTTCCGGCAACGGCGTCTGCCCGGTGGACGAAGCCTGGTTCCGTTACGCCCTGCCCGCGGAAATTTTAGGCATTCCCGTCAAGGTCGTTCCCGCCGAAGAGATGCTCTGGTCCAAAGCCTTCGTCATGGAGCGCAATCGATACGATGGCGGTGACATTGCGCATTTGCTGCGCACGAGGTCGCAATCCATGGATTGGGCCAGGCTCTTGTTCCGTTTCGGGAGCCACTGGCGGGTCTTATTCAGTCACGTCGTCCTCTTCGGATTCATTTATCCCGAGCAACGCCTGCGCATACCGGACTGGTTCATGCACGAGATGATGCGCCGCATGAAGCTCGAAATGCAGTGCCTGCCCGCGGACCGGGAAGTCTGTCAGGGGACGCTGTTGTCCTGGTCGCAGTATCTCGCCGATCTCGAGCGAGGAGACTATCAAGACGCCCGTCATGCGCCACGCGGAAAATTGACGTCGCAAGACACCCAGCACATGACGGCTGTACTGCAACAGGAAGAGCAGGACGGAATTGAACACTAATGACCCGGTGTGGGTTCCACACCCATCTTTCAGATCATTCATGTTCTGAAGAATCTGTCGATCATGGGCGGTCTCCTCTACGTCGCACAGTTTGGTCGCGGCCGCTACAGCATGGATGCACGGCTCGACCGCGCAAAGACCCTCGAACCGCCTCGCCGGTTGCGCAAGGTGGTGCATCAGTGACGGCCCATCAGAAAGGGACCATCCCGTGCAACCGTTGGTGAAGATCGGCCGCATTGCCGGCATTGAAATCGGGATTCATTACACCTGGGTGCTCATCGGAGTGCTGATCACTGGATCGTTCGTGGGTTATCTGTCAGACACCCATCCCTTCTGGCCGTCCCGGACAATCTGGTCCGCCGCGGTGGTGATCACGGTGCTCTTCTTCGCCTCGGTGATACTGCACGAGATGGCGCATGCGCTGGTCGCTAGAGCCTACGGCATGCCCGTGCGGAGGATCACGCTGTTTGCCCTGGGCGGTGTGACTCGGATTCAAAAACAGGCAGCGAATCCGGCCGCGGAATTTTGGATGGGACTGGCCGGGCCGTTGGTCTGCGCTGCCCTGGGCATGGTCTGCGGATGGCTGGGCGCGTGGTGGGGACGCGGCTCTAACGTCATGACCGTTCCGCCTCCGGTCGTCGTTCTGATGTCCCTGAGCTCGCTGAATCTCATGCTGGCCATCTTTAACTTGATCCCGGGCTTTCCTCTTGACGGCGGCCGGATCCTCAGAGCGTGTTTATGGTGGATCGGGGGAGACGAGATCCGCGCGACGCGTCTATCGTCGCGAGCGGGTCAAGGCGTCGCGCTGATGCTGTTCGGGGTGGGGCTGTGGGAATTCCTGTCTGCCCAAAGCCTGAGCGGCATCTGGCTCAGTTTGCTGGGATGGTTCCTGCTGGACGCGGCGACGGCGAGCTACATTCAGGCAGAGGCGCTGACGGGATTGACGCACATGAAGGTCGGCGACTTGATGTCTCATGAGTGTGTCTCCGTCCAAGCGGCTCTATCGTTACAGCGGTTCGCCGAGGACTTCGTATTGCCGACGGGACGACGGTGCTACACCGTCGAAGACCGAGGCACCATCCTCGGAATTATCACTCCCGCCGATTTGGCCAAAGTCGAACGGTCGCGCTGGCACGACACGCCGGTCATAAATGTGACTCACGTCCTGGACCAACTGCAGTCAGTGTCTCCGGAGACGCCCATTACGGAGGCTCTCCAGACCATGGGACGGGAGGATGTCAATCAACTGCCCGTCATTACAGGCGGACGGATGGAGGGGATGTTGTCTCGAAGTCACATACTGCAGGCGCTGCAGACCCGCAGTGAGCTCAGTATGTGAATGCCACAAAGCCTTTCAAATCTCATCATCTCAAGAGCTCAACCTGGGAGATGCGTGAGAGTTGAAATGTGAGAATCCGAATAGAGGAGGTCCCATCATGAGAACACGAATCTCGATCACGGCGGTCCTATTGCTCGCGGCGGCTGGGTGCGCAGGAGGATCGCAGGTCGGAGACGGTCGAACGGCTTCTACTCAACAAGACACCGCACGGCAATGGACGGAATATCGGACGCAAGCCAGCTCGCTACGTGAAATGGCCGACCGTCGGCAGTTAGAAGCGGATCTCTTGGCCCGTGAAGTAGGACCGAACGATCCCGGTGTCGAAAAGAAGCGCCGCTTGGCCGATGAACTGCGGGCGGCTTCCGTCGATGCTGAAACCAAAGCCCGGCAGTTAGGCGGGCAGGTGCCGCACGGGATGGTGCAATAAAATTTGGTACTTAACAGTGAAATCGGCCGACGTTCGACGTCTGCTGAAGAGGAGGATTCATGCCAGCAACCATGATTCACGATCCGGCCGCAGCCAAAACGTTTTTCGAATCCAAGATGGCGTTTACCACCGGTCCGGTTGAACTCGAGCGCATGATCAAGGAAGGCAGCGTTAATGTCGTGGACGTTCGGGCGGCCGATGATTACGCGAAAGGCCATATTCCCGGAGCGGTGAATCTGCCGAAAGACCGCTGGGGAACGCAGCAAGGGTTGCGCAAGGATCGCACGAACGTGCTGTACTGTTATTCGATCGTCTGCCATCTGGCGGCCGCAGCCGCCGTGCAATTCGCCGGACAGGGATTTCCCGTCATGGAACTGGACGGCGGTTGGCGATGGTGGAAGGAAGACGGTTTTGACGTTGAAACGTAAGACGAGAACGACGACGCGTGCCTGCCATTGATTGCCTATCCGCCCATTCACGATTACGCGCTGGTCGGCGACTGCCGGACCGGCGCTCTCGTCTCCAGCCGCGGATCGATTGATTGGCTGTGCCTTCCGCGCTTCGACAGTCCATCATGCTTCAACCGGCTGCTCGATTGGGAGCGCGGCGGATACTGCGAGGTCTATCCTACCGGATTTTGCCGTAGCAGGCGTTTTTATCAAGGCCCGACCGCGGTCCTCACGACGGAATTTGAGACTGCGGACGGCCGGGCGCAATTGACGGATCTCATGCCGGTGTCCGCGGACAGCGCGCAAGCCGGGATCAAATTTCCCCTGCGTCAAATTGTGCGATGCCTCGAGGGACTGGAGGGGACGGTTGAATTCTCTCTGGTCATCAAGCTGCGTCCCGACGACGGCCAAACGATACCGTCATTCACGCAGCGTGGTTCGGCGGGATATTCTGCCGATTTCGGGGGGCGCATGTTGTTCGTCGCCGCGGGCTGTCCCCTCGATATTCGGGACGGCACATTGAGCGGACG
>DATELB010000047.1:0-8283 GCA_035277085.1 Nitrospira sp. | reverse complement strand
GGGACAGGCTCGCTCCTGCGAGGAGTGAGATGTATATCCTGTTTGAGCATCTGAAAGGAAAGACGTAGACTACATCGCTCATGGCACATCTCGTGGACATCGGTGCTTTCACCGTCGGCGAGGGCCAGCGTCCCTTCCTGATTGCCGGCCCCTGCGTCATTGAAAGCGAGCAGCTGGCATTGGAAACGGCGGGCCGCATTGCCGAGATCACGCGCTCGCTGGGCATGCCGTATGTCTTCAAGTCGTCCTTCGACAAAGCCAACAGAACGTCGATCACGTCATTCCGAGGGCCGGGACTGGCACAGGGTTTGGACGTGCTGGCCAAGGTGAAACGGGAAGTCGGTGTCCCGGTGCTTACGGACGTGCATACGGAGGCCCAGGCAACGGAAGCCGGCCGTGTTGTCGACGTGCTTCAGATCCCGGCTTTTTTGTGCCGCCAGACCGATTTGCTGATCGCCGCCGCCAAGACGGGCAAGGTTGTGAACGTCAAGAAAGGGCAGTTTCTGTCGCCGCACGAAATGTCCAATGCCGTGAAAAAGGTCGAGGAAAGCGGCAACCGGCGAATCGTCCTCACCGAGCGCGGATCGTCGTTCGGCTACAACAACCTCGTCGTTGACATGCGGTCCTTCCCCATTTTGCGGAGCTTCGGCTACCCCGTCGTCTTCGATGCGACGCATAGCGTGCAGCTGCCTGGTGGAGGCGGCACGAAGTCCGCCGGACAACGTGAGTTCGTCGAGCCGCTTGCCTCGGCCGCGGCAGGGGCGGGCGTCGACGGATTCTTTATGGAAGTCCACCCGAATCCCGACCAGGCGCTCTCCGACGGGCCCAACATGGTACCGCTCCATCAACTGAAATCCCTCCTTGAACGGGTGATCCGGATATGCGACGCGGCAAATCCACGAAAGTAAGCCACAGGACGGCATCCCGCGCATCGGAGGCGGCCAACGGCGGCAGCGTCGCGGAGGGCCGCCGCGTGCTGAAAATCGAAGCGCGGGCGGTGCAGGCCCTCGTCGACCGGCTGGACGTCCAGTTCGACAGAGCGGTCGATGTCCTGCTGCGCTGCAAAGGCAAGGTGGTGGTTTCCGGCATGGGAAAATCCGGCCTCGTCGGTCAAAAAATTGCCGCGACCATGGCCAGCACGGGTACCCCCGCTTTTTTCCTGCATCCGGCCGAAGGCATTCACGGCGACCTCGGGATGCTGGGCCGTACGGACGTGCTGATCGCGATTTCCAACAGCGGGGAGACGCATGAAATTCTGCAACTGCTGCCGTATGTCGAGCGGATGGGCATACCGGTCGTCTCGATGACGGGCCGAATGGCCTCGACCTTGGCGAAGAACAGCGATGTCGCGTTAGATGTCTCGGTGTCCGAGGAAGCGTGCCCCCTGGGATTGGCCCCCACCGCTAGTACGACGGCGACCCTCGCCATGGGAGATGCATTGGCCGTCGTCCTACTTCAGAAACGGGGCTTCAAGGAGGAGGATTTTGCGCAATTCCATCCAGGCGGCGCGCTCGGAAGACGACTGCTGGTCAGGGTCAAGGACGTGATGCACGGGGGAGCCGAGATGCCGATGGTTTCCGAGGCGGTGCCCGCGACGGCTGCGATTTTAGAGATTACCGCCAAGAAGCTCGGTATGACGACCGTGACGGACGCCAGCGGAAAGCTCGTGGGCATCATCACCGACGGCGATTTGCGGCGGTTCATTCAGCAGGGCGGGGACTTTGCGAAGGTCACGGCGGGCGACCTGGCATCTCGCCATCCGAAAACGATTGCACCCGACGATCTTGCGGCGAAAGCCGTCGAACGGATCGAACGGTTCTCCATCACGACGCTGGTGGTCACGGAGGGGGAGCGGAAGATCGTCGGGGTGATCCACCTGCATGATCTTTTGAAGAACGGCATTGTGTAACAGAACAATGAAACAGGGGTCCTGTTAAATTCTATGAATCGCGTATTGGAAGCTTGGAAAGCGGTTGGCCAAGAGTCGCTGAACGTCCCCAACGTCATCACGCTGCTGCGGATCTTGTTAATCCCGGTCTTCGTGATGCTGTTTTTTACGCCGACCCCGGACCGCTCCTTGACCGCAGCCGTCGTGTTCGTGATCGCAGCAGTCACCGATCTGCTGGACGGATATATCGCGCGCCGTACGGGCCAGATCACAAAACTGGGCAAGCTCCTGGACCCGATCGCGGACAAGCTGCTCGTTCTGTCCGCATTGATTCTATTGGTCAACGTCGATCGTGTGAGCGCGCTGATCGCGATTCTTGTCGTGGCGCGCGAAGTAGCCGTTACCGGCATTCGTGCGATCGCGGCGGGCGAAGGGATGATTATCGTGGCGGAGACGACCGGGAAGTACAAAATGGCGCTGCAGGTGGTGGCCATCACGATGCTGATTCTCGAGAGCACGGCTGTGTCGGAGCTGGGCAATTTACACTTGGCGGGCACCGTGACCCTGTACCTGTCGCTGGTGTTCGGCTACCTGTCCGGCGGCGTCTATGTCTGGAGTTTTTGGAAGCAAGTGATCGCCAAGGGTCTGTAGGAAGAAGTGGAAGAAGAAGAACTTCTTTGCGGACTGCTGGTCGTGCTCGGCTATGCGCTAGGCGCCGTCCCATTCGGCATCGTCGTGTCCAGGGCGCTGCACCTCCCGGATCCTCGCACGGTAGGAAGCCACAACGTCGGGTTCACGAACGTGCTTCGCGTCTCGGGCATCAAACCCGGTGTACTCACTCTCCTCGGCGACATGGGGAAGGGATGGGTCATTGGCTGGGCGGCCATGCAGTGGCTGCACACCGAGTCGTTCATCATGGTCGCGGCGCTTTCGCCGATCGTCGGACATATCTTTTCTCCCTTCCTCTCTTTTAAAGGAGGCAAAGGTGTCGCCACCGCGCTAGGGTCCGTTCTGGGATTGTCGCCGTCGATCGGGACGCTGCTCCTCGTGATCTGGTTGGGCGCCGTCGGAATCTGGCGCTATTCATCCGGAGGGGCGCTCGCCGCCTTTGGATTGTTCCCGGTCGTCGCCATCGTGAACGAACAGCGCCAGGAGTTCCTGATCTTTGCGATCGTCGTCAGCACGTTGGTGTGGATCAAACACAAGGACAACATTGTGCGGCTGTGGAAAGGCACGGAAGGAAAGATCGGCCAAAAAACCTTGGCCACATAGGACCGTTGTACGTAAGTGACTTCGGCCCCCTCTGCCTCTCGTTTTCCCTAGTGTCTCCTTGGCCTCAACGCCGATACCCTGTGAAAAAGACCTAGGGGGCTCTCCCTTGTCATCCTTCCACTTGGCACACCGCAGGCCCATGCCTTTTCAGTCTCTGTGTCTAATCGGCGTCGTCGCCCTGTGGCTTGGAGTCGTGGCCTCCTGTGGCGGTGGCGAAGGGGACGGCTCCGAACAGTCCCCGTCCACTCCGTCACAACGCTCGAATGCGACGGTGAAGATCATGCCGCTGGGAGATTCGATCACCCAGTCGGTCAAGGGACTTAACAGCTATCGCTATTACCTTTGGCATCTCCTGATCGACGCCGGGTTTCGTCCAGATTTCGTCGGCTCCCTTCATGGGGTGGGGGGTGGTCCTCCCGCGAACGCGGATTTCGACATGGATCATGAGGGCCATGCCGGTTGGAGAGCCGATGAGATTCTCGCTCAAACTCAAAGGTGGGCGACGGAGGCGTCACCGGACTTCGTGTTGCTGCATATTGGTACAAACGATCTGTCTCAAGGACAAAGCGTCGATAGCACCGTGAAAGACATCGGCGGGATCATAGACGCGTTGAGAGCAGTGAACCCTCGAATCCGGATCCTCGTGGCACAAATCATTCCGAAATCCGGTATGCCCTCCGTTGCCGTGTTGAACGGAAAATTGCCTGCTCTGGTTGCCGACAAACAGGAGGTTGACTCGCCCATCGTGCTTGTCGATCAATACACCGGGTTTGATACTTCCTCGATGACCTTTGACGGAACTCATCCGAATGCCGTCGGCGACTCGCGCATCGCCGACCGTTGGTTTGAACAGCTGACTCCCGTGCTCGACGCGTTTCTTACGGCGTCTCCGTAAAACGGATGCGGGGCGGTATAGGTCGCCGGCTGACGTCGTTCCTCGTCAGCACGGGGAACGTCAAATTGACTCCTCAGCGGCCGCTCCATATAATGCGTCATCCTCCGTTCCGCTTGTCTGATCAGTCCTATGCGCTCCTTGTCCATGGATCATCTTACCGCCCGATGGCGTCAGCTGCACCAGGGCTTCAAGCATGCCTTCTCCACGCAGCTGCCGTCTTCTCCGTTGAGCTCTGAAGACCTCGAACTCCTGGAACGCATCGCCGATGCGTTGGTGAAACGGCGCCTGGCCGCCCCTGCCGCCATGTTCCTCGACTCGATGGGCCCGATGAGCTTTCTCGGAAGCCAGGCCCTGCACTTACTGACGCCGGTCATCGAATGCGCGTTCGAAGGCAAGGAGATTGAACGGGTTGCCCGTTTGCTTGAGCGCCGAGACACGATGATCCGCCTCGTGGCCCTCATTGAGAGCAAAAGCTCGGCCAAGAGGGCACCGGCTCGATGACGGCTGCATCGTCTTCTGCCCCGCCGCGAGCCGGCCATCCGCCGGAGGTCATCGTCGCCACCGATTGCGGCAGTACGACGACCAAGGCCATCCTGATCGAAAAGATTGGAGATGAGTACCGCCAGACCTACCGGGGCGAAGCGCCGACGACCGTGGAAGCACCCTTCGAGGACGTCACCCGCGGCGTATTGAATGCGATTGCCGAAATCGAAGAGCTCTCGAAGCGAAAAATCTTAGACGGCGACCAGATCATCACACCGCGCCGCGACGCCCAGACGGGCGTCGACATCTACATTTCTACCAGCAGCGCCGGAGGCGGGCTGCAGATGATGGTGACCGGCGTCGTGCAGAACATGACGGGGGAAAGCGCCCAGCGCGCGGCGTTGGGAGCCGGCGCGATCGTGATCGACGTGCTGGCCTCCAACGACGGCCGCTTGCCGCATGAAAAAATCGAGCGGATCCGGTCGATGCGGCCCGACATGATCCTGATGTCCGGCGGAACGGACGGCGGCGCCGTGACCCACGTCGTGGAAATGGCGGAGTACATCGCGGCCGCTGAGCCGCGCCCGCGGTTCGGCGTCACCTACAAGCTGCCGCTCATCTATGCGGGCAACCGGGACGCGCAATCTCAAGTGAAGAAAATTCTGGGCGAGAAGACAGCCCTGGAAGTGACGGACAACATCCGGCCCGTCCTGGAGAGGGAGCAACTTGCCCCGGCGCGCAACAAAATCCACGATCTGTTCCTCGAGCACGTCATGCAGCAGGCGCCGGGCTACAAGAAGCTAATCGACATGGCGGGCGCTCCGATCATGCCGACGCCAGCGGCAGTCGGGCTCATCATGGAAACCATCGCCAAGCGAGAGCATCTGAATTTGATCGGCGTGGACATCGGGGGCGCCACCACGGACGTCTTTTCCGTCTTCGAAGGCGTCTTCAACCGGACGGTAAGCGCCAATTTGGGAATGTCCTACAGTATTTCGAATGTCCTGGCGGAGGCCGGCCTCGCGAACATCATGCGCTGGGTGCCGTTCACGATCGACGAGCAGACTCTGCGCAACCGGATCAAAAACAAGATGATCCGGCCCACCACGATTCCACAGACGCTCGATGAATTACAGATCGAACATGCCATCTCGCGCGAGGCCTTGCGGCTGGCCTTGATTCATCACAAATCGCTCGCCACCGGCCTCAAAGGCATACAGCAGGAGCGTACGATATCCGATGTGTTCGAGCAGCAGACCTCGGGGCGCACGCTGATCGACATGCGGAAGCTGGACTTGATCGTCGGCAGCGGCGGAATTCTCTCGCACGCTCCTCGGCGGATTCAATCGATGCTGATGATGACGGACGCCTATGAACCCTTGGGGTTTACGACCTTGTCCGTCGACAGCATTTTCATGATGCCGCATCTGGGGGTGCTATCCACCATCAATGAAAAGGCAGCGACGGATGTCTTCGTGCGCGACTGCATGATCTATCTGGGGACCTGCATTGCGCCGGCCGGTCAGGGCCGAGAGGGCGAGATCTGTGCGGATTACGAGCTGGCATTTGCCGACGGGCGCACGGTGAAGGACCGGTTGGTCTTCGGTGACCTGAAATTGTATCCGCTCGCCCTGGGAGCCAAAGCGAGAATGACGATGCATCCCGCCAAATCCGTCGATCTCGGCAGCGGGCCGGGCGCTTCCGTGACACGGGAGGTGCAGGGTGGAGTCGTCGGGTTGTTGCTCGACGGCCGAGGGCGTCCGTTGCAAATGCCGACTGATTCCTCGGCTCGGGTGGCTGCGTTGAAAAAATGGTTCGACGCAGTGGATTTGTATCCAAAGGGATAGGAACATGGCGCATTCGTATACACCGGGACTAGCAGTCGCCGACCGTACCGTGGTCAGGCGCCGTCGGCTCTTGCCGCTTCCGGGTACCCTTCTGGCCAACGTCGGTGATCGCGTGCGGTCCGAGCAGGCAGTCGCGCGGGCCGAGCTTCCCGGAAAGGTGTATCCAATCAACCTCGCCAATCAGCTCAGCATCGCTCCTGATGAGATCAAGGATTACCTGGTCAAAAAAGAGGGCGATGCCGTCGAGAAGGACGAAATCGTCGCTGAAAACAAGCCGCTCATCAAATGGTTCAAGACTGAGATCCGTTCTCCCGTCGCCGGAACGATCGAATCGCTGTCTGAAGTGACGGGGCAGGTGTTGCTGCGAGAGCCGCCGCGAGTGCTTAATTTATTGGCATATATCGACGGCACCGTGGTGGAGACGATTCCCCGTCAAGGCGTCGTCGTGGAATCCGCCTGTAGCCTGGTCCAAGGCATCTTCGGCATCGGCGGGGAAGTCTGGGGCGAGTTGTTATTGGCGGTCGCGTCGCCCGACGAGCCGTTGAGCCCCGGGCATCTCAAACCGGAGATGCAAGGCAAGATCGTGGTGGGCGGGTCGTTTCTCCCGGCGGAAACCTTGGCCAAAGCCAAGGAATTTGGCGTTGCGGGGTTGGTTGTCGGCGGAATTCATGATAAGGATCTCCGCGCACTCTTGGGCTACGATTTGGGCGTGGCCATCACGGGAACTGAGCAGGTGGGGTTCACCCTGATTCTCACCGAAGGGTTTGGGACGATTCCCATGGCCGCGAAGACCTTCCGGCTCCTTTCGGCGCATACGGGCAGGAAGGCGTCGATTTCTGGCGCCACGCAGATCCGGGCAGGGGTGATCCGCCCGGAGATCATCATTCCACGTCCGACGGGCGCACTGGATCATCCGGCTGAAGTTCAACGGACAGGCATCCGGTTGGGGGACTCGGTTCGAATCATCCGCGATCCGCTTTTTGGCAAGATCGGGGAAGTCTCGGCATTGCCGTCAGATCTCACGCGGATTCCCACCGAGAGCGACGTCCGCGTCCTCGAGGTTGCATTCGCCGACGGGGCGCGAGCCGTGATTCCGAGAACCAACATTGAGGTAATCGAGGGGTGACCGCGTCTCGTATCGTCCGAGTGACTGCTGCCTTCCTCTGGTTTGTATTGTGCCCTGCACATTACGATTTCCTTTTTGCCGCCGACTCCAATATTGCGCCTTCCGGACTTCAAGTTTTCGATACGCCGAACGACGGCGGCGGAAGCCTGACCGTCGTCTGGGCTCCGAGTGGAGCCGATCAGCCGGACGCGCAGTATCAGGTCCTGCTCGGTGAGGCGGGAGCCGCCGACCCTGGCGACCTAAAAGTAATCGCCGAATTCCCGGCGAACAGCCGATACGTCAAAGAGAGCAAGGGCGCCTGGTGGACCCGAGCCGCCGATCGGACGTGGCATCAGTATGTGATCAGGAACGGCAAGGGCATCGAGCTCAAAGAAGGCACCGTCTATTCGGTCACGGTCGCGATGCGCAGGGGCGACGATCGGGCCTTCGGGCCGCTCCTCCAGGCGGCTCCCCGCGCCAACTGGTTTAATTGGAACCAGATCAACAACCTGATCCTCGGACTGGGCTTCGGCGGCCTCGTTTTTTACACGATACGCCACGCCAAACGGAAGGACATCTTCTTGCGCCGCATTCCCGGCCTCGACGCCGTGGATGAGGCCATCGGACGGTCGACGGAGCTCGGCAAGCCGATTCTGTATTTGACGGGCGCCCACGACATGAGCGATCCCTCGACGATCGCGGCGGCCGTGATCCTCGGGCGGGTGGCGAAGCGCACCGCGGCCTACGAAACGGAGCTGATGGTGCCCCATCGCGATCCGATCACGATGGCCGT
>DATELB010000046.1:0-2726 GCA_035277085.1 Nitrospira sp. | reverse complement strand
CGAAGTGGCCAAGAGTTTTTACACGAAGTTCCTGCCGCTGGTGCGGGAACTGTCCCCCCAGGTGGCCGAAACCATGCTTCGCAACGAAAGCCACCGATGGATCGAAAAGGGGATGACCAAGGAAGAGATCGCCCAAATGCTCGAATTCTACGATAAGGAGATGCAGGGGAAGCGTGGGGGCAGTTAAGGCGAGAGAGACTCTTGAGCCAGGCCCGCGCTTGCGCTATCCTCCTTCCGGCACCTTGAGGGTCATGAGGAGGGATGAATGCCGAAACGAGTCCGTACCGGTCTGACGCGCGCTGACATTCTCGATCGCTACATCGAACGGTTCAAGCAGCAGCTGAATAAATTCCAACCCTTTCTCTCGCGCAAGCGAGGCGGAAGCTCGCTTGAGGCGTTTGACGAGGCGGCCGAAGAACTGATCAGCCAGGTGTTCGGCACGGCCTCGGACGAGTCCGAAGCCTACTTCTACGCCAAAAACGGCGAATCGGCCATGCTGCCCGAGGAAGCGCAGGAAAGCGGCACGCACAACGTCGAGCGTGAGAGCCTGCATCAGCGCCGGCAGGTCTTGGAAAGCTGCCTGGCGGACTTGACGATGCGCCGTCGGGTGCAGGCGGCGAGACAGGGCGGCACCAACGGCGTGCTGCAGGCTCCGGTCGAGCAATACATGTCTCACGACGTGCGGAGCATTCACCGCGCGGCGACGATCAAGGAGGCGGGGCTGCTGCTTCAAAAATACAAGGTGGGCTCGCTGATCGTGGACGACGGGTCGCGGTATATCGGCATCGTCACCGATTCGGACCTGAGCCGCAAAGCCGTCGCAAAGGGTCTGGATCCCAACACGACGACTGTCACGGCCTGCATGAGCAAATCCCTGGTGACCATCGAAGAAGACGAATTGTTGTCGGATGCCATGGGCCTCATGAAGAAGCAGGGCATCCGGCACCTGCCTGTGACGGCTGACGGCACCATCATCGGCGTACTCTCAGTGGCCGACCTGATTCGTGCATTGACGGACTCACTCTAAAATTGCCGCGGGCTTCGTTCTCCTCGTCCAGACGACGGAGCCCAGCCGCGGCCACTCCCCACAGTGCTGCATCGCTATGCATTGACCGCTGCGCGTCAGCCGCCCGAGCGTCTGCGCCGATAAAACCTGGAGCCGCATAGCGTACAACGCCAGGGGAACATGCCGATGAGGCGAAAAAGAAAATCCTGCACCCCGTGACGGGTGGCACGGTGACACGTCTCAGAGGAACAATACCGGCAGTGCATCCGGTCCGAGGAACGGTATTTGCGGGTCGGCTCGAGCATGAGCCACCGGTCGTGATTCACTGCGTCGCGGCGCCGACGCGATCGACAGCACGCCGCGGTCGTTAGGAAGCAACGGGAGCCAACATGTTCGCGTCGCGGGCCAACACCCATCTGCCGTTGTGTTTCCTGAGGATCGACAGCGTATGGCCCGATCGCGTGATCGGCGGACCTCCGCCCGGCGGTGTGGCAACGACGGTGAGCTTCGTCCACATGAAGGCCCAGTCACCAAGCACCCTGATCTCCTGAATCTCGCTCGTCCCGTCAAACGCGGGCGCATTGTTTCCGGCTTGTGCGCGCGCAGCAGTGGCAAAGCCGGCCTTCCGCATGACGGGTTGCCCCGGCATAAGGAACACGACGTCATCGGACATCAACGACAGTACCGTGTCGATGTCCCCCGACTTGGTGGCCCTGATCCATGTCGATACGAGTTCGCGAATTTCCTCGTCATCGTTGTGATCAGGCATTGTGCTGAAAGGCTATGCTCTCAAAGCGATCCGAGTCAACGGCCTGAACTACATTCCTGTGGGCGCGGGAAGAGCTTTGCCGGCCCAGGGCTTACCAGAGTGTGAATGACCGAGGACCGCATGTCCGTATTGAGACAGGTTGTTCGTGCCTCCATTGAAGCACGAAGTGGGGGAACGCTCCGGCCGTTCGCTGGGAGCCGTGAATCATTGAATATTTGAATATTCCGTTCACAGCGGCTGGCATAGAGGCGCGAAGTCGTCGGCACATAGCTTGCGAGTCTTATATTTTCATGAGCTTCGGTCACGTGCAGGCACGATTCGAGAAAAGATGAAGACAGAAATCTGGAGGAGGACACACATGCTGTACCCACTGAAATTCGCAGCAGCAATTCTGCTGCTGGCATTGTCGGGTTGCGCGTTGACGAGCCGGGCACCGGATTTTAACGGCTTGAAGGACATCGACGGTTCGGATGCCGTCCACATCAACATGACGAAAGCCGCGATACATTTTGCCGTCGTGCAGCCTTTTATCGGCGATGCTTCCCTCAAAGGGGCCGTCCGCGACTTTACCGAAGAGGCAAAAAAGGAAGGCGCGGAGCGGGTGCGGATCGTTCAGTCTAATGAAACCACATTGTGGTGGATTTTGCCTCCCGTGAGCTTCTTGTTTACGCCCAAGTTTACCAACGTGGCAGGGGAGGCGCTGCTCGCCTACGACGACACGACGCCGCAAAGGCAGATGCAGTCAAAGGGAGAAAATCTGAAAGCCGACTGAGAGGCGTAGAGGCGGAGTCGTTGTAGCGTTGAAGGGAGCGGAATGACAGTGCGTCCGCTCCCCTTAGCATGGTGCATCAGGCTTTCTTCTGCGACAGCTGTTCCGCTTTGCCGAAGTTCCAAATCGTCTCCGCTTTGCTGCCGAGGTACCAAAAGCTACCCGCCAGCAGCGCGAAAAAG
>DATELB010000045.1:0-9282 GCA_035277085.1 Nitrospira sp. | reverse complement strand
GACCGGATACATGCTTTCGTGGCGCCCGGACGGTATCGTGCGCTCGTCGCGCTGATGCTGCTCGCTCCCGAAACCCCGCTGCTCTTCATGGGTCAGGAGTTCGGGGCGTCCTCTCGCTTTCTGTTCTTTGCAGACCACCATTCCGATCTTGCCGCGAAAGTGTACGAAGGACGAAAAAAGTTTCTTTCAGAGTTTCCCGAATATGCGACGCCGGAGGCGCAGAAGGTTGTTCCCGATCCGGCGGACGCAAGGACGTTCGAGCAATCTCGTCTGGATTTTTCGGAACGAAAACGTCATGCGGCCGTCTATCGGCTGCACCGCGACCTGTTGGCGCTGCGGCGCGAGGACCGGGTGTTGGGCAGGCAGGACCGGGCGGCCGTCGAGGGCGCCGTCCTCGGGACGCAGGCGCTCGCCCTTCGCTACGCCGGTCCGATGGACGACGACCGGCTGCTGGTCGTCAATTTGGGATCGGACCTGAATTTTGTCCCAGCCCCTGAGCCGCTGCTCGCCCCCGTTGCCGGCGGCGCATGGGCGCTGCAATGGTCGAGCGACCACCCGCAGTATGGCGGCCCCGGCATCGTGCCACCGCTGACTGAAAAAGGATGGCGTATTCCAGCCGCGGTCGCGACGTTGTATCGAGCCGTGAAGAGCTAGTCCTTGGAGCGATTACCTGATGACGACCACCTCTGCGACTCCCGGCATCATGGGCGCGATGACGGGCGATCGATTGTCGCTGCTGGCGAAGGAGTGGCTCGTGACGAACGGGATCGGCGGCTACGCGTCGAGTTCGCTGCTCGGCGTCGCAACCCGACGCTACCATGGCCTGTTTGTCCCTGATTTACCGGGCCGCGGCCGTACGCTGATCATCCCCCGCCTTGACGAGACCGTCGAGGCCGGCGCGGAAACGGCGCTGCTTTCCGGCGCCGAATATGCGGATGGACGCATCGAAGTCGACGGCATCCGGTTCTTAAAAGCGATTCGCCGCGAGTGGCAAACGCCTGTGTGGTCGTTCGAGATCGATGGCACGGTCCTCGAAAAACGGATTGTCGCGCCGCACGGCCAAAATACGGTGTATCTCCAGTACGTCTGTCTGCGGGGGTCCGCACGGCTGCACTTGCGGCCCTACGTGACCTACCGCATGCACGACGCGAGACTGGGGGAGGGCCAGGCCGTCTCGTTTCCCTTGTCGATCAGCGGAGGAGGACGTTACGAGATTCCTCTGCCCCACGGCGCGCCGAGCCTCAAGCTGTGCGTGCGACCGCGCAGCGGCGTCTTCGTCGCCGACGACGTCATCAGCGAAGCCGTCTCCTATCGGGTAGACCGGGACCGCGGGTCGGAACACATCCAGGATCTCTTCAGTCCCGGTTACTTCACGGTCCGGCTCTCAGAGGGTCAGAGCATTGCGCTCGTGATGAGCGTCGAACCGTGGAATATGCTCGATTTTGGATGCGAGGATATTTTGCAGGCGGAGCAGAGCCGTTTGGAAAAACTGATGTCTCTTGCTCCGGCGCTTCAAGCGGACGACTTCGCCAGACAGCTCCAGCTTGCGGCCGATCAGTTCATCGTGCAGCCGGGGGCGCGGCCCGAGGAACAGGCACTGGCGCAGGCGTCGGGCGATGAAGCCCGGACCATCATCGCGGGCTATCACTGGTTCGGCGACTGGGGCCGCGACACCATGATCAGTCTCGAAGGATTGACGCTGTGCACCGGCCGTCCTCACGAGACGAGGGCGATTCTACGGACCTTCGCCCGCTACGTTGAAGATGGGCTCCTGCCGAATCTGTTTCCGGAGGGATCCCGCCGGGCGCTCTACCACACGGCCGATGCGACGCTCTGGTATTTCCATGCCCTGGATCGCTATTTCGCGGCTACCGGGGACCGCGACACATTAATGCTGCTGTACCCGACGTTGAAGGAGGTCGTCCGCCGTCATCGGGAGGGCACCAAGTTCAATATCGGCATGGACCCGCGCGACGGCCTGTTGCACGCCGGTGCTCCCGGCTATCAGCTCACGTGGATGGATGCCAAGGTGGACGACTGGGTCGTCACCCCGCGCCGCGGAAAGCCCGTGGAGATCCAGGCACTCTGGTATAACGCCTTGCGGCTCATGGAAGAATGGGCGGGCCAGCTCGGCGAACCGCCGACGCAATGGCGCGAAATGGCCGAGCAGGCCAATGCCTCATTCCACCAACGCTACTGGTTCGCGGGTGGCGGCTATTTGTTCGATGTGATTGACGGCGAATCGGGAGACGATCCGAGCCTCCGCCCGAATCAGATCTTTGCCCTATCGCTGCGTTTTCCGATTCTCCGCCAGGAGCGCTGGCGTCCCGTCGTCGATGTCGTGGCGGACAAACTGCTGACTCCGTATGGGCTGCGCACGCTTGCGCCGGACCACCCCGACTACAAGGCGACGTATGCCGGCGACCTCCGTGCGCGCGATGCGGCCTATCATCAAGGCACCGTGTGGCCTTGGCTGATCGGCCATTACATCGACGCGCGGCTGAAAGTGTATGGAGATAAGGCGGACGCCCGGAACCTGCTGCGTGCGTTCGAGCACCATTTGCAGGATGCAGGCATTGGAACCGTCAGTGAAATTTTCGACGCCGAACCGCCGTTTTGCGCGAGAGGCTGCATTGCCCAGGCCTGGAGCGTGGGCGAACTGCTGAGAGCCTATGTGAAGACGAACGGCGGTGCCGAAGCCGGGATGCGGGGCTGAAACGAATGGGCGAAGAACGGAAAGGCGCGATGACTCCGGTACACGACCGTCGACAGTCAGGGGCCCGCACTTCGCACTCTACCGTGCGGATCGGGACGTCCGGGTGGCATTACAAGCACTGGCTCGGGCCGTTCTACCCGGCGGAGCTTCGCGCCAAGGACATGCTGGCCTGGTATATGGATCGCTTCGACACCGTGGAGCTCAACAACAGCTTTTATCATCTCCCGGCTCGAGAGACGTTCGATGCCTGGCGGCGGGCGACCCCCTCGTCCTTCTGTTTCGCCGTCAAAGGCAGCCGCTACATCACGCACCGCAAAAAATTGAACGACCCGGACCCCGCATTGGCGCGCTTCATGGAGCCGGTGGAAGCGCTCGGCGACAAGCTCGGCCCCATTCTCTTTCAACTGCCGCCCCGCTGGTCCTGCAATGTGCCGCGCCTCAACGCCTTTCTCGAGGCGCTACCGCCTTCTCACCGGTACACCTTCGAATTCCGGGATCCCAGCTGGCACCATCAGGACGTCTATCGCGCACTGGGACGGCACAACGCGGCGTTCTGTCTTTATGAGCTCGACGGCTTTGAGGCGCCGTATCAAATCACGGCCGATTTCGTGTATGTGCGGCTTCATGGACCCGGACGCAAATATCAAGGCGACTATTCGGTCAAGCAGCTGCGCGACTGGGCGCGGCGCATCACGCGATGGCAGACGGCGCTCAAGGCCGTCTATGTGTATTTCGACAACGATCAGGCCGGATATGCGGCGAAGAACGCCGCCCAACTCAAATCGATGCTGCATTCATGAAGACGATGAGGTGAGCTATGGAAACGCGTGCCACGGTGGCCGAGCATCCCGTTCATCCGATGCTGATTCCGTTTCCGATCGCGCTCTGGATATTCTCTCTCGCGAGTGACCTGATTTTTCTGTTCGGCTTCGGCGGGCCTCTCTGGAAGGACGTCGCACTGTACACGATGGTCGGCGGCATCATCGGCGGTCTTGCGGCAGCCATTCCAGGCTACGTGGACTACCGCACGCTGACCGATCCCGTGGTCGTCCGCGTCGCGCAGTTGCACATGGTGATCAACGTCGGCCTTGTCCTGCTCTTCAGCGTCAATGCCGGCTTGCGCCTCCTCAACGGCCCCGAGGCCCTGCTGCCCGTCTTCCTGTCGGTGCTCGGGGTGGCGGCACTGGGAGTGTCGGGCTGGTTGGGAGGCGAACTCGTCTATGTTCAGGGAGTCGCCGTGCAGCCGCAACCGGAAACACCCGCTCCCAAGCGCCGGGCGGCTTAGCGGAGGGCATCACTTCAAACTCCGAACTGTTGTGGAGCGTGTATGGCTGACACGGTTGCAGATCTATTGGTGGACCGGCTGATCGAGTGGGAAGTGGACACCGTTTTCAGTCTTCCCGGCGACGGCATTAACGGCATATTTGAATCGCTGCGCCGACGGCAGGACCACATCAAATTGATCCAGGTCAGGCATGAAGAGGCCGCGGCGTTCGCCGCCTGTGGCTACGCCAAGTTTTCCCGGCGGCTGGGCGTCTGTCTCGCGACGTCGGGTCCCGGGGGTTTGCATCTCCTGAACGGTCTGTATGACGCCAAGTGCGACGGCCAGCCTGTCCTGGCGATCACCGGCCACACGTTTCATGACCTGATCGGGACGCACTACCAGCAGGATGTCGACCTCGTGAAGGTGTTCAGCGACGTCGCCGCGTATAACGAAAGGGTCATGGGACCGGCGCACGTCTGCAACGTGGTCGATGAGGCCGTCAAAACAGCGATCGCGAAGCGGACCGTCGCGCACATCACGATTCCGAAGGACATTCAGGACTGGTCAGCCGACGGGAAACGATCGAAGGCCAATGTCGCCTTGCACAGCGGGGACTTGTACAGCGAAGCACTTCCGCTGCCGCCGCACGCCATGCTGCGGCAGGCTGCGGACCTTCTCAATACCGGCTCGAAAGTCGCTATCCTGGCCGGTCGCGGGTGTCTCACGGCGCGCAAGGAGATTCTTGCGGTCGCTGAAACTCTGGCCGCACCGATCATCAAGCCGCTGCTCGGTAAGGCGGTCGTGCCGGACGATCATCCTTACACCACCGGAGGCATCGGCCTGCTCGGCACCGCCCCTTCCCAGGAGGTCTTGGAAGAGTGCGATACGTTGCTCATCGCCGGCAGCAGCTTCCCGTATCTTGAATTCTATCCCAAGCCCGGCCAGGCGAAAGCGGTCCAGATCGATCTGGATCCGTCGCGCATCGGACTGCGCTATCCGGCCGAGGTAGGGCTTGTCGGACATTGTTGGGACGTGCTGAGGGCGTTGATGCCGTTGCTCAAACCGAAATCGGACCGGACGTTCCTCGCCAAGGCCCAGGAGCGCATGCGCCAGTGGAACGAATTGATGGAGATCCGCGGCACGCGCACCGACCTGCCGCTCAAGCCTCAGGTGGTGGCGCGGGCGCTGAACGAATATTTAGACCGCGATGCCATCGTGTGCAGCGACACCGGGACGGTGACGACGTGGGCGGCCCGCCATGTCCAGATCCGCGGAGACATGGAATTTTCGGTGTCGGGCACGCTGGCGACGATGGCCAACGGATTGCCGTATAGCATCGGCGCCGCGGTCGCGTTTCCTGGCCGGCAGGTGGTGTGCTTCACGGGCGACGGCGGCCTCACGATGTTGATGGGCGAACTCGCCACGATCGCCAAATACCGTTTGCCGGTGAAGGTGATCGTCATCAAGAACAACGTCCTGGGGATGATCAAGTGGGAGCAGTTGGCGTTCGAGGGCAATCCGCAATACGGCGTGCAATTGCAGCCGATCGACTTCGTGGCGGTCGCGAGGGCCTGCGGGGTGGCCGGCTACAGCGTCGAAGATCCCGCGCTCGTGCGGGCCGTGCTCGGTGAAGCATTTCATCATGCCGGTCCGGCGCTGGTCGAAGCCTCCGTCGATCCGAACGAGCCGCCGCTCCCCGGCAAGATCACCACGGATCAGGCCTGGCAGTTCGCGAAAGCGCTGGCGAAAGGACAAAAGGACCGCTGGGACATCATCAAAACAGTCGTGGAGAACAAGATCAGGGAAGTCGTCTAGGCCGCGGTTCGGAACCATAGGATAGAAAGTCATGGTGGGAGAGTCGACATGGGATCAGGCAGTGAGGGGTCGTCCGATCCATCCTATTTGCCCAAGGAAAAGCGCAGGCGAAAGGAACAAGTTCTGACGAAGGGAGTGCCGTCCGTGGCCCATAGCATAGCGAAAGCGGTCGTCATCAAGCATGGGAATCTGTTCTTTCTCGCTCCTCCGGAAGGCGAAGTGCCGATGCCCAGAGGGCATGGCTTCGGCCTGTACTACCATGATTGCCGCTATCTCAACGGCTACGAGCTGCTCGTCGGGGGCGAACACCCGGAGCCGCTGGCGGCCCGTTCGTGGGAGGGAGGCCGTGCGGTCCTTCAATTGACGACGCCGGATTTTCAGGCGCCGGACGGCCGGACCATACAACGGGAGACGATCGGACTGAAATGGGACCGTGTCATCGACGCCGAACAATGCGTCCTGCACGAACAGCTCGACATCCAGAATTTCGGTTATGAGGCCGTAGAGTTTCCGGTGACGATGCGCTTCCGAGCGGGCTTTGAAGACGTGTTCGAAATCCGCGGGTTGCTGCGTGAGGTCAAGGGGAAGCTCTTCAGGCCGGTCTGGAAGGACAAGTGCCTGGTCTTCTCCTACGAAGGCGGAGACAAGATCCGTCGAAGCCTTGCCATCCATTTTTACCCCTTGCCGACCAACGTCAAGGGCGACACCGTGGAATTTCACGTCTCCCTCAAGGCGAACGAGATCAAGCAGATCCGCGTTTCGCTGGCATTAGCTGAAACGGAGGAGCAGCCCAATCGGCTGTTCGCGCAGACGAGCGTCTACCGCGACCTTCATGCCGTTTCCCACGGCATCAAGGCGTCGGCCGAGCAGTGGCTGAAGCGCGAGACCGAATTTCACAGCGACAGTCTGCTGCTGAACCGCGTCATGCGGCGCTCGCTCATGGATCTGCATATGCTGAAAACGTCGATCTCGGGGGACGAATTCTTCGCCGCCGGCGTGCCCTGGTTTGTCACGCTGTTCGGCCGGGACTGTCTGGTGACGTCGCTTCAGACGCTGGCGTTCTGGTCACACACGCCGGCGGACACCCTCCGGCTCCTGGCGCGGTACCAAGGCACGGAAGTCAGTGGCTGGCGCGACGAGCAGCCCGGCAAGATCCTGCACGAGCTCCGGGTCGGTGAGTTGGCAAGAATGAACAAGATCCCGCACACGCCCTATTACGGCACCATCGACGCCACGCCGCTTTTTCTGATCTTGATGAGCCGGTATTGCCAGTGGACCGGCGATCTCTCTTTGTTCGAGGAGCTGCGGGCGCCGGTGGAGCGGGCGCTGCATTGGATCGACAAGTACGGCGATGCTGCAGGCGACGGCTACGTCAGTTATTTGAGCAACACCGACAAAGGCCTGATCAATCAGGGCTGGAAGGATTCCGGCGACGCCATCGTGACCGAGGACGGCCGGCTGGCGGAGCCGCCCATCGCGCTCGTCGAAGTGCAAGGCTATGTGTACATGGCCAAAATGGAAATTGCCGATCTCTACGAGCGGATCGGACACCGCGAACACGCCGTGCGCTTGCGCGCGGAAGCGCGGGCGTTGTGTGAACGGTTCGATCGTGATTTTTGGATCGAGGAAGAGGGGTGCTACGCGTTGGCGCTCGAGGCGGGGCACCGGCCCTGCCGGGTCATGTCGTCCAATGCCGGCCACGCGCTATGGGCGGGAATTGTCGACGAAGACAAGGCCGCGCGCCTCGTTCACCGGCTGATGAAGCCCGATCTCTTCAATGGATGGGGCATCCGCACCTTGTCATGCAAGGAGCGCCGGTACAATCCAATGGGGTATCACCTGGGTACCGTGTGGCCGCACGACAATTCGCTCATCGCGGCGGGCTTCCGCCGCTACGGCTACCACGAAGAGGCAAGCCGGATCTTTGTCGGCCTGCTCGAGGCCGCCATGGAGTTCGAGGACTATCGCTTGCCGGAACTCTTCACGGGGTTTGGGCGCGAGGAGTACGGCCAGCCGGTCCGGTATCCCGTTGCCTGCCATCCGCAAGCGTGGGCGGCCGGTTCCATTCCGTTCCTGGTTGAGACGTTCCTTGGGCTCGTGCCGGACGCCTTCAACAAACGGTTGAAGATCGTGAGGCCGTCTCTGCCCGACTTCATCAACCAGGTGGAACTCCGCCATTTGCGTGTGGGCAATGGATCGGTGGATCTCCGGTTCGAACGTAAGCGGGACGGGTCGCTTCAGACGCATGTCGGACAGATCACCGGAGACCTCAAGGTGGAGGTGGAGAGCTGAAGGGGAGGATCGCTGACCTTCATAGAGGAGTCTGCCATGTTCTCCAAAATGGAATTAGTGCCGGACGAGGATGATGTTGCCGAGATGACCGATGCGCCCAACATACAATCGGCGATCGGCTTCTTTGAGGAGCTGTTCCGCGGCTGCGAGGTCCCCAATATCGCGGTACGGTTCTGGGACGGCTCCGTCTGGAGGCTGCGGTCGGAGCAGCCGACTGAAGCGACCCTGATCTTGCGGCACCCCGAATCGATGAGCCGCATGCTCCGCTGGCCCGTGCAGCTGGCCCTCGGCGAGGCGTACATCTACGACGACATCGATGTCATCGGCTCGATCGACGCCCTCATGCCGCTGGCCGACCATCTCATGCAGCGGCGCTGGTCGGCGATGGATTGGGTGAGGTGCGGTGCAGCCACGTGGCGGCAACGGAGCGTGGATCGGGTGCCCGAAGAGACGCGAACGCTTCTGCTGCACGGACGACGCCACGAAAAACTGAGGGACAAGGAAGCAGTTCGATTCCACTACGACGTGCCGGTCGAATTTTACAAGCTCTGGCTCGACAGCAGGCTGCTCTATTCTACCGGCTATTATCAACGCGAGGACGACGGCCTGGAGCAGGCGCAGACTCAAAAGCTCGAATACCTATGCCGGAAACTCCGCCTGAAACCCGGCGACCGCGTGCTGGACATGGGGTGTGGCTGGGGAGGATTCGCCCTGTATGCAGCGCAAACCCATCGCGCGCTCGTGCACGGAATCACCCTCAGCCGCCGGCAGGCGGAAGTGGCGAATCAGCGCATCACGGCCGCGGGGTTGTCGCGCCGATGCCGGATCGAGGTGCGCGATTTCCGTGATGTCCACGGCGAGCGGATGTACGACAAAATCGTCAGCGTCGGCATGGTGGAGCACATCGGGAAGCACCGCCTGGCGCCCTACTACGAGCAGGCCATGCAGCTGCTCGACGCGGGCGGAGTCTTCCTCACCGAAGGCATCGGGACGCGTGACGGTCGGGCGAATCTAGGTCCATTCGCGAATCGATATGTCTTTCCCGACGCCGAGATGCTTCCGATCGAGGACATCGTCCGGGTGGCGGAGCGCTCGGGCTTCGAGGTGAGAGACGTTGAGACGCTGCGCGAGCATTCGGCCTTGACGCTGGAAGCGTGGGGGCGGCGGCTCGAGCAGCATCACCAGGAAGCCGTAC
>DATELB010000044.1:0-12606 GCA_035277085.1 Nitrospira sp. | reverse complement strand
AGACGGGGAGACAGGGTTCCCGCTGTGTCGTCCGGGGCGATGGGTACAGATTCTTGGAGCAGCATCGCGCCGGTATCCATCCCTTCGTCCATGAGCATCGTGGTGATACCGGTTTCAGTCTCGCCGTTGATAATCGCCCATTGAATCGGACCCGCTCCCCGATACTTGGGCAGGAGCGAGCCGTGAACGTTAATGCATCCGCGCGGCGGCAGCGACAGAATGGCGGCCGGTAAAATGCGTCCGAATGCAGCGACCGCGATAAGGTCAGGCTTCCAGGCGGACAGTTCCGCCATGAAACTCGCGTCTTTCATTTTCGTCGGCTGCAGCAGAGGGAGGTGCTGGCGCTGGGCAATGACCTTGACCGGTGATGGCGCAAGCTGCTGCCCCCGCCCTTTTGGGCGATCCGGCTGGGTCACAATCCCAACGACCGTGTCTTCTGTTTTAAGCAGCGCTTCGAGACAGGGAACAGCAAACTCAGGCGTGCCCATGAAGACGATACGCATTCCATCGCTTTAGCATCCGCGCCTGTCGAAAGCAACGGGCGTTGTTTGACTTGCCGAGAAGCGCTTTGTTACTATCCGGGCGCGGGGTGGAGCAGTCTGGTAGCTCGTTGGGCTCATAACCCAAAGGTCAGAGGTTCAAATCCTCTCCCCGCAACCAACCATCTCAGTCACCTAGAAAACGCCACAAGCAAAATCGGGCAGGCCATGCGATGGTCATGTTTCTGCGCCGGTAGGGAATCTGCATAGGCTAGCCCCTCCTCTGACGGCCGCGCCTTGCTTCGGCTTGCCCCAAAAGCGCAGCAATGAACATGGCCAGCGCTGAGCAATAAATTCGCAAGTTCATGGAGGTCAGATAGCCGGCAGGAATTAAGAGCGGGTTAACCCACCCTTAAAAGGCCCTAATTCTGAACGGTAGGGATAAGTGGAGTGCTTGTCCCGACCATGTAGGCAAGGGGGGAAAGGCTTTCGCCGCAATAATAGGCAACTCTGAATCCCTGCGGCTTACCGTTGTTGCGAAATTATGGCAGATGGCAGCCTGAGGGGTTGTCTACGTTCTCTCTAGGCTTGGCGGCAACGTGTGGATAACGGCTGACTGGCAAGGACCTGACCCATTCGCCTCCCGAACGAATCATCATAAAATTCTCCCACGGGGAGCGAAGGCCTCGGGTGGGCGCTCGTACAGGCGGCGAGAAAGAGGCGACCGCTGCGAGACATGGTCTCATCCGCGCATGCTCCTCGACAACCGGCACCGCTTCAAAAAGCGCCTTGCGTTACTAGGTTCTCTCCCAGTAACCCTTGGGAAAAAGGAAGCCTAGACTCCGAGTCTTTACGCAGCCGCTCAGCAGGAGGAGTGCAACGATGCCCGCTACCGTATCCCTGGAAGTTCCCTATGCCGATACCGAACAACAATTTCTTGTTCTCGCCGTTCAGACGGCTGTGCGGACTTTTCGAAGCATGAACGTCCGCGCCGCTGAACAGACCTTGAGTTCCTCGTCAACGGATCCATCGGTCTCTTCTCCACCTTCATTCGATCGGACCAAGGAGACTCTCAGACGGAGAGTTATTCTTTTCCGTCGCTCCGGAAAGACCCCGGAAAAACGCACGCTCCCATGCAGTCATCGTTACTGCACCGACGGCGCGTGAAGCTACGGGCTGGGGACGACGCTCTGGATGCACCGGTAAAGGTCTTCGACGGCCGCCTCCTTCGTCAAGAGCATGTCCGCTCCAGCCTGGAGCATCGCCTCTCTGTTGTTCGGTCCGGCATTGACTGACAATCCGATGACCCTGACCCCCGGATGCTGAGCCTTGATCTGGGCCGTCGCTTCAATGCCGTTGAGACGGGGCATGTTGATGTCCATCACGACAACGGCCGGCTCAAGCGCTTGCACCATCGTCACCGCCTCCTGGCCGTCCGACGCTTCACCGACGATATGAATGTCGACATGGGCTTCAAGAACCGACCGTAAGCCTTGCCGCATCATGGCATGATCGTCTACGAGTAACACCGTGAGGGCCTTCGGAAAGATAGAAGGTGCCGTCGTCGCCGACCGCTGCGTGGTCACCGGCCTGTCTCGCAGGGCGCCGTCCGGAGACGGCCTCATCGCCCGCGGGTCGAGGACGTCCTGCAAGGGGAGCGCGAGGAGGGCGCTGGTGCCCTTTCCCGGTTCACTGATCAATTCCAGTTCTCCGCCGAACGCTTTCATGCGTTCGCGGATGGAAAAAATGCCGAACTTCGTCGGCTGGGCGCCATCGCGCGGCCGGAGCACGCTGACGTCGAAGCCTGCACCTTGGTCACGGACCTCGATGCGGATTCCTTTCTCATCCCGCCTCATATGTACGTTGGCATGTGTAGTTTCTGCGTGCTTAGCTACATTGATCAACAGCTCCCGGACGGATTGGAAGACCAACACCGCGTGTTCTTCTGGAACCGGCCGGAGATTTTCTTCGATGGCAACGGACACATGCAAATGGCGTTGGCTCATGTGTTCACCCAGCCATTTGAGTGCGGCTGCCAAGCCGAACTCGCGCAGGACCGGAGGACACAGCTCTGCGACCAACGTTCTGGAATAGGTCAGGGCTTCACTCAGGACGTCGTCGACCTGCTTCATCAGATCACCGCAGCCCGCGATACCGCCCACAAGGCGTTTGCCTTGTCCAAGCTTCAGTTTGCAGAAGACCAGCATCTGCTGCAGGTGGTCGTGCAGTTCCGCCGCAATGCGCTTTCGTTCGCGCTGTTCCGCCAAGCCGACTTCAGTTGCCAGCGCCCGCAGGCGATCCTGCGATTCCAACAATTCGCTGGTCTTGACACGCACCGCCTGTTCGAGTTCCTGGCTCCATCGCTGCAGTCGGTCCTGAGCCTCGCGAATGTCCGTGATGTCGATGCTGGCCCCCACATAGCCGACGAGTTCTCCTTGGTCGGTCAATCGTGGTCTGCCCACCGACCGCATCCACCGGAATTGGCCGTCGGCCCTTCGAAAGCGGAATTGGGTGTCGAACGGCGCGCGGTCGCGCATGGCGTCAAGATACATGGTCACGTACGCTGTCCGGTCTTCATCGTGGATGTAATGCGCCCATTCATAATTCGCGACCTCACTGTGCTGTTCGGCCCCGATGAACTCCACATAGGCATGGTTGACGAATTCGCAGCCTTGCAAGCCGTTCATCCAAATCAATACGGGCGCGCTATCAGCGATCATGCGAAAGCGCAACTCGCTTTCCCGCAGCGCGGCTTCCGCCCTCTTCCGTGCGCTGATATCCGTGACCATTACGACGATACCCGTGACCTCGCCGTCAGTCCCCCGATGCGGCGTGTAGACTGCATGGATCCAGCGGGTCACGCCGTACCGGTACTTGGCTTCGGTTTCATAATCGACCGCCTGTCCTTGTAGAGCGGTGTCGACATAGGGGGCCATGTTTGCCCAGGCCTCTTCGCCAACCACTTCCGCCATGGTCTTCCCAATCACCTCCTCCCGAGAGACGCCGAACCATGTGGTATACGCCTCGTTGCAGGTGACATACCGTCGCTCGTTATTGACGTAGGAGATCAACGCCGGAACGGCGTCGCTGATCAATTCGAGTTGCTCCTCGCTATGACGCAGCGCCTGCTCGGCCTGCTTCCGCTCCGTGATGTCGACGTTGACGCCCAGCATGCGTTCCGCCGCCCCAGCAACATCGCGAAAGATTTTTGCCCTCGCAAACAGCCAATGCACGGTGCCGTCATCCCAAACGACGCGAAAATCGTGCGCATATTCATTCGTGGTCAGCGCCCGTTGCATCGCCTCCTCGGCTTCCTGCCGGTCGGCGGGATGCACGCGCTGAGACCATCCATCGTACGTGCCTTCAAAAGTTCCGGGCGCGAGACCATACAGGGCTTCCAGTTCAACCGACCAGTAGTTCCGCCCGGTCTTATAGTTGTACTCAAAGACGCCCCAGCGTGCGGCTTGTTGCGCAATCCGTGTGCGTGCCTCGCTTTCCCGTATGGCTTCTTCGGCGCATTTGCGGTCGGTGATGTTTTGCTGCGTCCCCCACAAACGAACGAGCCGGCCGTTTTCGACGATGCCCACCATGTTATTGAGAAAATAGGCGTCGTGGCCGAAAACATTGCGCTCACTAGATTCGAGGTTCGTGGCCCGGTAGCCCGATTTGATGATGGAGGCGAGATAGTCTTTGGCCGAAGGATCGGACGCCGGCAGCATGAAATCCAACGTTGTTCCGATCAATCCTTCCGCGTTGGAAAAGCCGTACATCCGTCCCATCGCATCATTGCATTCGACCAGACGGGCCGAGCGGTACATCTGATCGATTTGTGTCTCCACCGGAAGCGACGTATCTACCGGCGGCTCGAATTCCATGCGCCAGATGCCTTCGGAACTGTTCCCGATAAAGGCGCGGTACCGCTCCTCGCTCTGCCGGAGCGACGCCTCGGCTTGATGCTTGTAGAGCGTGACTTCCAACTGCGTGGCGAGGTCGCGCTCCTCGAATGGCTTGAGAATGTATCCGAAGGGGCCGACGGTGCTGGCTCGCTTTAGCGTTTCCTGGTCGGAGTGGGCGGTGAGGAAAATGACGGGAATATCCCGCAGTTGTTTAAGGCGGACGGCCGTTTCAATCCCATCGAGGTGACCGTCGAGCCGAATATCCAGCAGCGCAATATTCGGGGGATCCACTTGAATCAGATCGAGGGCTTCTTCTCCGGTCGGCACCGGCCCAATGACCCGATAGCCGAGCAGCTTCACCTTGCTGGCCAGGTGAGCCGCCAGGATGGCTTCATCCTCGACGATCAATACGGAAAGTTGGCTCATTGGTACCAACTGGTGGGAAAGAAGCGGCGCAAGTATATGTCTGACATCCTAGACGGCGGGCCTAGGGAAAACCCTGGTTTTGCCGTTGATTTAAGGTCGAACACGGATAGACAACACTCTTTGCCCCATCAATAGTTCGGCTTCTTGCAATACGCATATCTCGGGCAAGCTGATGCAGAGAGTGCGCTGCGGGTTATTCACATGCACGAGGGACCGGGTCCAAAACGGAGGAACTCGTTGACGAAGTTTGGACGAGTGCTATAGTTCGCTGTACCTTGCGAAGGAGTTTGTATGAACTACGTTCGGATCGGCAAGAGAACGCTCAATCTCGACAGCGTCACGTATGCTGAAGTGCAAATTTGGCAGGACGAAATGACGGTCAAAGTGTACTTCTCAGGGCTGGCAAACAACACGCCACTTGTTTTCGGCGAAAACGATGCCAAGGAACTGTGGAAATATCTCGAATACATCGCTGAGAAACCTATCGCCTGAGCCCTTGCTTCCTCCCTCTCGTACTCTTGCCGAGCGTTATAACGTGCGTATCCTGTATTCGCTCTGGTGGTGTTCACCAAGGGGAACCAGTCTCGCTTCCTTTCTGTAGTCCCGATAGTAGCTCAACACTTTCTGGACGTAATGCCGGGTTTCCTTGTACGGCGGAATCTGTTTGTACCGATCCACCTTGCGCTCACCTGCATTGTAGGCCGCCAGGGCCAAACGGGTATTGCCGTGGAAACGGTCCAGGAGATAACGCAGATGCCTCGCTCCTCCTGCCACGTTCTCGTTGGTGTCATACAGATTTTGCACCCCGTGACGGAGGGCCGTTTCCGGAACGAGCTGCATGAGACCAACGGCGCCAGCCTTGGAGACCACCAGGGGATTGAAGGAAGACTCTGCCTTCATGACCGCAAACAGCAACGCCGGATGCAGATGATGCTGCTGCGCCGCTCGTGTCACGGCTCGTTCCAATTCAACGGCTGAGGCGGCTTGAAAAGGCTCGATGCCGTCCTGTTGTGGACCAATGGCGTAAGGGGCTGGTCTTGCCTTCGATATGGTCCTTTCTTGCTCGAGAGGGCCATCGACGAAGGTCGAGGGGAGCGAAACAATCAGGAGGCCCGCAAGGATCAGCATCTGACGGGTCAACGGATGCACTCTTATGGATCGTTTGTTTTCCATTTGCGTCTTCCTCCCGCCTGCCGCCTCCCTTTTAGAGAGCGGCAGTCCGCACAATGGGGAGTGTGGCGTTTCATGAGTAACGCTCCGCAGGTTCCATGCCTTTTTTTAGGTACGCCAGAACGCATGTTTATTGCGCCGAATCAATGTCTTACACATCCCCTGAGTTCCCAACTTTCGTAGGGCTGGCCGGGGGGGCACTTTCCCTATATTGTTCCATCGAAGCGCAATTTGTTGTCAGGGTCGCTGGCGAATGAACAGGGGGAGGGAAGCTTCAACCATGAAAATGCGCTACAGCGAGCGTGTAGCCGCCGAATTTCCTGTCATTTTTGCCGGGGATTCCTTTGTCGGCGAGGGCACTGTAAACAATGTCTCTGTGCCCGGCTGCGGAATCATCAGCAATAAGACCGTCGAACCGGGCACGTATCTCGAGATGAAGGTCCTTATGCCGGACGATGCGCCGTCGCTCTGTGTTGAACTGGCAAAAATCCGCTGGCGCCAAGGCCGTCGCTTCGGCGTTGAATTCATACGGATGCCGGGCGTTGACCAGGTCCGTCTTGGCCGCTTAATCAAGCGCCATCGCAGGGTGAAATCCTCTGCTCGACTACCGCAATCGCGAGTGCTACACTTCCCATAACCGGTCAATCCGGATTTCGTTTATGATCACTCGTTTTCTCCTTTTCGCCATCTGCCTGCTTGCCTCCGGCTGCGCCGAGCCGTATACGATGTTCCATACGCAGACCGGCGAACAGATCATGTTCGGCCGCCGCTCGTATTCCTATGAGGGCTGTCTTGCCACGATGCAGGAGGAGGCCAATCGTTTGGGCGTAACCTTCCGTTACGTTCATGTCCGCGGCACCACGTTCGGCAGATCTTTACTCTGGCCCTTCGAACCGGGCTTCGCCTGCGAAGCGGCGATTGGACCCGAAGGTCATCCCTACGGCATTTACGTGCCCCCCCGTACTCCTCAGGGCTGAGTTGCTCGTCCTCCTTCAGTGTTCCCGATACTGCCGTTGAGATTGTAAAAAATCACCGCTGTTCTCTCGTATCATTGACAACAGAGCCGCGCTCGCAGTATTACATTTCGTCACAATCGCACCACCCTCATGAAACACCTGCTCGTGCATTCGCTCACCGCCCAGCAACCCTCCAATGCCGCTTGAAAGGAGCCGGCCTGCGTGGAGACAGGCAGACCTCGGTGTTACCGGCATCGATCAAGAGCACGGTCTTCAACATTCATCGACCTCATCCGTCATAAGGAGTCATTATGGAAGATCTCGTCATTGAGGAAGAAGGCGCCTCATCGGCATTGAAAATTACGCTGGGTGACTTTCTCGTCTTCATCAATTGGATGAATCAGACGGAAAAGGCGCTTGAACGCGGGGAAGCGCTGCCCACCACTCCCGAGCTGGATTCGGGAAAGGTGAAGGGATGGATTCAACTCGTCCAGCGTCTCGAAGAGCGTTTCCGCCGCAGTGAAGAGAAGAAGATCGCCCTGGAAGCCAACGTCATCGCCCAGGAAGCGCAACTCGGGCAATTGCTGACGCACTTGCATGCCAACATCGCCTCGCTCTACGAGAATCTCGGGCAATCCAAGAAGGCCGAGGAGGTTCGTCGTCGAGCCGAAGCGTTGCACGCAAGCTAGGCAACGCACACAGCGCATACTTTCAGTCATCGTACCTGCCGGATCGGCAGGTCCGGGAATCGCTCGCACTCGTCCGGCCGGTGTCCTATCGTCGCGTCGGGCCAAATCCCACATTTTCCTTCTCGCTGGCCGCTCCTTCGCTATAATCGAGCCAATATGGGGCAACGTGCCTGCAAGACCGGCCTACTGCACCGCTCTTTCAGATTTTTCGCATGATTACGGTACTGTTGATCGAAGATAACGACATCGATGCCCGTCTGACCCAGGACTTGCTGGCTGAATGGAGCGTCGAAGAGTTCAAGGTCACTCATGCCCGAACCCTCTCCGACGGGCTGGCGCACATCGACAAAGGGCGCTTCGACGCCATTCTCCTCGATCTTTCACTTCCCGACGCGTTCGGCCTTCCGACGGTCCGGCAGGTCCATGCCACGAATCCCTCAATTCCAGTGGTCGTGCTCAGCGGCGTGAGCGATCAGTCCCTGGCACTCCAGGCCGTCCAGCAGGGGGCGCAGGATTATTTGGTCAAAGGCCAGGGGCATCCGGAGCTGCTCGCGCGTTCGGTACGCTACGCCATCGAGCGGAAGCGTTCGGAAGAACGTCTGACGTATCTGGCTCAATACGATCATCTCACCGGGCTCGTGAACCGGACGCTGTTCCGCGACCGCTTGATCCAGGCGATGGCCAGAAGCAAACGGCTTCAGCAACCGTTGGGACTGATGCTGCTGGATTTGGACCGTTTCAAATCAGTCAACGACACCCTGGGACACGACGTGGGGGACGAGCTGCTGAAATCGGTTGCCGAGCGGCTCAAAGCCTGTGTGCGTGAGGTGGATACGGTCGCCCGGATGGGCGGCGACGAGTTCACGATCGTCCTCGAAGGCGTCTCGTCAGAACAAAGCATCGTCGTCGTCGCGAAGCGGATCACCGAATCGATTTCCTCTGTGTTTCATCTCAAAGGCAATAGCGTTTCAGTTGGAGTCAGCATCGGCATCACCGTGTATCCGCACGACGATCACAGCATCGACGAGTTGTTGAAGCATGCGGATTCCGCCATGTATCGTGCGAAGCAGCAAGGCGGCAGTGGCTTCGCCTTCCACGAAGCGTCGGGATATAACCACGCTGCGACGTATTCCGCCTCCTGAACGGCGCGGATTTCACCCCAACCGTCCCACCCCTGCGCAGTTACCTGCCGATTTCTGACAACGGAGCCTCCGTCACATGCATCGGTCCCCGCGGATTCGGCAGCAAAACATTGCTCTGCGACAGGACGTCAGGAGCCGGTGACAGCCGGGTTTCGGGGGTGAACACGATTCCCCAATGCCGGTTGTCAACACAGACGTTATCGACCAACAACGCCTGCGCATGGTGAAACAGCAGCATCCCGCTCAGCCAATTTTCAGAACATCGATTCCGAACCAGTTCCGGGTGACTTCCCGGATCACGTACGGCAATACCGAAGTGATGGTTGTCCCGGCACAGGTTGTCGGCCACGCGCGGCTGCGCGCCGGCGAAGACAAAGATGCCGGATTCACGGTTGCGACAGACTTCATTGTCGATGAACGTCGCCCGGCACTCGGGGCCATACAGCACGACGCCCGAAAGAATACCTTCGCTCGCCCGACACTGAGTGATCGTGCAAGAAGAGTCGAGGATGTTCATGGAGGAATGTTGATCGCTGCCGATATAGCGGAAGGTCAGCCCGCAAATGCGTCCACTTGCGACGCGCTGAAGGTAGAGAGGGCCGCCGCGGCGGCAGAAGATTTGGACGACGTCTCGCCCGGCCCCGATCAGGAGCACGGGACGGTCAGCCACAAATACTTTGTCCTCATAGACACCGGCTCTCACAAAGACTTGGTCGAATTCCCCGGCTTCTTTCAACGCCGCGCTCGGCCGCGGATACGATGAGCGATCCTGCCAGTCTACGATCAGCGTTCTACCGCCGAGTGGATTCAGCGGAGGATCTTGAGGCGCCCCGGTCGGTTGCGAACTCATCGGCAGCGCATGCTCCTCACGGCCGGCAAACCGCGCCACGAGCCGATTGCCAGGAACGAACGATTTTTTCTTGTCAAGCGGATTGGAGACCCCCGGCCGTACAATTCTGATCCCGGCCCGAGATGACGCCTGCGCGCCCTGCTACGAACCGCTCGTATTTCCGACGTTTTTCCAAGCGCGAAGTGGACGTCCTGTGGCATGTGGCTTGCGAACTCGGGACCATGACAAGAACGCCCCCGGGCAATGGAGGCCGACCGATGAAGATCCGCAGACTCCTTCCCGCTGCATTGTTCCCGGTCATGCTGACCACGACGGGCAGTCTTCCGGACGTCTGGGCGGCCCCAGCGCAAGTTCAAGATACCTCCAGACATCTGTACGACCGGGTCATGGAAGAATTCAAGCACCGCGACTATGAGGCAGCGCTCGCCGGCTTCCGTCTTTTTTTGGAGCTCCACGGCCAAACGTCGCTGGCCGCAAATGCGCAGTACTGGGTCGGTGAATGTCAATTCCGCATGGGGCGCTACAAAGACGCCTTGAAAGCCTTCTACAACGTCGTTTCTTATTATCCGCTCAGTCCCAAGCTCGCGGCCTCGACGCTGAAGATCGGACAAACATACACAAAACTGAAAGATTCCGAAAAGGCCCGGATGATGTTCGAGCGGGTGGTCGATCAATACCCCGACAGCCCAGAGGCCGAAGTGGCCCGAAAAGCGTTGGATGCCGAGGCAGAAAAGGCAGAAGCAGAAAAAACTGAGCCGACACCGACTCCTACCGAGTGAGAAGCTCCGTCCCGTATCACTCGGGATCGCTCATTCCCAACAGCCGCTCGAGCTCCTGGACGGTGTAACTCGGCTGTACGCTCAGGGTCGTCACTCGAATACCCGCCGCATGCAGAATGCGCTGAACGTCGCGTCCGGCGGGGGCGTCGACCGAATCCACGGCTGAAGCACCCTCGACGAATTGCACGACCTGTTCGACCACGCGCGAGCCGGGATGCACAAGCACCAGGTCGGCACGTTTGAGGGCAAGGTGCCGCAGGACCTCGAGCCGGGCCCCGCCTTCCGCTTCGACAGACAAAAAGCTCAAAAGGGGAATCTCCGCGAACACCAAATAGCGGTCCTCCACAGCGAGCCGAATCAGGTTGTAGAGGAGCAGCGCCTTCTCTCCCAGCAGCGGTTGAGGCCGGAGCACCGTTCCCAAGGGAAGCACGAACGGCCCCGATCGGGAACCCGGTCGCAACCGGCCAGAGATCATTCGCCAAACCAGAAACCCCATCACCGCTGCGATGACACCGACGAACCACCAATCCAACACGGCGCCGATCATGAGCGGAAATGCTTGGCCCAATGCTGGCCGGCCGGCACAATGGTACCCAGGAGGACGGGATGTGTCGCTCCAGTGACGGCTGGGATATTGCCCCACTGGCCTGTCATGGTTCGATAGGCGAGAAGCGCGAATGCAACCGCTTCAAACGCTTTGCTCTCCCAGCCGAGGGCATCGAACGTAGTCACGGGGATCGGGGCGAACACCGCGGCCAGACTTTCCATGACCGCCCGGTTGCGCACGCCCCCGCCGCCGACCACGACTTCGTCAATCGGACCCTTGATCCATCGACGCGCCGTGCCGACGGCCTTGGCCGTCCACATGCTGCAGGTCGCTAATACGTCCTCCAACGGCAAGCCCTGCTGCTGTTGAATGCTCAGCAGGTCGTCGATTAGGGCGGGACCAAATTCTTCTCGGCCCGTAGACTTCGGCGGACGACGCGAAAGGAACGGATGCGCCAGCAATTTGCCCAGCAGGCGAGCCTCGACACGGCCTTTGAGGGCGCCTTTCCCATCCCGATCCATGACCTGCCGTCCGTTCGTCGCTCGACTCACGAGACTGTCCAACACCATGTTCGCCGGTCCGGTGTCAAACGCAACGACGCCGTCCCACGTGCCGCCGCGAGGCACGTACGTCACATTGCTGATTCCGCCAAGGTTGACGATCAATCTTGCCCGGCGCGGATGTCTCAAAAGCAGCGCATGCGCGGCAGGCGTCAACGGCGCTCCCTGTCCTCCCGCCGCAATATCACGAGGACGAAAGTTGGCAATCGTCGTAATGCCCGTTCGTTCCGCGATGACGGCCGGTTCTCCGATTTGCAGCGTCGACCGGACCGCTCCGACGCCCGGCGCCTGGAATCCTTGCGGCAGATGATGCACGGTCTGGCCATGCGATCCGATCGCCGCGATATCGGTGGGACGCAGCTTCGCGAGGCGAATCACGTTTAGCGCCGCGTTCGCGAACCATTCACCGAGCAAGGCATTCAGATGGCAGATCTCCGCAACGGTGCCGGAGATCGAGGCGGAGACAATTCGCTGCTGGAGCGATCGTGGATAGGCGAGAGTCTGCGCGGCAATGGCCCGAGCTTTCAGTGCCGAGCCGCGGCCCGACACGTCGACAAGCGCCGCATCCACACCGTCTCCGGATGTTCCGGACATCAACCCGACTATTTTCATCCGACTTCCCCTGTGCGAAGAATCTCGACCGTGGGCCGCTACGCTAATGGAACTGATTGGTCCGGTCAAGCGCCTCGCGTGTGAACGGCCCAGAGATCCGTTGCGTTGACATTGAAGAAATCTCGATGGTACCGTCGCGGCCCATGCCGACCGTCGGGTTCATCACACTGGGGTGGTTGATCTTGTCGGGTGTCTGGTTGACCGCCGTTCCGGCGGTGGCCGGCCACTCGACGGAACCTCTCAACATTGTCGTCACCATTCCGGTGTTAAAAGATCTGTCTGAGCAGGTGGGAGGCCGGTATGTCCGAGTGACCTCGCTGCTGAAAGGCTATGAAAATGAGCACACCTATTCTCCGAAACCGAGCGATCTGGTCGCCGTGAGAAACGCGCAGCTGCTCTTCGAGATCGGACTCGGACTCGAGGTGTGGGTCGCCGGACTCGTCAAGAGCGCGGGACGTCCTTCTCTCACAATCGTGACCACCTCGAAAGGCATCGGCCTC
>DATELB010000043.1:0-11190 GCA_035277085.1 Nitrospira sp. | reverse complement strand
TTGGCAATCAGCACGCCGGCGAGCAGCGGTCCGCTCGCATGCCCGATATCTCCGATGGTGCCCTGCATGCCCATGCCGGCGCCCAGCGTCTTGTATTCGGAACTGTCCGCGACGAACGCAGAGGACGAGGAAGTCACAACCGCTTCGCCGAATCCAAACCCGGCCGAGAGCATCAACAGGACCGCCAGATGGGTGACGTGCGGAATACAGACGAAGGTCGCCGCACAGATGAGCAGTCCCGCCATGATCAAAGGCTGGCGTCCGACGCGGTCGGACACCCGTCCCATGATCGGCTTGGACAGGAAAGACGTCAGCGCTTGAACGGTGAACAACAGGCCGACTTCCGCCGCGTTGAGACCGACCGAGACGCCGTACAGCGGGAGAAAGGCCATCAAGGCCCCGTTGGCAATCATCTTCGCCGCATCCATCAAGCTGGTGATCAACACTGTGCGGTTGCGCGCGACGCTGGTGAAGCCCTTCCACATTTCGGCTCCGATCGCGGCCGCCCCCTTTTCATACAGGCGCGGCGGCGGAGGCGAAAGATGGAGGCTATAGAACATCACGATGGCCGCGCAGCCGAAGAATCCCGCCATCAAGAAAGCCGAGGAAAAACCGGCGGCGTATGCGAGATAGCCTCCGATGAACGGGCCGAGCAAGGCACCCGATTGCGTGCAGGCGGTGTAGGTGCCCATGGCCGCCCCCCGGCGCTCGCGATATAGTTCTGCAACGGTCGCCAACGCGCTCGGCGCGAAGATGGCCGTAGCCAGTCCGTGAAACAAGCGGAGCAGCGTCAGTACGTTCAAGTCAGAGATCAACGGATAGAAAAATGGCGGCACTCCAAATGCGATGACGCCGATCCGGAGCAGCATGCGGCGGCCGTAAATGTCGGACAGCGCTCCTGAAGGGAGTTTGAGAAATACCCCGGTCAGCGTCGACACGGACACAATCAGGCCGATCCGTTCCGGACTCGCGCCCAGCGATTCCGCGAACAGCGCCAGGACCGGCATCCTCACCATGTTGTAGCTGATGAAGCAGAACACGCCGATGGTACAGAGCACGGTGAAACTGCGCGCGGTGGTCATGGCCTTGCACCCTCGACACGGCCGGTGGTGGCCGCCGGCGCCCTTGCGCCCAACGCCTCCTTCAGATACGCCACGTCTTCGTCAGGCAAAGGCGGAGGATCTGTCGCCTCGAACAGCACGCGGTCGGGCCGTTGGCGCATCGCAAGCCCTAATCGGTTGACCACATCGACGCCCTTCGCAAGCTTGCGGCTGACCGTCGACCCGATGAGCGGCCGAAGCACCGACGCCAGGCCGGAGAGAATCCGGTTATCGAGCCTCGCATAGGCCACCAGAGTGCTCTCCACGGCGGGCAGGCCGTTCGAGTCGGTGACCGCATTCATGCGGAGGAAGACCACGGCCTTGCCGCTCACATTGGGAAGGAACCGGCTGCGGTGCGTGCCCTCGAGGTAATAGATCCTCGTCGTCGATTCCGCATGCACGAGCTCCACGATGCCTTCCGACCCTTCCCCGTCGCTGCCCCACCATCGGCCGGACCCGCGTGTTTCCGCCTTGTAGTCGGCCAGATCGAGCCGGTTGATGAGAGCCGCCGCCAGCGGCGGACGGTCGAGCAGATGAAGATACATCACCCGATCCATGGCCGCCCTCAACGGTCCGACGCTATTGGTCGTCGTCGGCTGATCAATGACGTATGCAAGACGGCAGGACCAGTCTCCGCGGAGATGCTGAACCGGAACCGTCATGCCGGCGTGCACAGCGGCGAGCGTGCACGACTCTGCGCTTGCTCCAGCGGCAGATCCGGCGATCATGACCGCCAGCAACACAGCCAGGAGGCTGGACTCAGCACCCGCGCGCCGCCGGTGTTTCACGTTCATGAAACGGGTCTCGGTACCGCGACGGCAAGGTGGAAAGGGAATAACTGTCGAGGATCCTGTCTGAGCCGGGCCTGACGCAGCAGTGTCTCCACGGAAGCGTTCAGCGTGCCTTCGAACGAGAGCCGGCCGTTGGTCACGATGGTGATTGGCTTGGCCGGATCGACCAGCCGGTCGTTCAGGAACAGGCTGTATCGTTGAATCCGTTCCGTGGTCACCTCGATCCGATTGGCCGACACAATGGTCGCCTCGAGTCTCGCATATTCACGCTTCATGATCCGCTCGTCCTGCTTGTCGACGAGATCCTCGGAAAACGCCGCGATCGGATCGGTCACATCGAGCCGCACCCATCCGAAGGGCTGGAAGCGGCTGGCTTCACGCACGACGGTCAACCTGGACGGCAACGGATCCCGCCGTTGCGCCTTCAACCACGTTACCAGCGCCGGCAATTCCTCTCTGGGAAAATAATGTCCTCCCGCCACCGGATGTTCCCCTTGATGCTCCCGATAGACGTAGGCGTATCCCAATGTCGTCAACTCTCGCGCGATCGACCGGCTGAGCGCGACGGGCATCACTTGATCCTTCGCCCCATGAATGATGTACACCGGCGTGTTGCGGAGATTCGCCAGAAACGGCATCAGCACGTCGTCGAGTCCTCCGGCCATGGGCGCAAGACCTGCGAAAAGAGGCGCATGGTGCATGCCGATGAGCCAGGCGCCGATGCCGCCGTTCGACATTCCCGTGAGGAAGATGCGATCCGGGTCGATGTGGTATCGCTGCGTGACATACCGGATAGTCGCCAGGACCAAGTCCTCGGCCCGCCGCGTGAACCAGGCTCCTGCCGGATACGTCGGGCAAGCCAGAATCGAGTCTTCATCCAGCCGCGCCTGCCAGCGCTCTAAATAGGCATCTCCACTGAATCCGGCACCGTGCAAACACACGATCAGCGCATACCCTTTGGAAGGTTGGTACGTAAGGGGAACCGAGAGTGCAACCGCATAGGTCTGCCCCTGAATCCGGATGCGTTCATCCGGCAGCGTCCCGATCGGACGGCTGTCATACCTTCGCTCGGTCTCAATGATTCTGGTCACCCGCTCGATCGAGGTCCCCGGATGGTCTTGAATGGATCGTAGGAGGCGTTCCGCTTCGTCGGGGTCGGGTGTATCGAGATACTGAAACACCATCGCTGGCAGACTGTCCGCACCAGGCGGCGGATCTGCAGAAGTGACCGCGGGCGACCAGATGGCCATGACCAAGAGGAAACCTGCGAAAGCGCGTCTCACAGGTCACCTTCCACAACAATGTCGCCGCCGACCGACCGTGTGCGGATATTCCACAGTTTCAAGGCCTCCGCGAGGCGTCCGGGGCTCTTGCCGCCGACCATTCCCTTGGCATCGATGCCGCCGAGCAGCGACGGCGCGATGTAGAGCCGCACGCGCTGCACCAGCTTGCCCCTGAGCATGGCCGCATTGATTTCAGCGCCGCCTTCGACCAACAGGGACGTGATTCCCCGCCTGCCGAGTTCTCGCATGAGCCGGGGCAACGACACCCGGCCGGACGCGGAAGGCAGCACGACGATGTCGACACCACGCCGTTGAAGCGCAATCCGCCGTGCCATTGGAGCCGCGCGGGTGGCCGCAACCAAGGTCTTGGCATGATCGGCCCGGCGCAGAATTCTGGCAGTGAGAGGCATCCGGAGGCGCGAATCGACAATGACGCGCAGCGGCTGCCTGCCGGCCAATCGCGTAAGCCGGGCCCCTACCCGGGCGGTCAACGATGGATTGTCCGACAACACCGTACCCACGCCGACCAGCACCGCATCCACTTGAGCGCGAAGGCGGTGAGCTTCACGGCGGGACGCCTCGCTCGTAATCCATTTGGCTTCCCCGGAGGAGGTCGCAATTTGCCCGTCGAGCGTCATGCCCGCTTTCAGAATGACGAAGGGCCGCTGCGTCCGGACCCAGTAACAATAGGCCTGGTTCAATGCTTCCGCCTCATTGCGTGCCACGCCGAAGGTCACTGACATTCCCGCCCGTCGGAGCGCCGCCGCTCCACGGCCATTGACCAGGCGATTGGGATCGCGTTGAGCGATAACGACCCGTCTAATGCCCGAGCGTACAATCGCCGGCACGCAGGGGGCCGTGCGCTTCTTCAAATGACAACAGGGCTCGAGCGTGACGTACAACGTCCCGCCTCGAGCCTGAGCGCCGGCCCGTTGGAGCGCAATCGCTTCGGCATGTGGAAGTCCTGGCCGACGATGATAGCCCAGGCCGACGACCCGTCCTCGATTGATGACGATCGCCCCGACCATCGGATTCGGGCTTGCAGTGCCACGGCCTTTCGCCGCCAAACGAAGGGCCGCGGTCATGTAACGGAGATCTCTCTTGTTCGACCGCATAGGTCCAGGATTGTCGCACGGCGGCGGGGGGACGCGCATAACACGAAGGCGAGGCCGGAAATCGAGCTCTCCCGCTCGTGACTGTCATGGGACGTTTGTCACGCCGTAGGGGCGCTCACCGCTTCCGACGGGCGGTACGGGAACGGCGGCCTGTTCGGGCCGATGCCGCCGGCTTCGCGCCCTTTTTGGCCTCCGCTTCGGCTAACGCCGCATGCGCCGCCGCAAGCCGTGCGATCGCCACGCGGTAGGGAGAACAGCTCACGTAATCGAGTCCGAGTAGGTGGCAGAACTCAACGGAACTAGGATCGCCGCCGTGTTCGCCGCAGATGCCGAGCTTGATGCCGGGCCTCGTCTTCCGCCCGCCCGCGATGGCCTGTCGCATCAGGGCGCCGACGCCCTCACGGTCGAGCACGGCAAACGGGTCGGACTCCATGAGGTTGGCGGTTTTGTAGTGGTCGATGAACTTCGCGGCATCGTCGCGTGAAAACCCGAAGGTCGTTTGGGTCAGGTCATTGGTGCCAAAGGAAAAGAATTCGGCCTCCTCGGCGATGCGGTCAGCCGTCACGGCCGCGCGCGGCAATTCGATCATCGTCCCGATGAGATACGACAACTTCACATTATGCCGCTTCATCGTCTCCTGGGCGACCTCGCGGACGAGATCCTCTTGGGACTTCATTTCGGAGACCATTCCGACCAAAGGAATCATGATCTCCGGCACGATTTTTTTGCCCTCTTTCGCCAGCTCGCAGGCCGCCTCCATGACCGCCCGAGCCTGCATGCGGGTGATCTCCGGCATCGTAATGCCCAGCCGGCATCCGCGCAGGCCCAGCATCGGATTGAACTCGTGCAACTCCTCGACCCGCGCGAGCAGCCGGCGTTTCTCCTCCAACTTGTCGCCGTCGTGACCCGTCAGCTCCAACCTGGCGATTTCCACCATCAGCTCTTCGCGCTTCGGCAGGAATTCGTGCAGCGGCGGGTCCAGGAGACGAATCGTGACGGGAAAACCTTGCATCTCGCGATACAGGCCGATGAAATCGTGTTTCTGGAGGGGCAGCAATTGGTCGAGATACTTCTCCCGTTCTTCCGTCGTCCGCGCCAAAATCATCTTCTGCATGATGGGAATTCGGTCCTCGGCAAAGAACATGTGTTCCGTCCGGCACAGTCCGATGCCTTCCGCGCCGAATCCCCGGGCGATTTTTGCCTGCTCCGGCACATCCGCGTTGGCCCGCACCCGGAGTTTCCGCACGCTGTCCGCCCACGCCAGAATGGTCGCAAAGCGCTGGTACTTGTCCGATTTTTTCGGATCCAGCTTCCCTTGAATCACCTGGATGATTTCCGACTCAACGACGGGAATATCGCCTTCATACACGTTTCCGGTGGATCCGTTGATCGAGAGATAATCACCCTCGCGGAAGGTCTTGGCGCCGATTTTCACGGTTTGGCTGTCGAGCACTTCGACGGCTTCGCAGCCGGCCACGCAGACCTTTCCCATCTGACGGGCGACGACGGCCGCGTGAGAAGTCATCCCGCCGCGAGCGGTCAGAAAGCCGCCCGCGGCATTCATCCCGTGGATGTCGTCAGGACTGGTTTCCTGGCGAACGAGGACCACGCGGCTGCCCGCCGCCTTCATGTCGACGGCCCGATCCGGAGTGAGGGCGATTTTGCCGGCCGCCGCACCGGGACCTGCCGGCAGGCCCTTCCCCAGCGGATTCACTTTTGATTCTTCCTTGCTATCGAAGATCGGGTACAAGTACTGCGCCAGCTGATCCGGTCCGATGCGCTGAACTGCCTCCTCTTTCGAAATGGCGCCCTCTTTCACCATGTCGACGGCAATCTTCACCGCGGCAATACCCGTCCGCTTCCCGACCCGGGTCTGAAGCATGTAGAGCTTGCCTTCCTGGATGGTGAATTCCAGATCGAGCATGTCGCGGTAATGTTTTTCGAGTTTCTTGTAGGTCTGCTCGAGCTCCTTGTACGCGTCGGGGACGTTCTTCGCGAGAGCGTTCACCGGCAACGGCGTCCGGATGCCGGCCACGACGTCTTCGCCCTGCGCATTCATCAGACATTCGCCGAAGAAGGCCTTGTCTCCCGAGCTGGGGCTGCGGGTGAAGGCGACGCCGGTTCCGCTTGTTTCTCCCATGTTGCCGAATACCATGGCGACGACGTTGACAGCCGTGCCCCATGAATCCGGAATACCGTACAGCCTTCGATAGGTGATGGCGCGCGCGCCGAACCAGGAAGAGAACACCGCGTTGATCGCCATGCGAAGTTGGTCGAGCGGTTCGTCCGGAAATTCCTTCTTCGTCTCTTCCTTGACCAGGGCCTTGAAACTCGCGACCAGCTCGCGAAGATGCCGGGCGTCGAGATGCGTTTCATGCGTGACCCCGACTTCCGTTTTCTTGTGCTTCAGAATGGCCTCAAAATGCTCGCGGGGCACGCCCATGACGATGCTGCCGAACATTGAAACGAACCGCCGGTAGCTGTCCTGCGCAAAGCGGTCGTTGCGCGTTTTCGCCGCCAGGCCTTCAACGGTCTTTGTCGTCAATCCGACGTTCAGGACGGTATCCATCATGCCGGGCATCGAAGCCCGGGCGCCCGAGCGGACGGAGACGAGCAGCGGCCGTTCAGGATCGCCGAATCCCATGCCCATCGACCGTTCAACCCGCTTCAACGCCTGCAGGGAGGCTTCCCACATACCGGGCGGATACTTCTTGCCCAGCCGGTAATATTCGACGCAGGCCTCCGTGGAGATGGTGAAGCCGGGAGGCACTGAGATGCCCAGATTGGTCATTTCCGCCAGTCCTGCGCCCTTGCCGCCGAGCAGCTCTTTCATGTTCGACGTGCCCTCGGCCTTCCCGTCGCCGAAGTAGTAGACGTATTTCTTAGCCACGCGTCCCTCTCCTTCCCCTTCCGTCCTCAGTGAAGGCCCGAAGCGCTCCCCTGCGCCGCCGGTTCAAGCTGAAGTCGATAGCGATTGACCAGATAACGCCTGATCCACATGCCGAACAGCAACACGGCCACCACGAACAGGGCCAGGCCCAGCAACCGAAAATCCGGCCGCACCCCCGCATGGACGTAGTACCGGCCGTCGGGCCCGCGGCGCACGGCAATGTCTTTCGTTAAGTGATGCGGCTTCCCCGACGGATCCGCGAGCTTGATCCATTCCGAGCACAACCGCACGGGATCCTCTGCTCCCGTCACTCGTTCCCACGTCAACCGAAGACAGACATCCTCTTTGCCATTGAACACTTCCGGCGTGCTGACCAGTTCATCGAGGTTGATCCCGCTGATCCGGAGGCCGGCCAGCAACAGCACATTGCACAACACGATCAGCGCCGCCGTGACCAACCTGGCAAACCGGCGGATCTTCGCCGCACGCTGCTCGTCCGACTCTGGCTGCGCACTGTCGGACAGTCCCATCACGCTCCGATGTCTCGATGGGCTGGGTTAAGGTTGCCGTCTATGTCCCTTGTACCATAATCCGCGAAAAATCCGCGAACGAGGTAAAGCACTCGTTCACGTCTTTCAACAAGGACAAGCGATTGCTCCGCAGCGCCGCATCCTCGACGTTCACCATGACATTGGTAAAAAATGCATCGATCGCCGGTTTGAGCCCCACCAACGCCTCCAAGGCCTTGTCATACTGTCCTTCGGCCGTCGTGCGCCGGACGTCCTCTCGGCAGACGCCGATGCTGCGGTGCAGTTCGCCTTCGGCAGGAAGCTGAAACCGCGCGGGGTCCACCGGCTGGCGTTCCCAGCGTTCCTTCTCGACGATGCGGGAGGCCCGCTTGAATCCCACGATCAGCGGATCGAACTCGGGCTTGGCGGTCACGGCTTGCATGGCTTTCATTTTGAGCGACAGGTCGACCAGATCGATCGGCCCTGTGGAAGGCGCCGATCGCAGGACCGCCTCCATGACGTCGTCACGGAGACCTTCGACCGTCCGACCGTAGTGGCGCACCCGCTCGAACACAAAGTCGGCGATTCGTTGACGCGCTTGCGCGTGATCGGCTCCTCCCTTGATGCCGGCGTCGGTCAGCAGGCGCTGCGCATGATCGATGCACTGGCCCAGATCGAGGCGAAGGCGCTTTTCAAGGATGATCCGTACAATGGCGGTGGCGTGTCGGCGCAGAGCGAATGGGTCTTCGGAGCCGGTCGGAATCAGTCCCACGTGAAAAAAGCCGGCGATCGTATCCAAGCGGTCGGCAAGCGACAACACGAGTCCCGCCGGCGATTGCGGCAATTCCCCTTCGAGCGCCTTGGGGAGGTATTGTTCCCCGATCGCCCGACTCACGCCCTGTGGTTCGCCGTCATGCTTGGCATACTCGCCGCCCATAATCCCCTGCAGCTCGGGAAATTCGCCGACGATGCCCGTCAGAAGATCGGCCTTGCAGAGGTGCGCGGCTCTCCGGCATTCGTTCAGCAAATCGGGGCTCCCTGCGCCCGCACTCACCGATGATGCGATGGCGGAAACCAGCTGGACGAGGCGCTCCTGTTTCTGTCCCATCGTCCCGAGCCGTTGATGGAAGGTCACGCCGCTTAGCTTCTTGACCCGTTCCTCCAATCGCGTCTTCCGGTCTTCATCGAAGAAAAACTTCGCGTCGGCGAGACGGGCGGCAAGCACCCGCTCGTTGCCTGCCCGAATCAACGACATGTCTTTCGGTTGATTGTTCGCCACGGCGAGGAAATGCGGAGCGAGGGAACCGGTCTTACGGTCCCTCACGGAAAAAAATCCTTGGTGCTCTTTCATCGAGGTGATCAGAATTTCGGGCGGGACCGCGAGGTACTCAGGCCTGAAGCTTCCCAGCACGACGCAGGGCCATTCCGTGGTAAACACCGCCTGGTCCAGCAATGACTCGTCCGCATTCAGGGCGACCCGGCTCTCGGCACACAGCCGATCCAGCTGATCCTGAATCATCCGGCGCCGCCGTTCCGGATCCACGAGCACTCCCGCGCGTTCGAGCGCCTTACGGTACGATGCATAATCTCTGACGGGGACCGGCGCGCCTTTGCCGATCACACGATGTCCGTACGTCCGCTGACCCGCTTTGATGCCCGCCGCCTCGACGGGCAACACGGCGTCGTTGAACAACGCAAGGAGCCAGCGGATAGGACGGGCAAACCGGGCGCCCGTTTCATTCCATTTCATCGCTTTTGGAAAGGAGAGTTGACCGATCAGCTGCGGCAGCAGCTCCATCAAGACGGCTTTCGCCGGTCGCCCAGCGTCCTCTTTCACAGCGAACAGATACTCGCCCTTTCCGGTCGAACGCACCTGGAGGCTTTCGATCGGCACGCCCTGGCCCCCGGCGAATCCGATCGCCGCCTTCGTGGGCTGTCCCTGCGGATCGAACCCCACCGACTTCGAGGGCCCCATGACTTCCTTTGTGACGGCGGTTTGATGCAGCGCAAGGTCCTCAACGACGAGGACGAGCCTCCGCGGCGTCCCGACCGTCGAGATGGTTCCTGCCGACAGGCGCGCCTCTCGAAGAAGCCGTGCGGTCACCTCGGCTAACACAGTGAGCGCCGGCGGAATAAATTGATAAGGAAGTTCCTCAACGCCGATTTCCAAAAGCAGTTCGGCGCTGCCAGGCGCTTGCCGTTTTGGCCGCACCGTGTTCCGACGGCTGGGCGTCATGATCGCGTTGTCCTCCGGCCGCCGACGACGCGCGTCCGCGGTTGCCCGTGGCCTGCTTCTCGCTTCATGAGCGGGTGTCCCATCGCCGCCCGTTCTTCAATGTATCGTTCGGCGCATTGCCGGGCGAGCGCCCGAACGCGGGCGATGTAGCCGGTCCGCTCGGCCACACTGATGGCTCCCCGTGCATCAAGTAGATTGAACGCATGCGAGGACTTGATGCAGTAATCGTAAGCCGGAAGCGTCAAGCGCTGATCGGTGCGAGCCAGCAGGCGCTTGCATTCCGCTTCATACGATTGGAAGAGATTCATCAGCATCGCGACGTCACCCTGCTCGAAATTGTAGCGGGAGAACTGGACCTCGGTTTCGTGATGGATATCGCCGTACGAAATTCCGTCCGTCCACTCCAGGTCGAACACGTTGTTGACTTGTTGCAGGTACATCGCAATGCGTTCGGTGCCGTATGTGATTTCGCCGGTGATCGGACTCAATTCAATGCCGCCGATTTCCTGGAAGTACGTGAATTGCGTGATTTCCATGCCATCCAACCGGACCTCCCACCCCAACCCCCAGGCCCCGAGCGTCGGCGACTCCCAGTCGTCCTGAATAAAACGGATGTCGTGCTCCTTCGGATTGATGCCTAAACGGGCGAGACTTTCCAGATACAGTTCCTGAATGTTGGCGGGAGAAGGCTTGAGCACCACCTGATATTGATAGTAGTGCTGCATGCGGTTCGGGTTTTCACCGTAACGGCCATCCGTCGGCCGCCGACAGGGCTGCGCATAGGCGGAACGCCAAGGCTCCGGTCCCAGCGACCGGAGAAATGTGGCGGGGTGAAACGTCCCAGCGCCCATCTCCACATCATACGGCTGGTGGATGACGCACCCCTGGTCGGCCCAGAACCGATGCAAGGTGAGGATGAGTTCCTGGAAGGTCACGAACAATCCAGCCGTCGTCCCGAGCGGTTTACGATAAAAATGGAAACAGAAGCTAGCAGGAACCGCGGGAGACTGTCAAGAAACTGCACGCAGATCAAGGAGTTGCAAAAGATTCTGGCCTGCGCCCTTGACGGCGTCCCACTGGTCATTTAATGTCGTCATTCTTGATTTAAACACTCGGAAATCCGATTCAAGAATGAAACTTTCGAAGAAGAGTGAGTACGCGTTGCGCGCCCTCCTCGAGCTCACGCTCGCGCACGGTAAGACGACCTTGCAGCGCCATGAAATCGCCGCCCGCCAGAATATTCCGGTCGAGTTTCTCGAGCAGATC
>DATELB010000042.1:0-2496 GCA_035277085.1 Nitrospira sp. | reverse complement strand
TCTAGGCGGGTCAAGGAAGGAACGGAAATAGAAATCCTCCAAGTGCCGACGCAACGCGGCATGTCGCCATCCGATCGGAAGGCGCAGTCCGAAGGACGTTTTCTCGCGGTGCAATCCAATGGCTTTCTGGATCCTGCAGTGATCGAAAAGGATTCACCGTTGACGGTCCTGGGCGAAGTGAAGGGGAGTGAAACAAAAAAACTCGGCGAAGACGAATACCAATACCCCGTCCTGGACATCAAAAAATTGATCGATTGGAATGAGCTGAGAAGCCGCGACGACGACGGCTACGATCCTTCCTACTACGGCCGCTACGGCGGATACTACGGTCCTTGGTCCTCCTGGTACTACGGGTTCGGCGCTCCTTTCGCCGGACCCTATGGCCCGTATCCGTACAGCTATTACGGACCGTACTACGCGTTCCCTCGGGGGTATTCCGCGCCCGCGCCGCCTCCGCCGCCGCCCTCCGAGACGCCAAGACTGTTCCAATAAGAATGACTTTCGATGAAACGCCCGACGGTCGCCAACCAGCTGAAGCGGTATCGCACAAAGCGTAATTTCGTGAAGACGCCGGAGCCGGCTGGCCATCCCGGGCACCCGCGTCCGCCGACCGCGCCGATCTACGTGATACAGAAGCACGCGGCGACGCGTCTCCACTATGATTTTCGGCTGGAGCTCGACGGCACGCTGAAAAGTTGGGCTGTCCCCAAGGGGCCGAGTCTTGATCCGTCCCAAAAACGCTTGGCCGTTCACGTTGAAGATCATCCGCTGGAGTATGCCGAGTTCGAAGGTGTCATTCCACCGAAGCAATACGGCGCGGGAACCGTGCTCATCTGGGACCGTGGAGTCTGGAGTCCGCAGGGGAGCCCGACCGAGGGATACCGGCAGGGCGTGTTGAAGTTCCGGTTGGACGGAGAGAAGCTTCATGGGGCGTGGACGCTCGTGCGCATGCAATCCAGACGAAACGAGTCGCGCGACGGCAAAGAAAACTGGCTGTTGATCAAGGAACAGGACGGTGACGCCAAACGCGGTAAAAGCGGCGAAATCGTCGAAGCCCTGACGGACAGCGTGGCCAGCGGGCGCGGAATCCATGAAATCGGCGGGGCGGGCGCGCGTGTCTGGCAATCGAACCGGCCCGCAGCCGGTGCGGCACTGCCGAAGGAATCGACCAAGCGTCCCCCCGCGGCCGGATCGGCGGAGCGCCGCATGACGCCGACGTCCGGCGTCAGCGATTTGGATCCGGCCAAGCTTCCCGGCGCGGCCAAATCCCGTCAGCCGGACTGGATCGCCCCCCAACTGGCGACGCTTGTCGATGAGATGCCGTCGGACGACCATTGGCTCCATGAGATCAAGTTCGACGGCTATCGGCTGTTGTGCCGCGTAAAGAAGGGCGAGGCGCGTCTCTTCACGCGCAATGCCAATGATTGGACTTCCAAACTCTCCGCGCAGGCGGATGCGGTGGCCCGCCTGCGGCTACACGACGCGTGGCTCGACGGAGAAGCGGTCGTCCTCACGGAGGATGGCCGGTCCAGCTTTCAGGCGTTGCAGAACGCGTTCGACTCACAGTTCACGGGCAGGATCGTGTACTGCCTGTTCGACCTCCTGTATCTCAACGGCTATGATCTCCGGGCGACGCCACTCGTCGAGCGGAAACGTCTGCTCGCGTCGCTGCTGAGCCGATCCCATGATCCGCATCTGCGCTACAGCGACCATATCATCGGCGACAATCAGGCCTCATTCGAAGAGGCTTGCCGCCAGGGCCTCGAAGGCTTGATCGTCAAACGCATCGATTCGGGGTACCGGTCCGGCAGAGGCCGGAGCTGGCTCAAAGTGAAATGCGAGCAGCGGCAAGAATTCGTCATTGGCGGCTATACGGAGCCGGCGGGATCGCGGCAGGGATTCGGCGCATTGCTCGTGGGTTTTTACGAAGAGGGGCAGTTGAGATATGCCGGAAAGGTCGGCACCGGTTTCTCGGACAGTCTCCTCAAGAAGCTTCACCGCACCCTCGTCGGGATGGAACAGCGCACACCGCCGTTTGCAAATCCGCCGCGAGGCTATGACGCCAAGGGCGCTCATTGGGTTTCGCCGACGCTCGTTGCGGAAATACGGTTCGCCGAGTGGACGGAGGAAGGCATTCTGCGGCAGCCTAGTTTTCTAGGGCTTCGCACGGACAAGCCCGCGACCGCGATCGGCCGTGAGCGCCCTCAGCACGTCGTCGACGCTGAGACGAATCGCCGTTCGCCCAAGGCGTCCGGCAAGCCGGTGAAGAAGCGCGCCGAGTTGACGAATCCCGATCGGGTGCTGTATCCGGACATCGGCCTGACGAAAGCCGCGCTGGCCGATTACTATGACGAAGTCGCGGAGTGGATGCTGCCCCATGTGCGCGGCCGCCCGTTGACGCTCGTCCGTTGCCCGGAAGGGTACCAAGACTGCTTCTATCAAAAGCACGCCAATGAAAAGGTGCCCCGCGCGATCGGCCGCATCGAGATCGAAGAA
>DATELB010000041.1:0-6419 GCA_035277085.1 Nitrospira sp. | reverse complement strand
AGCAAGCCAGCGCCGCCTTCCAGACCATACTCATGCAGGTCGGGGGCGCCCTGAACGAGCAGGCTGACAGCGGCGGCGTCGAACCACACCTTGATGTTGCAGCCGACCTGTACGTAGGGACCGAGCGAATTCGTTCCGTCGAGAAACGCACGCGGCAGCCCGATCTCCAGCGGCGCGTCGTCCGGAACCGGCCGATCTACTTTTCCCAGGTCTACCTCGCGCAACGGTCCGACAGAGACGAATAAAAGATTGGGATCGTCCATCTCGATCTCGAGCACCTGGTCATCGTAGTAGCTGCAGAGCTTTCCCATGTCATACCGCAGAGGGAAGGAGTAGCCGATTTTCGCGTACCAGATGCGAAGGGCGGCGTCCAACGGATCTTCAGGCGACCGGCTGATCTTCAGGTCGAACGGCAGCATGACATGCCAGGCACCGGTTCGTGCGGCGACGAATGGCGCGCAGGCGCCAGGGAATTCCTTTTGGACGGCCGTGGTCTCAGGCTCGAACTTACGGGAGGTGGATCCAAAATGTTGCGCGATCTTGGATTCTTTCGTGAGCCGGTATTTCTCCTGGTAATAGAGGGCAGCCCGTTGCTGCGCGATCGAAAGATAGTAATCGGGCATGTCGGTTTCGACGATGATCTGTTGCTGGACACTCCCGCCGCCGGCCGTCTGCCGCTCCGGCTTCATGGCCGCTGCGTATAATTCCAGCTCCGCTTTGAGGCGTTGGATATCTTGGCGGATCTGGCGGGCGAGGTCGGGATCGAAAAAACTCGTCCCCGGCAGGACATCAAGCGCCTTCTGAAGACAATCCAATTTATGGGTGTAGCGCTTGGGCTCGTCGGCGAAGGCCTCCGCAGTCGCGATGAAGAGATTGAACTGCTCTTCGGGCAACAGCCCCAAGGCGCTCAAGTTGTGGTCTTTGATGAACGAAAAGGCGAGGGGACCGAAGGTCTCGGCTTTGCGGATGCAGAGGGTCAAGAGAAAATTGTACTGCGCGCGCGCTTCGTCTTGCGTCATGGCCGGTCATCATAACGGGGCCGGATTCACGTGGGCAAGGGCTCGATGCGCAAGGGAGCTTCCCAGTGGGAGCGCATTGCGCCTCACGGCATGCTGCGCCTCCATGAAATCTGGTTCTCTGCTGTTGATTCTCCTCACGTCCTGTTCTGCCTGTGCATCGTTCCCGTCCGACGTGCATCCCATCGCGGTCGGCGACGTGGAACTGGATCCCGCGACCGTCCACACGATCGGGTTGAGCCTGCCCGTACTCGCAGGCGACGAGGATTTCGATGCCTCTGTGCGCGTTGCGTACCGCCGGCTGGATTCGCCGAACTGGAAAGAAGCCCTGCCATTACAGCGTGTGCGTACCGACACGCTTTCATGGGCGGTCCCTAGTCAGTTTCCCATTGCCGAACAGTTCGCGGGCAGCATCTTCGACTTGAGCCCGGATTCCTCGTATGAAATTCGTCTGACGATTGACGATCCTGACGGCAGGACGGCGGCGCGTACAGTGACGGCGGCGACCCGGCCAGAGCCGCTCGACGCTCCGAGGTCCGGGCACCGCGTCGACGTCGATTCAAGTGACCGCTTGACGGCGGCGCTACGTCAGGCGCAACCCGGCGACGTCATTGTACTTGCGAAAGGCCGCTATCGAGGACCGGTCCTTCTGGAGCGGAGCGGCACGGACGCCGATCCGATCGTGGTGAAGGGACGCGATCGGGCGGAGACCACCATTGAATCGCCTGGCGCGGAATACGGGGTGCGCATCACCGGATCGCACGTGCATCTTGAAGACGTGACTATTCGCTCCAGTGCGTGGGGAATCGCCATATCGAACGCGAGCGACGTCGTCATCAGAGGGACTCATATCGAGGACGTCAATTTCGGCATTAATGGCAGAGGCGGCGCGAACCGAAATTTCTACATTTGCGACAATCTCCTGGAGGGCAAAGGGGTTCGCTGGCCGGATACCAGCGGGAAAACCTGGAATTATGAAGGCATCGTCGTGACGGGCGCCGGTCATGTCATCTGTCACAACACGGTGGCCGGCTTCGGCGACGCGCTCGGTCTTTCACAACCGGCCGGCATTCCCAATCGCGCGATCGATTTTTATGGCAATGACGTGCGCTGGGGGGGAGACGACGGCATCGAATTGGACTATAGCGAGCGAAATGTCCGCGCGTTCCGGAATCGCTTCGGGAATGTCGCCATGGGGATTAGTTTCCAGCCGGTATGGGGAGGCCCCGTTTACGCGCTCCGCAACGTCATCTACAACACGGCCGTCGCGCCGTACAAACTGAATCAGCAGCCCAGCGGATTCTTCATTCTGCACAACACCTCCGTGCGTTCGGGCTGGGCCTGGCTGCAGCACGGAGAGGCGGTATCCAACTTTTCGTTCCACAACAATCTGACGATCGGGACGAAGCCCGTCTATCTCACGCCGTACCTCCAAATTGCCGGTATCGATTACAACGGCTGGAGTCCTGATGGAGAGTTCAAGTTCGACTACAGTTGGTCGGGCTTTTCGTCTCTGAGCCGGCAGTCACCCTACGAACGGCACGGACGGCTGCTGAACGCTCCCGTCTTTGTCGCTACGGTCGCCGTGCCGCAGACATTCGAGTCTTTCATGCCGCCGCCGCCCGCCCTAATGCTCGATCCCGGCAGCAACGCCGTCGATGCCGGTCTGCGTCTTCCCAACATCAACGACGATTACACGGGAGAACAACCGGACCTTGGTGTTCTTGAGCGGGGCCGCGAAGCTCCACAGTATGGGATCCGATGGCGTGAACCGTAATGTCCGGCAGGGCTCAGTCGCGACTCTGGTAGGGAATTGGATAAATGAGCGTCAGGAGCGAGAACTCATGGTTCCAGAGCCAGACTCCGACGACCGCGACCAGAACGATTGTCGGGAGAAGCAGTAAGGTCAAGGCCGAGAGATCCGTCGCTGACAACGGTTTTGCTTCCAACGGGCATTCGCCGTCATCTCCATGCTTGATGGATCGCACGAGGAGAGCGGCGTTGAGTTGGTGACTTTTGAAGACGAACGAGTAAAAATCTCCGATGAGCGGAATGGAGCCAATCAACCCGTTTTTGAGCAGATTATAGGCCATGCGCAGCTGCACATCCCAGGGCACTTGCAGCTGCCGCGCCATGACCAGAATTGTGGCGCCTCCAATGGTCGCCATCGTGTCGCCGACAACCGGCAATAGGCCGACGATTGGATCGAGACCGACTCGTGGGCGTATTCCCGGAAGGGCCATCGCATCGTCGAGCACTCGAGCGATGGTCTCCGCTTGGACCTCCTTGTCGCGAACGTTCATCTAGACAGGCTAGGCCGTCCAGAACGAGCAGCGACACTCGCAAAACCCCCAGTTAATTACTTCATCTTGTTCGGATCCTGATAGATCATCAGGTGCGCATACGGACTGTCTTGGAACATGATATAGACACCCGAGGCATTGGGAATGGTCGGTAACTGGGACGCGGGATCAAACGGCCACATGACCATCCAATGTGGCGGTTCCTTGACCACCTTGGCGCCTTCTGCCGACATCACGACTTTGCCGTCCTTTTCAAAGTGAGATCCGCCGCGGGCCATGAAGGCGATCCCCGGCACCGTGTTTGACGGTTTCGGCGCGTTATTGGAAATGTCGGTCAGCCATTGAAGGCCGGCCGCGTCCATGCACATGGGATCGGGGTCCGGAAGGTTCATGACCGTAGGCACGCAGACAAAGCCATTGCTGCTCTTCCTGACTTCCGTCAGCTTGCCGTCAGCGCCATAGATCATCACGCCCGCCTCTTTGGAGACGCGCGACGGGGCTGCGCTGAGGGCGAGAGCCGTTTGGTCCTTTTCTGACATGCCCTTGACGTCTTTGACGGTCGATTTCTTGCCCGAGTGCTTGTCGCCAGCCGGCGCATGCGTCGGAGACAAAAGCAAACAGGCGATCAGAAGACTGAACAGCCGGCATCCGGTCATCATGCTTTCCTCCTGTTGCTGGTGAACGTCATCGGCCTCCGTGGCCTAGCCGTTGAGGCCGTACTTTTTCATTTTGCTCAAGAGCGTTTTGTAATCGATATCGAGAATTTTGGCGGCCTGAGTCTTATTGCCGGCGTGAGCGTCCAGGACGCGCGCGATATGCGCGCGCTCCATGTCCTCGAGCGAGCACTGAGCCGGTTCCGCAGCCGCTGACTGTCGGCTCATTGCCGGCAGTACCGCCTTGACCTCTTCTGCCGAGATGGCCTCGGTTCCTGGTCCCATCAGGATCAACCGTTCAATGACATTATGGAGTTCCCGGATATTGCCGGGCCAGGCGTAGGCGCAGAGCGCGGTTTTCGCGCCGGCAGAGAGCGTTCTGACCGGCGAGCCCGCCGCGCGAAGGCTGTGGAGAAAATGCTCGGCGAGCGCCGGCACGTCCTCCTTGCGCTCGCTGAGCGCCGGAATGCGGAGGATGACCGCGCTCAAGCGGTAGAAGAGATCTTCCCGAAAACGACCCTCCCGGACCGCCGCTTCGAGATCCTGATTGGTGGCTGCGACCATCCTGACATCCGCGTGAAACGTACGCGTGCTGCCGACGGGGCGATACTCACCCCGGTCCAGGAACCGCAACAGACTCACCTGCATTGGACCTGGCATTTCGCCCAATTCATCCAGTAGAAGCGTGCCTCCGGCGGCGGCGGCCACCAACCCTGTCTTCGTGGCTACCGCTCCCGTGAACGCGCCTTTTTCATGCCCGAACAATTCGCTTTCAAGCAGTTCCCGGCTCATGGCTCCGCAATTGATCGCGAGGAACGGCCCCTCCATTCTCCCGCTGAGATCATGCAGGAGGCGCGCGACGACTTCCTTGCCGGAACCAGTCTCGCCCTGGATGAGCACGGGCGCTTTCGACGATGCTGCTTTGACAATCTGCGCTTTGAGCGCTCTCCAGGCCGGACTCGATCCTTCGATGAACTGGTCACGCTGATAGCCGCCCCTGCGCGCGGCGAGATTCTCCTGCCGTAGGGCACGAACCGTGCGGAGTTTGGCCATCGCCGCTTTGACGGACGTTGCGTCAAACGGCGTGTCCTTGATGAGGAAATCCCATGCGCCCTGCTTCATGGCGTCCACGGCATCTTTGACATCGCCGTGTCCGGTCAACATGATGACGTCGACTGCCGGCTGATGCTCGGCAACCCATCTCAGGACCTGCAACCCGTCGATGCCCGGCATGCGGAGGTCGGTGATGACGCAGTCGAAGGTTTGCGCTCGAAGCGATTCAATCCCGGCTTTGCCGTCCCTGGCGACGACGACGGCGCAGCCTTCGTCTCGAAGACTCTGCTCGAGCATGAGTCGCACGTACTGCTCATCGTCGATGATCAGGACTCGTGTCACGATGCCCCCTGAGGAAACACGAGTGAAAACGTACTGCCATGTTCCGGAGTCGATTCGACCGTCACCCGGCCCCCATGTTTGTCCATGACCAGCCTGACGATTGCCAGGCCGACTCCCGTGCCTTCATATTCCTGCGGGCCGTGCAGACGTTCGAACAGTCCGAAGATCTTGTCCGTCTGAGCGGTGTCGAAGCCGATGCCGTTGTCCGTGATTCGTATGACGAAGGCAGCGCCGTCCCGCGCGCCATCGATGCGAATGTCGGGCCTCGGCCGGTTGCGCGAGAACTTGATGGCGTTGTCGAGCAGATTGGCGAGCGCCTGGCGGATACTGACCGGTTCGCCGTAGACCTCATCGAACGGCAACTCCACATGGATGGTTGCCGTCGAGGATCGTGCGGAGCCGGTACGGTCGCTGACGAGGCCCGTGATCATCTCGCGGACGTTGAACCGCTGTTTTGGCAGCGCTTGCTGCTCCAGGCGGGAATACTTCAACAGCGCATCAATCATATGCGTGAGCCGCAGAGCGGATTGTCTGATGACGCCGATGTGATCCCGCACCTCTTGATCGCCGGCTTCTGAGAACTTTTTCTCGAGGAGAGACGAAAATCCCTCGATCTCCCGGAGCGGGCCTTTGAGGTCATGAGCGATCGAGTAGGTAAAGGCTTCGAGCTCTTTGGTCTTTCTCACCAACGACGTACTGTGTTCCCGCAAGCTCGCAAGCATGGTCGCCAGTGAAGCGGCCAACGTGCCGACCTCGTCGCGTGTTGGCCAGAGCGGAAATTGCGCGGACAAGTCGTGATGGGCAACGCGGTCAGCGGCGCCGGCCAAGGCCGTTAAAGGGCGAACGATGTGCCGAGCCGCCAGCCCATAGGTTGCCGCAATGACCAACCCCAACAAGAGCGCCAGCGACAAGGCGATCAGCCGCGCGCGGGCGAGCAGGCGGTCGCCCTCGTGCTTCATCTCGATGTCGATTTGCGTGTGCGCATCCATCAGTTGATCGAGCCCTTCCGTGATGCGCGTCATCAGGCGGTCGCCTTCCGCCGTTTCGATTCT
>DATELB010000040.1:0-3449 GCA_035277085.1 Nitrospira sp. | reverse complement strand
TGCGTGGGGAAGATCCGCATGCAGAGCCTGGTGCGCATCGGCGAAGACGGCCTGTGGGCGGAAGACCGCTGGCACCCCCTGTACTACACCATTCGGGTGGAGCAGGTGGCGCTGCCCTTGTATCCGCAGTGGGGCACCGAGCCCAACGGCTACTACATTCCGCCTCGGCACAGCCCGCGCGGCTATGCCCGGCAGATGTTCGGCCCGGGCGTCGACAATGCGATCGAGAAGTACCTCGTGCCCAGCCGCGAACTGTTGGCCGTCCTCCAGCTCTGGAGAGCCAGCCAGCAGATCGTCTTCCGGTACGATGTCATTCCCGGTCCGAAAGTGTTCGAAACCCAGATTCACGGGAAGCGGTTCGAGATGTACAACGACACCGTGCTGGGCTTCAACAAGTCGGGCAAGGAAGTGGCGCGTATTCAGGTCGAAGAGCCGATCTATGTTCGGCCGGCCGAGCGCGTGAACTGGCTGTAATCTACAGCTAGGATCGCTTCACGGAGGGGCAGGGTTCCGCAAGGGGCCCTGCCTTTCCTGTTTCTAGGTTTTATCCGTTCGCCTCAATATCAGGCGAACGGTACGAGCGAAACTTGCTTTGCTCGCCCTTTTCGTTTTTTAGTCCACTTCTTGTTTTTTGTCCGCTTCTTATACGATAACTACTTAGGGCTATCCGTTCACCTCAGTAAATAGGCGAGCGGCACGAGCAAGCTCTGTGTGGACCCTGCCCCTCTGTTTAGACCGGTCTTTTGCCTCAGGGCCTATGCTGCTTCTGCGCGCTTGACGGGGTAGGGGGGGTCCAGTACAGTTGTCTAATATTTCTGGGACTTCCATGAGGTGCGGGCAGCGTGACCTCCGGTCAACACCATTCAGTCCCGTTTGCGGCACAGGCAATACCCTTCGACGAGTTCCTGGCGGTGGGAAAATTACCCGAAGGGTACTTGACGAGTGAATATGTCGCGCAGCAGTTCGTGGAGCGCCTCGTTCACTATATTTTAAGCGTGCCTTCAGGAAGCTACACGATGGCTCAGCTGAGTCATTTGCTCGAGCAGCTCGATCCGCGCGCTCAAGTCTTTTTCTTCAAACGGTTGAAGGAAACCAGCCCGGACAGCTTAAAAGACTTTGCCCCACTTTATTATGGGTTTATGAATGAGTTCCATTCTCTGCTTTTTACATGAGGCGTAAATTTCCCCTTGTCGCACCCCTATTCTCATGTATAATTGGTTACTCGCCTATCGTTCTGAATATAAAGGAGTTCTATGAATTCGACTCTTCAGCGCGCGGTCACAAGCTTCTACAATCTGGTTTATGAAGCCCAGACCTTTGCCACGACCATGGCACGGATCGATACGGCCGAGCAGGAGCACTACGCCGGCAGAATCGAGGGTCTGAATTGGGTTCTAGATCGGTGTCAAGAACTTGAGGATATGGACACCAACTTAACCCCATCGTCGCTTCAGCGGGTGCTGACGGAAGTCAAGTCGGACCTCGATCACGAGTTATCGGTGCAGCGGCGCGAAAAAGGCCGACGTGCTGATGGCCGCGAGGAGGCATTGAACTTCGTGGCGGACTACCTTTCCAGCCTGATCACCGCGACGGAAATCGAATCAGCGAAAACTCCCGCCGCCTAGGCATCCATCCTCCGCGAAGCGTTCGTCCCTGCCCGACCGGCCGCAGGCCGAGCTGATTCACATGATGCGCGAATGGATCATTTTCGCTCTGTGTCTAGGCGTCGGCGGCCATGTGGCCCTCGGCGTGATCCTGCACGCCCCGGAGCTGTGGCCGTGGAGCACGGCGGGATTTTATGGCCTTATGACCGGACTCGCTGTCTACGCGGTCGTCCAGGCAGCACGCGGCCTGTGGAAAGTTTGGCGAACCTCGAAGAGGAGAGACCAAAGCCCCTCTTCGGACAGCTCGTGGTAGCTCTACCGACAGGCCGGCATTGACCACAGGAAGCCGCTTGCCTACAATTCACGTATGCCGTTGCCTCCGCGAAAACCAGGCGCTCCCGGGTGGCCTTCACCGATGCCCAGAACGGCACGACCGCGCGTCTCGGAGCAGGAAGATCAGTTTCGGTCACTGAACGCCTCGCTACTCTATTGCCCCCGTTGTCGCGTGGCCACTCCTACGCGCGAACGGCTGCTTCTTGTCCTTCCGACCGGCAATCTATACGAATATCTCTGCCAGCAGTGCGGAACCTCTACGGGTTCCAAGACAGAACAGGAACGCCATGGAATGCTGCCCTAAGCGGTGGGGATCTATCCGGGGAGCGACGAGGCCGAAAGACTAGACGATCTGTTCCAGGGGAATTCCTTCCTCGATCAGCATGACTGGAATGTCTTCGCGAATGGGGTAGAGAACTTTACGGTCCGATCGGACCAAGCCGCCGTCGAGCAACTCGGTCACCGGTTTTTGTGCTCTATTCTTGAGCACCCCGCGGCTGACGGCATCGTTGAGCTTGCCGATCAGCGTCTCATCCGCCATGCTCACGTCGAGCTTGGTTTCCGGACAACAAAGGATCGCCAGAAGGTCTTTGTCCACTTGCACCGGACGTTTCCCGCTCGACTGTTCCGCCATGACGACCCCTCCTCGCAGGGCGAACCGATGGCGACAGGATAAAGCACCCTCATTCCGGGATCAAGACTGTGTTCGGCGTCACATCTAAAGTGGTTTCTGTTACACTGTTTGAATTACGGAGGCCATGAGAACCCTTTCGCGCTACTTCTTGACCGGCCTGTTGGTGCTCTTGCCGACGTGGGCGACATTCCTTATTCTCTCGGCCCTTTTGACGGCGGTCAACCGCGCTATTGCTGACATCCTCGGTCAGGTCGGCGTCATGGCTACGCCGGTGATCGGGATCCTGCTGTTCCTTTTCCTCGTCGTGGCCGCCGGGGCGTTTGGGACCCACTTGTTGGGTAGCCGCATTATTGCCGCCATCGAACAATGGATCGCCCAGATTCCGCTGGTTCGCAGTATCTATCTCACCCTGAAGGGCATGACGGACCTGTTTCAGTTCAGGTCGCGCTTCGGCCGCAGCACGGTAATCGCCTTTCCCTTTCCCCGGGATGGCCTCTGGGCCCTCGGATTCGTCATGGGGCCAGCGCCTCGGGCCATTCAAGTCGATCCTGCCACCGCGCTGTTGATGGTGTTCGTCCCCACTGCGATCCATCCGTTTACCGGTTACCTGGCGTTTGTTCCACAGACGCAGGTCCGCCCTCTCAATCTGCTCCCCGAAGACGCCATGAAGATGGAATTCTCTGCCGGTTTCTACAAGCCCACAGAGGGTTGGCTCGCCGCACCGAGGGCGACGCATAGCGCATGAATCCGGCACGGGAGCTGACCGTTCGACGAGCCGGTAGCGACGACGTGGAAGCCCTCGTCGCGTTCAGTTCGGCCATGGCCTGGGAAACCGAACATCGGCGGCTGGACGCCACAAGGCTTCGTGAAGGCACGCA
>DATELB010000039.1:0-7507 GCA_035277085.1 Nitrospira sp. | reverse complement strand
TCCCCCTTCGTGGGGAGCGTGCGAGGGGGATGGTCCCCCTCAGCAAGAGTCGGTGAGAGCAGTTTCAGGCTCGAACCGACGAGGGAGCGCGGTTCAATCCCCGCCAGCTCCACCAAACCGCACTTCGTGCGTACCGTCGGGTTGTTGCGGCGCAATAGCCGTACTGATGCAGCCGACGGACAAGTTGCTCGACTCATATCTGTCAGATCCTGGTGGAGTAAAGTGAAGTATTCTTTCCCCTCCCCATCCATGCGCCTTCCGCCCGCTTATTAGCGCTGTGAAGTAGCGTTTTCTTTCATCCCACTTTCACCGGTACACGGTCATGCTGCAAATCGAGTCCGTTCATAAGCAGTTTTCTACGAAAGTCCTGTTCAACGATGCGACCGCGCATTTGCGTCCGCACACACGTGTTGGCCTCGTCGGACCGAATGGTACCGGAAAGACCACGCTGTTCAGGATGATCCTGGGCGAAGAGTCTCCCGACAAGGGCACCATACGCAAACGGCCGCGCCTACGGATCGGGTATCTGCCCCAGGAATTGGAAACCATCATCGGCAAGACGGCGCTCGACGCCGCCCACCGCGACGAGTATCCGGAGCACGAGGCCAAACGCATTCTGTCCGGCTTGGGATTCAGCGAGGCGGATTTCTCGCGGCCGGTCGAAAAGCTGTCGGGCGGCTACCGGATGCGGGTGGCGCTCGCCCATCTTCTCCTCTCCAATCCCGACGTCCTCATGCTGGACGAGCCGACCAACCACCTGGATAAGCCGACACAGCGCTGGTTCGAAGAATTTCTGCTGCGCTCGAAATTGACATTGCTCGTCATCAGTCACGACACCGCGTTCCTCGACCGGATCGCCACACACGTCTGGGAACTCCGGGACAAAGCCATTGAGGAGTACCGAGGCAACTACACGAAATTCCGGGAGCTGCGCGAGGCGCGTGACACGCAGCTGCAAGCCGCCGCCAACCGCCAAGCCAAGGAAGTGGCCCGAGTCCAGCAATTCGTGGACCGGTTCCGTTACCAGGCGAACAAAGCCCGCCAGGTTCAGTCACGGATCAAGCAACTGGAGAAGGTCAAGCTGATCGAATTGCAGCGGGACGCCAAACGGGTGAAGTTCAGATTTCCCTTGCCCTCCACGAGCGGACGCCATGTGCTGGACCTGCAGGGCGCGAGCAAACAGTATGGCGAGAAGGTCGTCTACACCTCCCTGGATTTCTCGGTGGAACGCGGCCAGCGGGTGGCGCTCGTCGGGGAAAACGGCGCGGGCAAGAGCACGCTGCTGAAAATGCTGGCCGGTGTCCTGCCGCCCGACAAAGGGACGCGAACGGTCGGACACGGGGTGAGCCTGCATTACTTTGCCCAACATCAGGCCGAGACGCTGAACCCGGAACACACGATCCTGGAATCGCTGGGAGAAGTCTCGACGACGGCGGAAACGAACTTTCTGCGCGGGCTTGCAGGTGCCTTTCTCTTCTCAGGCCCGGATCAAAAGAAGCCGATCAAGGCCCTGAGCGGGGGCGAGCGAAACCGTGTGGCGCTCGCCCGCATGCTGGTCGAGCCGGCCAATACGCTGCTGCTTGACGAACCGACGAATCACCTGGACCCCGCCTCGGTCGACGTCTTGACGGACGCGCTGATCGATTTCCCCGGCACCATGATTTTCATCTCCCACGATCCCACGTTTCTGACGAGAATCGCCACGCGGGTCGTGGAAATCGAGGATGGGAATGCGCGGAATTTCTTCGGCGATTATGAATATTATTTGTGGAAGAAAGCGCAGGAATTCGAATCGATCAAGGAATCGAGCGAAGAACTCGCCACGAAGCCTCACGAAACGAAGTCCGGCGGCCCCACGAAAGCGATGGCCGCGCAATCTGGGCCGAAGTCGACGGCCGCCGACCGTCGTGATTTGAACAAGACACAGGCCCGGCTGGAGAAGCAGGTGGCAAGGGCCGAAGCGGAGATCGCGGAGCATGAGACGAAAATCAAGGAACGCGATCAGCAGCTGGCCGATCCCGCGCTGTATCAGGAATTTTCGAAATGGAACGGCCTCCACCAGGAACAAGACACCTGGAAGAAGGAACTCGAACGGCTCACCGCCCGGTGGGAATCGCTCTCATCAGAGCTGGCTGACGTGAAGCAGAAACTGGCGGGGATCAGTTAGCACGAAGACGTCCAGCGGTCAGCGCGCAGACTTGATGGTTTCTTCGAGGTAGTAGTAGAGCCACTTGTTTTTCTCTTTGGTGACGACTTCGTCCCACACCACGCCGATCAGATACCCCTTTTCCCAGGTTTTCACCCAGGCGACTGTCCCATCCAGCTTTTCCTGTTGTTCCACACCGTCTGAATCGAGGAAGGCGAGCGACACGGTGACCTTTTCGCTGTTGCCGAGCTTCTCCTTGGCGTGCAGGCCGGCGCCGACCTTGTTGACGTTGTCGAGAACCGCCGTAATCGCCTTGCTCCCGGCCTTCGGTGAAACCAGCGCCGACCCCACGAGCGTGGCCCTGACCAGCTTGCGACGCTCATTGGCCGCCGCCATCGCAGGGTTCGGTTTCGCTTCCGAACGCTTCATGGGCCTAAGTATAACCGATTAGCCTGCTTTGTCCAACGCCGCCCCGCCCGGCTATTTTCCCTTTGGCTTGTAGTACTTGCGCCCTTTTAACGGCTCCGGCAGATGGCTTTGCTCCCCCGCTCGAGGATCATCGTGCACATATCGGTAGCCCTTCCCATAGCCGAGGTCGCGCATCAGCGACGTCACGGCGTTCCGCAGATGCATTGGCACGCTCAGATTTCCCTCGGCCTTGGCATCCCGAAGAGCTTCGAGAAGCCCCGCGTAGGAGGCGTTGTCCTTCGGTCTGGTTGCGAGAAACGTGGTACCCTGCGCGAGATTTAACTGCGCTTCGGGCAATCCGACGAAGTCCACGGCCTGCGCCACGGCCGCGGCCACGACGATGCCCAGGGGATCGGCATTACCGACGTCTTCGGAGGCAAAAATCACGAGCCGTCGCGCAATGAATTTGGGATCCTCGCCTGCCTCCAGCATTCGTGCAAGCCAATACAAGGCGCCGTCCGGATCGGAATCCCGGAGGCTTTTGATGTAGGCGGAGATGACGTTGTAGTGCTCTTCACCGGACTTGTCATATCGCAAGGTTTTCGTGAGGAGCGCCGCTTCCATTCCGGCATCGTCTAAACGCCTAGAGCCGTCGGGTTGCGCCACCGCTTGTTCGGCGACAAATTCCAAGGCCATAAGCAGGGAACGGCCGTCGCCGTTGGCGAAGCCGATGAGACGTCGCCGGGCCTCTGCCGATAACAAAAGGCGTTTTGCGCCGAGACCGCGGTGCGCATCGGCAAGCGCCCGATCGAGGATGCGTTCCAAGGCCTCGTCGTCTAAGGGACGCAAGACAGCGACCAGTGATCGCGAAAGCAACGGCGCCACCACTTCGAACGAAGGGTTCTCGGTCGTCGCTCCGATGAGGATGATGGTCCCTTTCTCCACGTGCGGCAAAAACGCATCCTGTTGGGCTTTGTTGAAGCGATGTATTTCATCCACAAACAGGATCGTCTTCTGCCCCTGCATGGCCAGGCGGTGCTGGGCCGCCTTGATGATTTCTCGCAGCTCGGGGACTCCGCCGGTGACCGCGGAGAACGAGACGAAATGCGCCTTCGTTGAACGGGAGATCAGGTGCGCGAGCGTCGTTTTCCCGCACCCAGGAGGTCCCCAGAGGATCACGGAAGAGAGCCGGTCCGCATCGATTGCGCTTCGGAGCGGCCGTCCCTTACCGATGATTTCATCCTGGCCGGTCAGATCTTCGAACGATTCGGGCCGCATCCGTTCGGCCAACGGCACATCCATCGTGCGGTCTGGCTTCGCCACGCCGAATAAATCTGGACCGGATTCCTTCGATCGGCTCATACGGTTCCTTGCTGGAAAATTCTATATGACCGATCCGCTGGAGAGCAATTGCTGATGCACGGCTTGACCGTGGCGGCCCTCAATGCTACGAAACAGCGTGTGACGCCATGAAGAAGGAAGTCAATGGAATGACCATCGCCTATCACGATCAAGGGACGGGTCCGCCCATCGTCTTCCTTCATGCCTTTCCGTTGAACCGCACGATGTGGGCCGCGCAAGAAGCCGCCCTGAGCGGGCGGTTCAGAACCATTTCCATTGATGCCCGGGGCCTGGGAGAATCCGATGCGCCGTTCTGGCGTTACAGCATGGAGCAGTACGCCCGGGACGTAAAGGACCTCCTTGCCGGCCTTGGTGTCGACGAGGCGTTGTTTGTCGGCCTCTCGATGGGAGGCTACCTCGAATTCGCTCTTTACAGGATGTATCCGAAGCTGATGCGCGGGTGTGTCCTGGCGGACACCAGGGCGGAGGCCGATAAAGCCGAGCAGGTCCAGTGGCGTTTCAATCTTGCGCAACGGACGGCGGCTCAGGGACCGTCGGCGGTCATTACCGAGATGCTGCCGAAGCTGCTCGCTCCCTCAAGGTACGAGCAGGACCCCAAACTCGTGGCGGAGGTGAAGGCCATGATCGCCGCTGCGCCCGTCCAGGGGATCATCGGCGCGCTCATGGCGATGGCTGAACGGCCCGATTCGATCGGCCTCCTGCCGGCCATTGCGATTCCCGTATTGGTGGTGGTCGGCGCCGACGATGTCCTGACGCCCCCTTCGGACGCCGAACGCATCGCCGGCGGCATTCCCGACGCGGAACTGATGATCATTCCCGATGCCGGTCACTTGAGCAATCTCGAACAGCCGGCTCGGTTCAGCGGGGCGGTTGAGCGCTTTGCGACAAAACTGTTCCAGCTCGACGGTTAAGCCTCTCCGACGGCGCTTCGACGGATCAGCTTCAAAAATTCGTTTCTGGTTTGTTCCTGCGTCCGGAAGGCGCCCAGCATGGAGCTCGTGACGGCCAGCGTGTTCTGCTTCTCCACTCCGCGCATCATCATGCACAGATGGCGGGCTTCCATTACCACCGCCACGCCGTGCGCATCCAACTTCCGCTTGAGGGTTTCGGCGATCTGAGTCGTCAACCGCTCCTGCACTTGCAACCGCCGCGCGAATGCATCCACCACTCGCGGAATCTTGCTGAGGCCGACCACCTTTTTGTTGGGCAGATATCCCACGTGGCATTTTCCAAAAAACGGCAGCATGTGATGCTCACACATGCTGAAGAAATCGATGTCCTTCACGATGACCATTTCATCGTATTCAATGGGAAAGAGCGCCCCGTTCAGCAGGCGCTCGATATCCTCATGATAGCCCCTCGTCATAAACAGCAAGGCCTTCGCGACCCGCTCAGGCGTCCTCAGCAAGCCGTTGCGGCCGGGAGATTCGCCCAAGGCCTTCAAAAGCTGTGTGACGAGGCCGGTCATGACATTCACGTCCTGGGGAGGGGAAACGGGAGGAAGGTCCTCAATAGAAATAGAAGTGCTGGAAGCAGGGTTGAGAAAAGAACGTTCGACACGAGTGAGTGCTGATCGGCGGCGTCGTTGTGCCATAGATGTCTTCGCTCCGGTTACCGAACCGCGGCAGGGGCCGCATACTCGAAGTAATTGTCTCGCGTTTCGATGACGCCCACTTTTTCCAGCGAGCGGGCAGGAAGCTTGTCGACGAGCAGCTCCCAGATCAATTTGACGAGATTCTCCCCGGTCGTGGTGGTCGTCGCAAAAGCCGGGTCTGCATTGAGATCATGATGGTCGAACCGCGAGACGATCGTCTCTCCCACAATCCGATCGAGATCTTCCGGACGGTACGCGGGCGCGCTCTTGACGGTCACGAGCACCACGTAATTGTGGCCGTGACCGTTCGGATTATTACATTTCCCGAAGGCCGCCCGATTTTGTTGTGGCGTCAGGAAATCGGTGTGCAGCCGGTGAGCGGCGCAAAAGCGATACCGCCTGGTCATCGTGACCTGTGCCATGATCCATCCTCAAGGCCGCCATGCGGCGTCGGATTCACGGTCGTAACGGCAACGAAGAAACAGAGAAGCCAGGATCACCCAGCGGGCAACCCTGGCTTCGATCATCGTTCACTCATGCCTGACGGCAGGAGCCCCGTTCTTTATGCGCTGAAGGAACTGCCGCAGCCGCACGTCGTCTTGGCCTGCGGGTTCTTGATCGAGAACCCGGACCCCTGGACGCTGTCGACATAGTCGACTTCCGCCCCCTGGAGCAGCGGCGCGCTCTGGGAATCCATGATGACTTTCACGTCGCCCTTCTCAATAACGGTGTCGTCCTCCGCCATTTTGGATTCGAACGCCATGCCGTATTGATAGCCATGACAACCGCCGCCACGGACGTAAATCCGCAAGCCGACGATGTCTTTTTCTTCCTTCATCAATTCCTGAATTTTTTGCTCCGCAACGGGGGTAATCGTGACCATCGTACTCCTCCTTATCAGGCCGGCCTTGTAACCGCCTGGTTTGCTTAGTGTAACACCTCTTTACCGAATATCAACACCCTGTGCCTCCGATTGGGTGGTCGGCGCCGCCCACTTCGTTTCCGGCACCTTGACGACGACGTCTCCCAGCACCTTGGCCTGACAGCCCAGGCGGTGCCAGGGTTCGCTCAGCGCTTCCCGGTCCAGAAGATCCTGTTCCTCGAAGTCGATTTCCGACAGATGCTCGGCTCCTTGCTGGACCTCGACACGGCAGGTGGTGCAGGAGGCATTGCCTCCGCAATCGTGGTTGAGCGGAAAGCCCAGCTCCTTGGCCGCATCGAGAAGAGTCGTATTCCGCGGAACCGTCCCGCTTCGGCCTTTGGGATGAAGAAACGTCACCAATGGCATCCGCCCGCCTCCTCAATGCGCGACTGCCTCGGCCGCAACGGCCGGAAAGGGGCAGCGCTGTAACCGGATATGCTCTTCAAACTCATGGCGGAACAGTTTGAGACTGCTTTGGACCAACACCGCCGCGCCTGTGACCAGGGTGCAGTATCCCGTACCCTTGACGAAGCCGCACAGCTGCAGAAGACTGTCGAGATCCTTCTGAGTGCCTTCACCGGCTTCAATCTTGGTCATTAGCGTGGCCAGATTTATCGTGCCCATCCGGCAAGGCGGACACTGGCCACAGCTTTCGCCCTTGAAGAAATTGGAAAACTTCAACGTTTGCCTGACCATACAGGTGGCGTCGTCGACTACGATCACGCCGGCCGATCCCAGCCCGGTTCCGGCCTTCTTCAAGGAATCGAAATCCATGGGGAGGTCGAGCTGATCGGCCGTCACCATGGAGAAAGCAGGCCCGCCGGGAAATACGGCTTTGATCTTTCGTCCAGCCGCCACGCCCCCGCCGCATTGTTCGATCAGTTCGCGCACTGTCACGCCCATCGGCATTTCATAGACACCGGGGCGGTTGATCGCGCCGCTGAGGGAAAACATCATCGTGCCAGGACATTTTTCAGTGCCGACTTGGGTGAACCATGCCGCGCCTTTGTGGAGGATTCGCGGAATATTGCACAACGTCTCGACGTTGTTGACCAGCGTGGGCTTGCCGTACAAG
>DATELB010000038.1:0-5821 GCA_035277085.1 Nitrospira sp. | reverse complement strand
GGCGCATGAACGCGCTCCATCAGATCCGAAACTTGCCTGCAGCCAAAGTGGTGACCTCCATCGATGCGCTTATGCAGCGCCTGATGCCGGTGGAGACGTTTGTCCGGACCGTCCTCACCTTCAAGATCGGCGCCGCCATGGAGCGTGAAGTCTTGACGGCCGGCCTTCTGCGGCTGGGATACCGCCGTGTATCGGTCGTCGAAATTCCCGGCGAGTTCAGCATCCGCGGCGGCATTGTGGATATCTTCTCCACCGCCTACGGCGATCCCCTGCGCGTCGAATTCCTGGGCGAGACGGTCGAATCGCTCCGCCTGTTCGACCCGGCGTCGCAGAAGTCGACGGCCAAGATGGATCGCGCCGTCGTGCTCCCGGCCCGCGAGTATCTGAGGACGGAGACGGGGCCCGAAGCGCTCGCGCCGATCCCGGCCGACGCCGAATGGCGCGCGCCCGACTTGTACGGCGAGATGCAGACGCTCTTCGACTACTTTGCGGCCCGTCCGCTCCTGACGCTCGAACAACCGGCCGCCCTGAAGCTCTCTTGCAGTGCTCTTTGGGATCGCATCGATGACGGCTATCTGCGGCACAGCGACAAGGACGAGGCAACGCCCTATCCGTCGCCCGAACGGCTGTTTCTGACGTGGAAAGACATCGCCGATCGCACGGCTGACTGGACGCAACTCGCGCTTGAGCCTCTGGCAGAAGCCGACGGGTCCTGGCAACCCGTCCAGGCCTTCCCGGCTCAGTCACCGGCCAGCGCCGGGTTGGCAGCGCGCGGCACGCCCTTCAGCCAGACGCTGTCCATTCTCGACCGCCTACGCGAGGGATACAAAATCCTGTTGGTTGCCAGGACCCGAGGCCAGGTCGATCGCCTCCTCGCCCTGTTGCGCGAGCACGACGTGCCGGCGATCGAATGGACGGCCTCCGGCTGGTCCGCATCGACGCAGCAGCGCGCGCCATTCTTTATACGGCAGGGCGACCTGTCGGCAGGTTTCCTGTCTTCGGAACTGCGGCTGGCGATCCTGACGGAAGAGGAACTTTTCGCCAAGGGAGCCCGCCACAAACCGCAAGCGAAGAGCAAGGCGGCCACCTTTCTCTCCTCCTTGGAAGATTTGAGCGTCGGCGATTATGTCGTGCACGTCCAGCACGGGATCGCCAAGTACCGCGGGCTCAAGCGTCTTTCGGTCCAGGATTTCGACAGCGACTATCTGATCTTGGAATTCTATGGAAGCGACACGCTCTATGTCCCGCTGGACCGGCTCAATCAAGTCCAGAGATACAGCGGCGCCGAAGGCCATGTGCCGCGGCTGGACCGCCTGGGCGGATCGAGTTGGGCAAGAACCACGGCCCGCGTTAAAAAGGACATCGAGGAAATGGCGCAGGAACTGATCGACCTCTACGCGAACCGTGAGCTGGCCAAGCGGCATTCCTACGGTTATGACAGCACGCTGTATCACGAGTTCGAGGCCGCCTTCGAATACGAGGAGACGCCCGATCAGGTCAAAGCGATCGAAGACATTGCCCGTGACATGGCCTCGAGCAAACCGATGGACCGGCTGGTCTGCGGCGACGTCGGATATGGAAAAACCGAGGTGGCCATGCGGGCCGCCTTCAAGGCCGTGGAAGACAATCGCCAGGTCGCCGTGCTCGTGCCGACCACCCTGCTCGCGCACCAGCATTACGACAACTTCGCCGAGCGCTTCGCGCCGTTTCCCACCAGGGTGGCGCTGCTGTCCCGGTTTCAATCGAAGAAGGAAGCGAAGGCGATCCTCAAAGATGTCGCCGCCGGGTCGATCGACGTCGTCATCGGCACCCATCGTTTGTTGCAGAAGGACGTGCAGTTCCGCAACCTCGGCCTCGTCATCATCGATGAGGAACAGTGGTTCGGGGTCAAGCACAAGGAACGGCTCAAGGAGTTGCGCACTCAGGTGGACGTGCTGACGCTCACAGCCACGCCGATCCCGCGGACGTTGCAGATGGCCATGGCCAGCGTCCGCGATCTCTCGATCATCGACACGCCTCCGGCCGGCCGGTTGTCCATCCGGACCCAGGTCGTCCGCTCGAGTGAGAAACTCATCAGGGAGGCCATCCTCCGCGAGTTGGGCCGGGGCGGCCAAGTGTACTTCGTCCACAATCGCGTGGAGACCATGGAGCGCATCGGATCCTGGATCCAGCAGATCGTACCGGAAGCGCGCGTCGTGATGGCCCATGGCCAGATGGAGGCGAAGCCTTTGGAAGCCGTCATGCTGAAGTTTTTCCGGAGGGAGGCCGACGTGCTGGTGGCCTCGGCCATCATCCAATCGGGCATCGACGTGCCGAACGCCAACACGATCATCGTGAATCGTGCGGATACGTTCGGACTGGCGCAGCTCTATCAGCTGCGCGGCCGCGTCGGCCGCAGCGGCGATCAGGCCTACGCCTATTTTCTCGTTCCGGATGAAGGCCGGCTCACAGACGACGCGCAAAAGCGTCTGACCGCCATTCAGCAGTTCACCGAGCTGGGATCCGGATTCCGCATCGCGGCGGCCGACCTGGAAATCCGCGGCGCAGGCAATCTCCTCGGCAAGCAGCAATCCGGACACATCGCGGCGATTGGGCTGGATCTTTACATGCAGATGGTGGAACAGGCCGTGCAGCGCCTGAAGGGCCAGGTCGTGGAGGAGGAGGCCGATCCAACGCTGCGCCTGAACGTCTCTGCGTTCATTCCCGAAGACTACGTCGCCGATCCGCACCACCGTCTGTCGCTGTATAAGCGGCTGTCGTCCTCGGCGCAGATCGGCGACCTCGCGCTGCTGCACGGCGAGATCCAGGACCGGTTCGGACCGCCGCCGGAGCCGGTTGAACGGCTGCTCGAAGTCATGCAGATCCGCCTGCAGGCCAAGGCGCTTCGGCTGGCCTCGATCGAACTCAAACCGGGCTCCGTCGTGGTCACGCTCGACGGCAAGAGCAAGGTTCCGCAAACGGCGATCCAACGTCTCATGGACGCGTACAAATCCAGGATCCGCTTTCTGTCTCCGCTCGCGTTCGAACTCCAAATGCCGCACCAGGACTGGGCTTCCATCTTTCCCGAACTCACCGCAACCTTGCAAAGCCTGGGAGTCTGTGATACCAACACCACAGCGACATCGCCTTCGCCCAATTGATCCCACGAGGATTCGCACTCCGATGCATCGACCAATGACGGGTTTTGCCGCTGTTACGGCCGTCCGGCGGATGGGCCTTCTGACGCTCGCGCTCGGCGGAATGCTTTCGCTCTTGGGCGGTTGCACGCCGCCGCAATCCGAAGAGCGGGTCGTCGCCTACGTCAACGGCAAACCGATCACGCAGACGGAGTTCGACCACGAGTGGGGAGACCTTCCCGAGGCGACGAAAGCCCGGTACGAAAAGGAAGGCGGCCGCCAGGCATTCTTGAAGGAACTGGTCGACCATGAACTTCTGCTGCAGGAATCCCGCAGACAGGGACTCGATCAGAGCGACGTCATCCGCGATCGTGTACGGCGGTACAAGGAAAAGCTGCTGATCGACGAACTGCTGAAGGACCGGATGAAAACGACGGTCGAGCTGACGAAGGACGAGCTGGACCGGTACTACGAAGAGCATGCCGGCGAGCTGCTGACCTCGCTCAAGGTCCGCGTATCCCAGATGCTGCTGCCCAATTATCCTGCCGCGAAAGATCTCGAGACGCAGGTCAACCGCGGCGGGGATTTTGCCAAGTTCGCGCAGCGCTATTCGATCGATTTCAAAACCAAGGCGAAAGGCGGCGACCTTGGACCGTACCGCAAAGGGCTCCTGATTCCGGAAGTCGACGAAGTCGTCAAGACGCTCAAGCCCGGCATGATCAGCGCGCCGATCAAGACGGAAGCCGGTTACTATCTCGTCCGGATCGACGCCCTGGAGCCGGAAATCATCCAGGCGGATCTCGCCAAGCGCGAGCGGCTGCGGCAGGAATTGCTCTATGTGAAGCGAAAGCAATACTTCGACAGCGTGATCGCGGAGATCAAGGCCAAGGCCGTCGTCAAGCTGGCCGACGGGTCGCGGCCGGTCGCCGACGGTCTGACGAAGCGGTAGCAAGCTGCTGCTTCCGCATCCCCCGTTGCATCCTGTACAATCACTCGATACGTCGCGCGACCTGCAAGCCCTCGCGTCGACAGGCCATGACCATCTCGTCTCGCACATCCATCCGCGGAACCCTCAGGCTCACCGTCCTGCTCGCCGCGGCGTCGTTCGGCCTCATTGACCCTTCTCTTGGCGCGAAAGTCGAAGATCGCATCGTCGCGATCGTCAATTCCGATCTGATCATGTTGTCGGAAGTGAAACGGGAGCTGGCGCCGGAGCGCGCACGGATCGAGAAGCGTTACGGTGGGGAGGAATTACGCCGCCGACTGGAAATGGCGGAAGCGATGGCCCTCACCACCATGATTGAGCGCCGGTTGCAGCTGCAGGAAGCCAAGGCCAAGAGCGTCGACGTCAGCGACAATGAAGTCAAACAGGCCATCAAGCAATTGTCCCAGCAGGGCGAGAAGATCGACGACAAGGATCCGACCGCCACGAAGAGCGTGCGCGAGCAGCTCGTGCTGCTGAGAGTCGTCGACCGGGAGGTTCGCAGCGGCGTGATGGTCGCGGATCCGGAGATGAAGCGATATTATCAGGAGCACCGCGACCGGTTCGCGCTGCCGGAAGAATACACGTTGAGCCAGATTTTTCTCAGGGCCCCGTCGGCCGACGACTTCGCTGCCGCGCACGCGAAAGCCCGCGACATCATGACGCTGATCAAGCAAGGGGAGTCCTTCGAGGACCTCGCGCTTCGCTTCTCCGACGGACCCACCGCGTCGCGGGGCGGGCGGTTGGGCCTAGTCCGTCAAGGAGAGCTGCTGCCGGCGATCGAACGAGGCGTCGGCAATCTCGTGCCGGGCGGCATCTCGGAGGTGATCGAGAGTGCCGACGGCCTTCACATCGTCCGGCTCGACGACAAAAAACCGAAGCAGTTCCGGCCGTATGAGGAAGTACGGCAGGAAATCCAGGCGTTGGTCTTTCAGCAGAAAAGCGAAGACATGTTTCATGCCTGGCTCGCGGATTTGAAAAACAAGTCCTACATCGAAATCAAGTTCGGCAGCGCGCCTTTAAAGCAGACCACAAGCGTTCCCGCCCCTCCCCCGTCATCGACGAGTAAGCCGTAACGCCGTCCGTCAGCGCCAGGCTCTCCTCCAATCGGCGCAGGGCGGCCGTGCGCTCGCTCGCTTTCAATTTATCGGCCTTGGTCGCAACCACCACCGGATCGTAGCCGATCGCGCGGAGCCAGAGCACGGTCTCGCAATCCTGATGTCCGACGACGCGGCTCTCCACCAGCATGACGACGGTGCATATCTGCTGACGCCGTCCGAGGTATTCCTCGATCAGCGGCGCCCATCGCGCCCGCTCCGATTTGGAGACCTTGGCATAGCCGTACCCGGGCAGATCGGCGAGCACGAACCGCGGGAACTGCGGATCGTCGGTGGCGACGGCGAACAAGTTGATCGCCCGCGTCTTCCCAGGCGTGCGGCTGACCTTGGCGAGCCCCCTGCGCTGGAGCAGCGAATTGATGAGCGATGACTTGCCGACGTTTGAGCGGCCGACGACGGCAATTTCCGGTGAAGGACCGGTGGGAAACTGTTCAGAGCCGGCGCAACTTCTGATAAACTCCGCCTTCAGAATTTTCACGAGACACCCTGGCCATGTCATACGGGTACCGTCTACGGAAGTCAACCAAGCGCCGTCGCAGCCGGCTCTGGCTCGTGCTTCTGATGTCTATTGCGATTCCCGCGGGGGCCTTAGGGCTGCTGTGGCT
>DATELB010000037.1:0-7760 GCA_035277085.1 Nitrospira sp. | reverse complement strand
CAGGAGATGAAGCCCATGCCGGACGCCGCCGATGAATTGGCCAAGCTCAGCCAGTTCTATTACGGCATCATGTACGTCGTGCCGGTGTCTGCCGGAGCGGATGGATTCGCCGCCGGCACCGAGGCGCGGCAATGGCTTTCCAGGCACAAGTTTCCTGTCGGATTGGTATTGACGCTTCCGACGAGTGAGGAGGCCCTTGGCGCGAAGATCGATGAGTTGCATCAAGCCGGTTGGAAGGCGATCAAAACCGGCATCGGGCGGTCCAAAGCCTTTGCCGAGACCTTTCTTCGCCGCCGCCTCGACGCGGTCGTGGTCGGCGAGCCTTCCACCGGCGAGGCGCCGCGCAAGGCTAAGGTGGCGAAGGATTGGAAAGAGGTGCGAAAGAAGCTGTGAGGAGCTTCGTAGCTAGGAGTGCCGGATGCTCGCGAACTTCTCACCCGCCCAACCCCAGCGCGCCAAGACGCGCTGCTCCCCTCTCGTCGCGACCCCTCTGATCGCCTTTCTTTGATTTCAGCATTCCTCTATTATAAGGGCCGTCAGTCTCCACCGTGAGGCATTCCAGTTCATGAAGGCGAAGTCCGTCTTTTCTTGCCAGGCGTGCGGCCACCAATCTCCGAGGTGGCTGGGGCGTTGCCCGGATTGCGGCGGCTGGAACACGATGAAGGAAGAGCGGCAGGCGCCGTCCGGCAAAGGACGCCCCATGGCGCTCAAGACCCTCCAGGCCAAGGCGACGCCGATCGGAGACATCGAAGTCATTGGCGAGGACCGCCGGCTGACGAACATCGGAGAATTCGACCGCGTCTTGGGCGGGGGCGTCATTCCTGGCGCCGTCGTTCTGATCGGCGGAGATCCGGGTATCGGCAAAACGACGTTGCTCCTTCAGGCGTTGCCGCGCCTGGCATCACCTACGGAACCCGTGTTGTACGTCTCAGGCGAGGAATCCCCGCGCCAGATCAAAATGCGCGGGCAGCGGCTGCAAGTCGAGCACCCCAATCTGCTCATCCTCGCTGAAACGTCGCTCGAGGAAATCCTCAAAGCTGTGCAGGCGATCCAGCCGGCGGCGGTCGTGATCGATTCCATACAAACCGTCTATACGGAGCAATTGACGTCGGCGCCTGGCAGCATCAGCCAGGTTCAAGAGGTGTCGGGACAACTCATGTGGTTCGCCAAGCGGGCGGGCGTTCCGGTGTTCATCATCGGACACGTGACGAAGGAAGGCGCGATTGCCGGCCCACGCCTGTTGGAACACATTGTTGATACAGTGCTGTATTTCGAGGGCGACAAAGGTCACAGCTATCGCATTCTGCGGGCGGTTAAAAATCGTTTCGGATCCACCAATGAGATCGGCGTATTCGAAATGAAAGAATCAGGCCTCGAAGAAGTCGCCAATCCCTCCCAGCTGTTCCTCGGCGAGCGTCCCCAGCGCAGCACCGGTTCTGTCGTCGTGTCGAGCCTCGAAGGATCGCGTCCGATCCTGGTGGAATTGCAGGCGCTCGTCTCGTCGACGAGTTATGCCATGCCCAAACGCATGGCCAACGGCGTGGACTTGAACCGGGTATCGCTGCTATTGGCCGTCATGGAAAAACGATTGGGGCTGCATCTGTCCGGACAAGACGTCTATGTCAATGTGGTGGGCGGCATGCACATCGACGAGCCGGCCATCGATCTTGGAATCGTGGCGGCCGTCACCTCAAGCCTTCGTGAGGTAGCGATTGAACCCGGCTTGCTCGTCTTGGGCGAAGTGGGGCTCGGCGGGGAAGTGCGCGGCATCACCCAGGCCGAACTGCGCATCCGCGAAGCCGCGAAGATGGGCTTCAAGCGCTGTTTGCTTCCCGAGCGCAATCTGGCGAAGCTCGACCCCATCGACGGCATCGAGCTTGTCGGAATCAGCGAAGTGGGGGAGGCGTTGGATGTCGTGCTCGCGTAGGTCGGCTGCGGCCTTCTCACAGTGTTGCCTCCTGTTATTCGCTCTGGGTGTTTCCGGTTGCACGACGTCCGAACCCAGGGAAGACATTCAGCTGAAGCAGGCGACGGCGGACGAATTGACGGCGTTGTTGCGTCAGAGGGAGCTCGCGATTGAGACTATGAAAGGCCTTTTCAGCGCCAAGGTCCGCGGCGGGATCATCCCGATTGCGACCCGGGTCGAAGGCACGGTCTTCTACCGGCGTCCCAACGCCATGCGGCTTCGCGGGTTCACGGCCATCGGCAGTGAGTTATTTGAGTTTGTCCAGGCCGACGATCAATTTACCTTGCGGCTGCCCACGATGGGCCGTGTCCTGTCAGGCCACCCCGGCGACCTGAGCGAGATGGGCAAACTGGCGCGGCCATTCCAACTGAGCGTCTGGGCCATGAGAGGCGTGCTCGGCACCGGCAGCGTCAGCGCCGATGAGACCGCCAGCCTCGTCCAAGACGGCGACCGGTATCGGCTCGACATTTCCCGGCCTGGCGCTGACGGCAGCGCATCGGTCCATCGGCGGCTATGGTTCGACCGGCAAACGCTCCTTGTCGTAAAGGAAGACCGATTGACCGAGACGGGTGACGTCGACGCGACCATTCAATATGACGACTTCCGTGCTGTCGGCGAACCAGACGCCGTTTCCGGCGCTGCTGCGGGCAGCCGGTTGCTGCGGCCCTTCAAGATCGTGCTCGAGGACGGCCGCGGGCAGGGGAGCGTGCAGGTGACCTTTCATGAGTTGATTCCGAATACCACCCTGAAGCCGAGCGAACTCGCACAGGGGTGATGGTGGTCACGGCCCCCCTTCACGCGCAGCCATGAAAATCCTCGCAGTCGAAACCGCGACGGCCTGGCAAAGTGTCGCTCTCCTCGATGGCGAGCGGGTCGTCGCGAGACACGACCAGGATGCGGCTGGTTCGCACGCGAAGCTGCTCCTGCCGGCAATCGACCGGCTGTTTTCGGCGTCGGGATACCTGCCGGCACAGTTGGACGGTCTCGTCGTGTCGATCGGCCCCGGATCCTTCACGGGGCTCCGTGTCGGCCTCGCCACCGTGCTCGGCATCCGCACGGTCACGCAGTTGCCTTTGGCCGTCGTGCCGACGCTTGAAGGGATGGCGTGGAATCTGCGCAGTGCGTCACACGCGATCTGCCCGGTCATCAATAGCCGGCGCGGCGAACTCTACTGGGCGCTATTTCAATGGCGGGGAAAGGACCGGTTGGACCGGCTCGCGCCCGAGCAGGTCGGCGATGCAGGCGCCCTGGCCAAACAACTCAGCGGTCCGGTCGCGATCTACGGCGAGGGATGGGAAACCGAGAAGGCGGCGATCACGGCGAATGCAGGGTCCACGGCCGTTCTCATGGAAGCGGCGGCACAGAGCAAACCTTCTGCGGTATCGGTCGGCCTGGCCGGCCTCCTGCTGCTCTCCCGCGGAGAGGTGGCCGGCCTCGGCGTGAGTCCGCTCTATGTTCAGCGTCCGGAAGCCGAGATCAGATACGAACAGTCCGGAGGACTGTCACCCCTGACGAGACGGCGGCAGAAGATTGCCGGGAAGATCAAGGGACGGCTGTCGACGAAGCCGGCTCATTCGAGGCGGAAACCATGACGGCGCTCATCTGGACCATCGAGCCCGCAACCCCTGAATGTCTATCAGAAATTTTAAGAATAGAAGAAGCTTGCTTCTCGGCTCCCTGGACGCGCAAAATGTTGGAAGCAGAGCTGAGCGGCAACCCCTTCGCACATTTCCTGGTGGCCAGGCAGGAGGGGGCTCACGCCTCATCTGAGGTGATCGTCGGGTATCTGTGTTATTGGATCGTCTTCGAGGAAATCCGGCTGATGAATCTGGCGGTGATCGAGTCGATGCGGCATCGCGGGATCGCCAAATCCCTGGTCGCCACCGCACTACAGACGGGCATCTCCCAAGCCGCTCATCGGGCCGTCCTCGAAGTCCGGGCCTCGAATCACGCCGCTCAACGCCTGTACCAAGGGTTCGGCTTTTCTCAAACGGCCGTCCGGCCGAAGTACTACACCGATCCACAAGAAGATGCCGTGCTCATGGAATTGGACCCCGTTGTCGTCACGGGCGCCCGCTCTCCGGTGTGCCCTGACGAAAGAGGAGACCAGCCACTGCAATAGTCACTCAACCAGGAGGTACAACAATGCTGACGGACAATGTGATCGTGGAGCGGCTGCGCCAATCCAACACAGAATTCCGCGAACTGGAAGAGTCCCACCATCGCTTGGACCTGGAATTGAATGAGTTGCAAAAACGTCATGTGTTGACACCATCGGAAGAATTAACCAAGAAACAGATGCAGAAAGAAAAGCTCGCGAAGAAAGACAAGATGGCGGAATTGATCCGCGTCTATCGCGATCACGATTCGCACGCCACCGCCCACTGAGGACGTCATGGTGGGCCTGACTGGCAACGACCGGAACACCGTTCATGCCGCCGATCATCAACCCCCTGGCCGCACATATCCAGACCGTCAAACGGCGCCTCATCATCATCGGGGCCACGATCTTGGTATCGATGATGATCGCTTTCGCCTTTTCGGCCGAAATGGTGGCATGGCTCAACCGCCCCTTCCCCAATCCGTTGGTGTTCTATGGGCCCACCGAAGCCTTGTTCGCTTCAATCAAGGTCTCGTTCCTTGCTGCAGTACTGGCGAGCCTGCCGGTCGTGTTCTATCAGTTGTGGAAGTTCGTGCAGCCGGCGCTGCTCCCGAGGGAGCAGCGCTGGGGCATCCCGCTGATCCTCATCGCCGGGGCGCTTTTTGCCTTGGGACTGCTGTTTTGTAACCTCGTCATCCTGCCGCTGGTCATCGACTTCTTCGTCAGTTTCGGCATGGACCGGGACATTACCCCGGAACTGAGCGTCGGCACCTACATCGATTTCAACGTTAAATTCCTGCTGACGTTCGGCTGCGCCTTCGAATTGCCCTTGGTGCTCACGGTGCTGGCTCGCGTCGGCGTCATTTCCGCCCGTCAATTGGCAAAATACCGAAAGCACGCCATCCTGAGCGCCTTGATCATTTCGGCCGTCATCACCCCCGACGCGACACTCTTCACGATGATGTTGATGGCAGTGCCGTTGATGGTGCTCTATGAGATCGGCATCATCGGCGCGCGGCTCTTCGGCCGCGGTCAATCCAGCGACGTGGATCTGCCCATGGACCCCGACCTGCCGATCAGGACAGCGGGCCATCGTGTCCGGTAAGATGGGAGCCATGAGGACACGACGAGCGCTCACCGCGGTGATGACGTTGCTGTTGCTGTTGGCGGTCTATTCGGCGTCCGGACAACCCGTCCCCTTTGATCAGCAGGCCGCCAGTATTCAGGCGTTCACGGTCGTGGGATCCGACGTGCTCTATGCCGGATCCTTCGGTTTCGGCCTCTTCCGCAGCGAAGACCGGGGATCGACCTGGATAAAATCCGGTGAGGGCGTGAGCGATCCCTTCATCTTGTCGTTGGCTACGGCGAAAGATGGAACGGTCTATGCCGGCACCTTTCGCGAGGGAGTGTTTCGCAGCACCGATCAAGGTAAAACCTGGCAGTCAATCAATGCCGGGCTCAAACGCAAAGAAGTGAAAACCTTGCTCACCGTAGCCGATGTTGTGTACGCGGGGACCGGTGACGGCGTCTACCGGCTGCACACGGGCGAAAACCATTGGACGGTGGTGACGAGCGGCCTCGACGAGATCCTGGTGCACGCCTTGGCCCAATCCACGGACGGGACCTTGTACGCCGGTACGTCAGGCAAGGGCGTTCTGCGCTTCAAGGCCAATTCCACCGGCTGGGTGCGTTTGTCCCATGGATTAAAGGATCACGAAGGGATGATCGAGAATTTTATCCGGGTGCTGACGATCGATTCTGAAGGGGGCATTTACGCTGGAACGTTCGACGGCGGCGTGTTCCGAAGCCAGGACGGCGGCATGACATGGCGTGCTATCAGCCGGGCCTTGCCGAACGACTCGATTCGAGGCATTGTGTTCAACAGCCGCGGATTGTTCGTCGCGACAGGACACGGGATCTTCAAGACCACGGACAAGGGCCGCCAATGGGTCCCGTTGAACAACGGCTTGACCAGCATGGCCGTGCAGGTCCTCGTCGAGTCGCCCAGCGGATCGCTCTATGCCGGCACTAATGCCGGCGCCTTTCGCAGCGACGACGACGGCAAGAGCTGGAGTGCCATCAACCAGGGACTGGAAGCGGGCATTGCACCGCCGCCGTTTCTTTTCCGGTAGTGGGGCGAGATCGCCGACGAGCGAAGAAAGGAAGAGATGCATGGCTGACGCGACCGACAAGACGAGAGCGACGATTTCGATCACCAGCAAGGGCCAGCGGATCGGGGACATCGTGCTGCGCTTTTTCCCCGATGTCGCGCCCGGCCATGTCAAGAATTTCATCGACCTGGCGCGAAAAGGATTCTACAACGGCACGACCTTTCATCGCGTGATTCCCCAGTTCATGATCCAGGGCGGCGATCCCAACAGCAAGAATCCCGACCGCGCCTCCCACGGCATGGGAGGTCCAGGATACAAGGTCAAAGCCGAGTTCAACAGCAAGCCGCACAAACGTGGCGTCGTTTCGATGGCGCGGGCCAACGACCCCGACAGCGCCGGGTCGCAATTCTTCATCTGCGTGGCCGATGCGCATTTCTTGGATTGGCAATACACGGCGTTCGCAGAAGTCGTCAGCGGCATGGAAGTGGCCGATGCGGTCGTCAACATGAAGCGCGACGGCCGCGACAATCCGCTCGAGCGGGTGGAAATGACGGTTGCCATCGCCGATTAAACTGCTGAGTGTTCAGTGGTGAGTGCCAAAGCTGAAAGCGCGAGGGCCCGATTCGGGGCGACCCGTGTCGTCCTGGTGGTCCTGTTCGCCGCTCTTGCATTGTCGGCCTGCGCGATTCCTCAAGTTCCCTACCGCACGATCTACGAAGATCCCGTCAATTACGTCCGATTGGAAGAGGATGATGCGGTCCTGCCGGAATGGCCGCCGGGACATCACGCCCATCCAAAACCCTTCACCGTGGAGGAGGTCACCCGCCTCCTCACCGGCATGACGGTGAAAGAACACCGCATTTGGCTCCAAAAGTGGTTGCAGGGAGAGGCACCGGTCGTCCCGGTGTTTAAGGATGAGGAGGTGGCGCTCCTGGCTCCACAACTGGTCGAGGCCTTTTCGTCGGCGAGATACAACGAACGGGTCACGTTTTATCTCAGCCAGCCGCAAACCTCGGTCAAACGCGTGATCACCTCCGGCGGTCTTTACGTTCACGAAGGCTACTTACACGTCATTCTCGGCAACTGGCAGATCGTCTACGGTATCCCGACCTATGGCATGATTTACGATCGTAGGTATCCCATGCGCCCGACGGCGGCCAAAGGGTTCGATCTTTATTTCGAGCCTTCGGACGCCGTGGTCAGGCAGCGCAGCAGCATGTGGGACACGATCTTCGCGAACACCAAGGACGAACTCGTCATCGACATGAGCCGTTGGCAGGCGTCGGTGACCGCCCGTGTAGTCTGGCAGCATCAGCCATGACGTCCCCCGCCATGCGGCCTAGCGAATGGTTGGATCGATCTCCAAGTGCGCGCTTCCCGCTGACGCGTATGCGAGCGTGACCTCCGCAATCTTGTAGTCATACTGCGCTTCGGCCAAACGTGTCTGGGCGCCCGTCAGCGCGACTTCAGCCTGGGTCACTTCCACCACGGAGCCGAGACCCAATTTATAGCGTTGCTTGGCGAGGCCCAGGGCCTCCTGGGCGGTTTTCACCTGCTCCTCGCCGAGCTTGATCTGCTGGGC
>DATELB010000036.1:0-3330 GCA_035277085.1 Nitrospira sp. | reverse complement strand
CACGTTCAGTGTAGCCCCAGCGCTCACCCACCAGTTGATAGTCAACAAGCCGGGAACCGGTACGGGCACAGTGACCAGTAATCCCAGCGGAATCTCTTGCGGAACGACCTGTGCTGCGGATTTTCCGAACGGCAGCACGGTCGCTCTGACCGCCGCCTCCACTGGCGGCTCGACGTTTACCGGTTGGAGTGGAGGGGGCTGCAGCGGGACTGGTGCATGTACGGTCGTGATGAGCACCGACCAGACGGTCACGGCGAACTTCACGCCGCCTCCGAATACGTTTACCCTCTCGGTAACCTCGGCCGGTGCAGGAGTAGGAACCGTGACCAGCAGCCCCGCCGGCATCAATTGCGGGGCTACATGTAGTTTCGTCTTCACAAGTCCGACGTCAGTGACATTGACAGCGACACCGTCGACGGGGTCAAGCTTCGGCGGCTGGAGCGGAAGCGGGTGCAGCGGGACTGGGACTTGCGTGGTTGCGATGACTCAGAATAGATCGGTGACAGCCACCTTCAATGCCGTCCCTTCTACGCTCACGGTCAATAAGGCAGGAACGGGAACTGGCACCGTGACGAGCAATCCGAGCGGCATCAATTGCGGAAGTGGCTGTAGCTCAGCTAATGGTTCTTTCCCAACGAACAGTTCAGTGACACTGAGTGCAACAGCGTCAGCGGGGTCCGTTTTCGCCGGCTGGAGCGGAGGCGGGTGCTCCGGAACAGGGACCTGCACGACGGTCATGGCCACGAGTCAGACGGTCGTTGCAACGTTCAACACAGTGCCTATGTTTACTCTCATAGTGACTAAATCGGGAGCTGGTGGCGGCACCGTGACAAGCAATCCAGGCGGTATCAACTGCGGGAATGACTGTACTCAGGCCTACGCGCAAGGCACTCCTGTCACGCTGACGGCAGCCCCTAACGGGCAGTCGAGGTTCGCAGGGTGGTCGGGAGCCTGCAGTGGGACAGGGACATGTACCATCACGATCAATGCCAACATGACAGCGACTGCGACATTTACCCCCAAGTGATCGTGCTGACCCTCGTCGCGCAAAATAAACGGTAGACCCTCTCTGGCAATGACGCAGTGCTATGCAAGCCGTTGTTGAAAGACGTGAGACGGTCCTACGACATCCTCTTCGCGGCTTCTAACTCGCATAATTGAACGTAAGCCTGGATCCGTGCCTCATCTTCCAGTGTAATCGCCGCGCGCTCCAACCGCTCAACACTTTGCTCGATGTGCGCGATGGTTTCTTTCCACGTGTCATACGTGCTTTCGAAGATCACGCAGGAACGCAATAACACCTCTTCAAGTTGGTGGTCCCGCGGACAGCCATTCAGACGCTCGGCATAGTTGTTCAGCATGTCACGATAAGCAGTCTCCCGCCGCAGAATCTTCTTTAATTCGGATGCCCACAGCAGCGTGTCTGACGCGCGATGATCATCAACTGGAAGGCGGATAAGTCCAAATGCCCCACCTTGAAGTACCCGTCGGGTCGATGTGAGCGTTGTCGCGTCCCCGGTGATGACCAGCGGCATGCATAAGCATTTAAGACCATTTAGCAAGAAACAATTCTCGGCTTCAGCGAAGCCGGCACTGGAAATGACGACGTCATAGCGAGAGTCAGGATGGTCGATTCGGTCAAGGGCTTCATCAGAGCTCGCGCAAAAACCGAACTGTCTATGAAGTGCACCTCTGCTCAGGGTTTGAGACAGCTCTTGCCAGACAGCAGGATTGGGGTCGGCGATGAGGACGGATTGAGCGTACATCGAGTCACCGGCTGATGAGCGGAGAATCGGCGCGCTTCCGTAGTTTCCAATTGTAGTATCGGTTCGCCGGTTTGCTGACGTCAAGAAAAGAAATCCGACCTTCACGCAATCGCACAAGGTTGTAGGCGGAATGGGGACATCGCAGTATCAACCGGACTCTCGTGCGATGGGCTGGGGGTTCGCCTATGGCGCTGACACGCCGGAACACCCGACGAGCTTCGAGAGGCAACTACTGTAACGAACCTGGCGGCAAGCTGAATGCGGTAGATTTAATGCACGCCGGGGGGGCATCTGCGATGTGACATGCCGCGTCAGGGGGCACATGAGGGCGAACCTTGGGTGCTGTCGAAGCAGAGTTGGCTGGTAATGAACGGATGCGTGTCATCCTGATCGTTCAACGAAATTTCTTTGACGTCGCCAAACGTCGATAGCTCTTTGGGCAGTGACTCGCCCGATCCCACGGCGACGATTTTCAAGCGATCCAACCGGAGATATTTCCGACCGACCGCCAAGATCTCTTCTTTCGACACCTTGAGTATGTTCTTGCGCAGCTGATGGTAAAAATCTTTGGGCAACCCATCGTACTCCAGTTTCATGAGCCGGCTCACGATCTTCGATGTGCTGGAACAGTCAAATACCGACGAATTCGCCCAGGCGTCCTTCGCTTGCCTCAGTTCCGCGTCACTGACGAATTCCGTGCGCATTCGCGCGAGGTTTGCCTCCAACTGTCCAAGGACTTCCATGGTTGAAGGCAGTTTCGTTTCGGCCCACACGAGCCACATGCTCTGGTTGTACATTCCCGTTCTGAGCTCGCTGCCGACAGAGTACGCGAGACCTCTCTTGGTCCGTACCTCATTGTAGAGCCGGCCGACAAATGAATCGCCGCCAAAAATATCGTTGGCAACGACGAGCGGAATATAATCCGGGTCGGTCTCCTTGACCGACAGACGCCCCGCTCGAAGATAGGTCTGCGACGTGTTTTTCTTGATGAAGTGAATGACGGCTCGTTCCGCTTCTTGTTCCGGCACATCGGTCATCTTGAGTTCCGGCACCGGTCCCATTTCCCAGTCTCCGAAGGCATCCCGGAGCAACGCCGCCATCTCGTCTTTCATGAAATCGCCGGTGACACCGAGAATGATGCCGTTGGGATGGATCGTGCGCTGATGAAAGGCCAACAGATCTTCCCTGGTGATTCGCGCTACCGATTCAATCGAACCTTCCCGCGCGGCCGGATGGCCGGGACCATAGAGCAGCTTGGTAAATTCACGGCTGGCGATCGAATCGGGTTCGTCCTCGCGCCTTCTGATGCGTTCAATGGCCTGTAGCTTGGCGAGTTCCACGCTGGCGGCGTCGAACGCGGGTGCCCGGATCGCGCCGGCGAACACTCGCAGCGTATCCGGGAGGTCTTTCTTGAGGATGTCGAGGGATGCGGTTCCAGACTGCCGGCCGATCGTGATGGTCATGCGGCCACCGACCTGCGCGAGCTCGTCTTCGACCTGGGCTGCCGAGAAGCCCCCGCCTCCTCCCGTCCGCATCACGGTTCCCGTCAAGGCCGCAAGGCCGA
>DATELB010000035.1:0-15791 GCA_035277085.1 Nitrospira sp. | reverse complement strand
ACCGGCCACTTTTCCTCGTTCCACGCCATCTCCCAGAACATCCACTCGTAGCGCGAGCTGACGATGAACGAATCCTCCATGCGGTGTTTTTCCTCTTCTCCCGCCGTCTTCGCCCACTGATCCACTTTCTTGCGCATCCAGCGCTGCACGTCGGCAAACTCAGGCGAGGCATAGAGCATCAGCCAATCCCGATAGGGATGGTTCTTCGGCGGAGGACCGTGCCGCAACAGATGGCGGCCGACGACACAATAGATCCAGGCGCAGGGCAGGGCGACGACGGTGATTTCCGCCGCCGATCCCGACTGAGCGACAGCGAGCATGTGCCGGGTGTACGCATAGTTGGTCGGCGCCATCGGCACCGACGTCATTTGCGTGCGGCTCATTTTCCACTTGCTGCCGTATCCTTCATGCAAACTTCTTTCGACGACGATCGTCTCTTCCGCCAGCTTGGTGAACCGCAGGGCGGATTCCGAATCCGGCGCACGGAGAGCGGCTGCCGAGAAGACTCGCGCCAGCTCCCCGAGAAAGCGGGCGTCCTGCAGGATGTAGTAGCGAAATTTGCGCTCGCTCAAGGTGCCGTTGCCGAGGGCGGCGACAAAAGGATGGCTGAGTTGTGCATCCCAGATGGATTGAGCCAATTGTCGAAGGTGCTGTGAAAAGGACATGGCGTTACGAGGGCTGCGCCCAAGGTCTCGGCAGCCTGTTGATGCCGTCCAAGGCGGCGACCTTGTAGCATTCTGCCAGCGTCGGATAGTTGAAGACGGTGTCGATAAAGTATTCGAGCCTACCCTTGAACGCCATGACGGCTTGTCCGATGTGAATGAGTTCGGTGGCGCCTTCACCGATCGCATGTACGCCGAGAAGTTCGCGCGACTGCCGGTGAAACAGCAGCTTGAGCATACCCGTCTCGTCGCCAATCAATTGTCCCCTGGCAATTTCCCGGTAACGGGCGATGCCGACGCCGTAGGGCACGTCCTCTCGGGCGAGTTCCTCTTCGTTCTTGCCCACCATGGAGATTTCGGGAATCGCATAAATCCCGAAGGGCAGGAGATCTGTATCCGTCCGGTCGGAAACGCCAAATGCATGGCAGGATGCATGGCGGCCCTGCTGCATCGAGGTCGATGCGAGCGCGGGGAACCCGATGACGTCGCCCGCGGCGTAGACATGGGGGACGGAGGTTTGAAAGTGGGCGTTGACGAACAGTCGGCCGCGCTGATCCGGCGTGATGCCGATGCTTTCCAGATTGAGATCCCTCGTCGCCCCTTCGCGTCCGACCGCGTACATCAGGGTACTCGTGTGTATCGGCTTCGCCTGCTTGAGGCAGACATTGATGTGATGGTCGGCCTCTTTCTCGATGGCGAGCACTTCTTCGTCGTGATACAGCGTGACGCCGATCTCTCTCATCTGTGCCTGAAGGGTCGTGATGATCTCTTCGTCGACAAACTCCAGCAGGCGAGGGCGCTTGTCGATGAGGGTGACGGGAACTCCCAAGGCCGCCAGGATGGACGCGTATTCGGTGCCGATGACCCCGCCTCCCACGATGGTAAGCGAGTCGGGAATCCGCTTGAGCCGAAGGATGCCGTCCGTATCGATGATCGATTCATCGTCAAACGGAACCTCGGCCGGTCTTGCCGGGACCGTGCCGACAGCAATGACGATGAAATCCGCGGTATGCTCGGCCGCACCGGTCGATCCTTCGATCCGAAGGCGATGGGCATCGGCGAAACTCGCTTTGCCATAAATCATGTCGACACGGTTGCGCAACATTTGATTCTTCACGATGTCGATTTCGTTCGCGATCACATGGTTGGCGCGGAAGGCGAGGTCTTCGATGGTGATGTGCGCTTTGACCCGATAACCGGCGCCGTAGAGATTTCTTTGCCGGAAGCCCGACAGGAAGAGGACGGCCTCACGGAGCGATTTGCTGGGGATCGTGCCTGTATGGATGCAGACGCCTCCGACCATCTCCTTCCGTTCGATAATGCCGACTTTCTTTCCCAGTTTGGCGGCTTGGACGGCGGCCTTTTGACCCGCCGGTCCCGTGCCGATGACGAGCAGATCGTAATGAGCCATTCCAGGCCCTCAAACAGAAGGATGAGTTGCCGACTGAGGACGGACAGATCGAGGCGTCACTTCTTACTGAGCGTCTGGCCACTGGCCGTAATGAGCTTGCGTGCGACTTGAAAGGCTTCATCCATGTCCGGCAACTGCGCGAGTTCCGGTGTGATCTGCAAGTGACGGACGTTGCTTTCGGCGTCGACGACCATGACGGCACGGGCCAGCACGTGAGGGTCTTTCAGAAGCAGCCCGTAGGTTTTGCCGAAATCGGCATTGCGGAAATCCGAAAGGAACGTAATGTTGCCGATCTTCGCTTCCTCCGCAAACCGTTTTTGGGCAAACGGTGTGTCGATGCTGACGGTAATGAGCTCGACCATCTTGTCGAGGCCCTTGTTTTTTTCGCTGAGGTAGTGCGTTTGCTGCTCGCAGACCTTGGTGTCCAGCGAGGGCACGACGCTGATGATGCGGACCTTCCCCTTGCCGGCGGTGTCGGTCAGATTGACAAGCGTGTTATCCGGCTGAGACAGTTTGACGCTTCGCAGTTGGTCGCCGACTTTGATGCCGTTGCCGGACAGCGAAACGGGACTTCCCTTGAACAGGACATTGTGGCCGTCGCCGGCGGTTGCCGTGCCGTCGGCGACGGTAATGTTCTTGTACATGAACTCGTGGCCGCCCCTCGCACAGCCGGCCCATGCCAGCGCCACCAGACAGAAAGCGGTCAGCACATGCCCTGCACGGATCGGCATCATCACATCCTCCATGGCGTTCTCATCTCGAATCTGAGTCGCTACTGCCGTAAAAAGTCTATCATAGCCGGGTTCACCAGATCAGGTTGTTCCCATTGAGGAATATGGCCGGCGTTGGGAATCCGCACGAGCGAGGACGGCGTGATCGTTCGGTGGAGATCTTCGCCGACGGCAATGGGAAACACGCGATCCTCTTCCCCCCAGACGATGAGCGTCGGATGGCGAATCTGCCCTATGCGCTTGGCATAGCCGGTTTCCCACAAGGGCAGCGTGCCCCGGGCAGTCATCAACGGCCTCATCACACCAGGACGTTGCCGGTTGCGGTTGGAGCGCTCGACGACCGCCGGCGTGAGCAGTGCAGGGTCGTGCACCATCTCCTTCAAGACGGATTCGATCAGCAGGCCCCCGAAGAGCCAGTTCCCGAATGAGGCGAGCCACGATGGCGCCGGCGTATCCAACGCCCGTTGGATGGATGGGCTGGTCAAGCGTTCACGCACGTTGGCAGGGAACCCGTCGATAAGCACGAGCTTCGAGACGCGATCGGGATGTTCAAGCGCCATCCCGATGGCGAGGCCTGCACCCATCGAGTTGCCCACAAGCGCCGCTCGTTGAATGTTCAGCGCGTCCATGAACGCGACGAAGTAGTCCAGCATTTCGTCGGGTCGATATTCGATATCCGGCTTGGCGGACAATCCGGAGCCGATGAGGTCGGGCGTCAGCAGCCGAAATTCCCTGGACAGCGGCACTTGCTGATGTTCCCATTGCCACATTGATCCGCCGAAGCCGTGGATCACAATCACGGGACGGCCTTCACCGACATCCAGGTACGCGAGGCGTTCGCCCTTCACCTGGAGGGTATGAATGGGGAAACGTTCAAACGCTTCGAAGTGCGGAGGCATTGGAGGAGGAGAAGAGCAAGCCGCCATGAGCACTGCCGCAAGCGAAGAGACGACCCAACGCCGGACGGCCCTATTCGAGTTGGATGACCGTCTCATCCGTTTTGACGTTCTCGCCTTCCGTCACGAGGATTGCGGCGACTTTGCCGTCAAGCGGTGCCGGGACGCGGCTTTCCATTTTCATTGCCTCAATGATCAACAAAGGATCGCCGACCTTGACGCGTTGGTCCTTGGCGACGAGCACTTTGACGACACGGCCGGGCATGGGCGGCGCGACGTCGCCAGGTTTCGAAGGCCTTGGCCGCTTGGGTTTAGCGTCTTTGCCGCTCTCGGGAGCCTCGGGTACGCCTGCCAGCACTTCCTGAATGGCCTCGAGCGACACCTCCTCGAGCTTGTCGTTCACGCGGATATAGTACGGCTTGCGTCCATCGGTCTTACGGCCGGATCCTGAGACCTTTACGTGATACGTTTCGCCGTGGACGGTGACGTTGAACTCCACGGGGGCCAAATGCAGCTCGCCGGCCACCGCCGGCCATTTCGCCGGGCTCGTTTCCAGCGGTTCGGGCACGAGGTCGCCCTTCTCGCGCGCTTCGAAGAAGTCCCGGGCGATGGCGGGAAAGAGCACGAAGGACAGTTGGTCCTCGACGGTGGCCGCCGAAGGGGGAAGATCCTTTTTGACCGCGTCCAACTCGGGATCCAGACGATCCGCCGGCCTCGTTTTGATCGGTTCCTCGTCTCCGATCGCGCGCGCCATGATCTCTCGATCCACCTGCCCCGGAGCGCGGCCATACAGACCGAGGAAATAGTTCTTCGTCTCGTTGGTGATGACCTTGTAGCGCTCGCCGGTCAGGACGTTCAAAGTCGCCTGCGTGCCGACGATCTGGCTCGTCGGTGTCACCAGCGGCGGGTAGCCCATGTCCTTCCGCACCCGCGGCACCTCATCGAGGACTTCCCTCATCCGGTCGAGCGCGTTTTGCTCCGTCAGCTGCGCCGCGAGGTTCGAGAGCATGCCACCGGGGATCTGCGAGGTGAGGATCTCTGCGTCGACGCCCGTGAAATCGCTCTCGAACTGGCGATAGCGCCGGCGGACGGTCCTGAAGTGATCGGTGATCGGCAACAGCGACTCGAGCGCCAGCCCGGTATCGTAAGGCGTGCCGTGCAGGCTGGCGACCATGGTCTCGGTCGCCGGATGCGATGTGCCTCCGGCCAACGGCGACATGGCGGTATCGAGCATGTCGAGTCCGCCGAGGATGGCCATGAGGGCGGACATCGACGCCATTCCGGAGGTGTAATGCGAGTGCAGATGGATGGGCACTTTGACGGCAGCCTTGAGCCGGCGGACCAAATGGTAGGCATCCAGCGGCGCCAGCAGCCCGGCCATGTCCTTGATGCAGAGCGTATCGGTGCCCAGATCTTCGAGCTGCTTGGCTAAGTCGACGTAGCGGTCGATGTTGTGCACGGGACTGACCGTGTAACTGATCGCCGCCTCGGCATGCTTGCCGCAGGCCTTCACCTCTCGGATCGACCGGTCGACGTTGCGCACGTCGTTCAGCGCATCAAAGATACGGAACACGTCGATGCCATTCGCCGCCGAACGCTCGATGAACCGCTCAAGTACGTCGTCAGCGTAATGGCGGTAGCCGACGAGATTTTGTCCCCGCAGCAGCATCTGCAGCTTGGTATGCGGCATCGCCGCGCGGAGCGCCCGCAACCGCTCCCAAGGGTCCTCCTTCAGAAAGCGGAGACAGGTGTCGAAGGTCGCGCCACCCCAGACCTCTAGCGACCAGAAGCCGACAGCGTCGAGCTTTTGCGCGATCGGCAGCATGTCCTCCGTGCGCATGCGGGTGGCCAGCAGGGATTGATGGCCGTCGCGCAGCGCGACGTCGGTAATCAGAATCGGCTTGCCGGCGGACGGTTGAATGTCGAGTGTTCGCGACCGGGAGGACGGCTTGGAGACCTCGGCCGTCGGGCGCTTCTTCGCCGCAGGCCGCTTGCTGGATCGTTTGGACGCCATTGATCTTGTCTCAGAATGAGGAGCCGCCGTCCCGACTACAATCCTTCGTAGGCCGCGATTGCGGCGGAAATCGCGACCACCAGATCTTCCGGCTGCTCCAATTCGTCATACGTGAAGAGGTCGGGGTGAGTCTCCAGGTACGAGGTGTCGAAACGTCCGGCGAGAAAATCCTGCTCTTGCATGATGGCCTTCATGAACGGAATCGTGGTCTTGACCCCGCGCAGGACGTATTCTTCGAGCGAACGCCGCATGCGGCTGACGGTCTCTTCCCACGTCCGGCCGCGCACCGTGAGCTTTGCCAGCAACGCATCGTAATACGGCGGCACCGTGTAGTCTTTGTAGACGGCGCCGTCGATCCGGACGCCGATGCCGCCCGGCGACAGATAGGCGGTCACCGTTCCGGTGCAGGGCAGAAAATTGTTGCGGGGGTCCTCCGCGTTGATCCGGCACTGGATCGCGTGCCCCTGCAGGGTGACGTCCTGCTGCCGGATGTCGAGCGGTTTGCCGGCTGCGATCGAGATCTGGTTCCGCACGATGTCGATCGCGGTGATCTGTTCGGTGACCGTATGCTCCACCTGCAACCGAGGGTTCATCTCGATGAAGTAGAACTGACCGTCCTGGTCGAGCAGGAACTCAACGGTGCCGGCATTGTCGTAATTGACCGCGCGGGCAATGGTGATGGCGGCTTCGCCCATTTCCTTGCGCAGTTTCGGCGTGAGGATCAGGGAAGGGGCGATTTCAATGAGTTTTTGATGCCGGCGCTGAATGGAGCAATCACGTTCTCCGAGATGAATGATGTGCCCGTGCCGGTCGGCCAGAATCTGAAATTCGATATGATGGGGCCGCTCGATATACTTCTCGACAAAGATGCTGCCGTCCCCGAACGCCGCTTGCGCTTCGCGGGAAGCCACTTCCATGTTGTCGCGAAGTTCCGCATCCGATCGCACGACGCGAAGGCCTCGGCCGCCGCCTCCCGCGCTCGCTTTGATGATGACAGGGTAGCCGACCTTGTTTGCGAAGGCCACGGCGGCTTTGGCGTCGGTGACTCCGCCCTTCGTTCCTGGCACGATCGGCACGCCGACGGATTCCGCCAGTTCGCGCGCCTTCACCTTGCTGCCCATCAACGTGATGGCGGCCGGCGACGGCCCGATAAACGTGATGCCCGACGCGTGACACCGCTCGGCGAAGTCGGCATTTTCCGAAAGGAAGCCGTATCCGGGATGTATGGCGTCGGCACCGATGCGGAGAGCCAGTTCCACGATCTGCCGCCCGTCCAGGAATCCTTTCACCGGCCCCGGGCCGACGACGTACGCTTCATCGGCTTTCTTGACGTAGATGCCGGTTGAATCGGCTTCGGAATAGATCGCGGCGGTCGCAATGTTTAATTCGCGGCAGGCGCGGATGATCCGCATGGCGATCTCACCGCGGTTGGCCACCAGAATCTTTCTAAACATGTCTCGTTCCTGTTGCGGAATCGGCACGCGCTGCTCTCTACTAGAGGGGCGCAAAGGAGGCGTAAGTTAGCATAAGATCAAAAAGAATGTCGAGGGAAGGTGGGAGAAGAAACCGGGCTGCTGGGCGGGCGGAATGAGGGAGCGCCCGGCGAAGAAGGGCCGGGCTTGCGGGCCTTCTTCGCTTCCCTGCGGACTACTTCGCCTGCACTAAAAATCCCTTTGACCGGGCGTTGCCGCCGCCGGCCACGACATCAATAAACGACATGCCGGCTTTCACATCCGGAACCGTCGCTTCGATGGTGGTGTCGTTGACGAACTTGTAATCGATCTTCATCGGTCCCGCCGCGCTGAAGGCGACGCCGTGGAAGCATTCCTTGGTTCCAAAGTTCTCCCCCTTGATCATGACTTTTTGGCCCGGTTTGGCTTCGTCGGGCTCCACTTTGTGAATCTTCGGACGCTTCGACCGATCGCACACGGGATCGCGTTCCACCCGTTCTGCATCCGATCCTTTGATGGATTCCATGTCGTAGAGTGTAAAGCCGGCTCCTTCCACGATGGCGCCCTTGTCGCCGGGCGGTGGTTCTTCGGCGCGGATCTGCACAACTGACATCAGGCATAGCCCGATCAGCCCCATGAGCCAGATTGATGATCGCCAGGTCTCCATACAGCCCTCCTTGAACGATGAGGCAGGATTATTTGCGGTCGAACGGGATATAGGTCTCTGCGATTATTTGCCGGCCTGCAGGTGATTGCGCGAACTGCCCGAACGCGTCGACCAGGGGATTGGGATCTTTCTTCGACAGCAGTAGGACCGGCCGCCTCAAGGGGTACCGTCCGTCCTTCACCGTCGGAACCTCCGGTTCAACCTTGTCGACGGGCAGCAGCCGAACCGCCACCCCGCTGGTCACGACCGCCAGGCCTTGGGTAAGGGAAATATAGGCGATAGCTGACAGTGGCGGTAGCGTTCCCACCACGGTCTTGATGACTTTGTCATCCTTGGCGATCATTTTGGCATTGTCCGGAATCTTGCCGTCGATCCCAAGCTGGCGCTCGAAGGCGTCGCGAATGTTCTGATTTTTCGGCCGGTCGATCAACAAGATCTTCGTCTCGGGGCCGCCCAGCTCCGACCATTCCTTCACCTTGCCGGAGTAAATGTCCGCTACCTGCTGCTTCGTGACCTCTTTCGTGAAGTTGGAAAGATGCACCAGAATTCCGATGCCGTCCCAGGCGATCTGCGTCGCTGTGAGCGAGGAATCCTCTGATCCGGTGACTGCAATATGGGCCTCGCCCGCCTTGAGCATCTCAACGGGCTTGGAATGGTCATCCCAGACGAGGTCAACGTACGCACGGGGGTTGGCCTTCTCGAATGCGCGCGCCAGGGATTCGATGGTAGTGAGTTCGGGTCCGTTTCCGACGATGATGAGATTGCCCGAAGCCTCAGCGCGGCTCGAGGGCGGCAGCGCCGCTCCGGCGACCAAGGAAAGGCCGCACGCACACAGCAGAAACACAGAACGCAAAACACCTGACGGGCGTCGGTTGAGGGCGGTGAACGGGCGAGCCACAACGTCCATGCGAGCGAATCAGTTTCCCGTCTTGTCCGGAGTCTGCGGGGGAGTCTCCGAGCCGGAGAAGACATCCTGGATGGCGGGAGGCGCGCTTCTCGCGCCGAACAACGGGGGGAGCTTGGAGAAACCGGCGGAACGGTTTTTCAACATGTCATACGCTTTCATTTCCTTGAATCCCGGCTTGTGATCGCCCTTCACCGTTGAGGCGAACGAGGAGAACAACCGCGTGGCGTCCTGCTCCTGACAATACGGACACACGGTGTCTTCCGCGCGGGCGTGGACCGATTGAGTCACGTCGAACTGCTTCTCACAGCGTCGGCAGCGGTATTCATAGAGTGGCATGCGTCCCCCGAGACGTTCGCGGTTTAATCACGCGATGAGCGCCCTTGACCATCCGTCAAAGTATGCCTTATTGTAACACACCTGCCTGGTTCGAAGACTAGGGGATATCCGCGCTTGACGAGGAGGACGTGGGATGGCGGTGTTGATTCGACGCTATAAAGGTCACAACGGTATGATGCAGGAGGAGCGCATCGATGACGACGATCGCATCGAGCGGTACTTCCGCCTGTTTGAGAAGGACGACGTCAAAAAATTGGAAACCGGTGTCAAAGTGTTCATAGAAAAGGACGAATGGCAGCTCCTTCCTTAAACCAAGGACAGGACCTCCCCGCGCTCCAGCCGTTACGATTCACCCATGACGTATTGGATTCACGTGGCCCACTCGATCGACCGGGTGACGTTGCACCGGGATCGATGCTCGGAAGTGCCCTCCTCGCAAACGTCGACGGATTATTGGGGGGGCGGTTGGTACGATTACCCGGACAAGGAGCGCGCGCTCGCCGCCATGGAACAGGCTGGACCGACTGACCTCCGGCGCTGCCCCCTCTGTAAGCCCTGACGGGATGGTGACGGACGCGCTCCAGCGGTATCGCTACCACTCGCCTCTTCCACATTCATGCCTCGTCTCGCGCTGTTGCTGACCACTTTTGTCTGGGGTGCGACGTTTCCCGCAACCAAGGCGGCATTGGACCAGATGCCGCCTTTGTCGTTTTTGAGTCTGCGCTTCCTGATCGGCACCTTGTTGATTGGCGCTTGGTTTGTGATGGCAGGATATCGCTTGCGACGGGAACGGGCGCTCCTGTCCGCCAGCGGCATCGCAACCGTGTACCTGTTCTTTGGCTACGCCCTTCAAACGGTCGGACTGCATTACACCAGCGCATCCAATAGCGCATTTCTCACCGCCTTGTACGTGATCATCGTGCCCTTGATGCTGCGACGCTTTGATCGTCGTGTGATTGCCGCGACCGTCATCGCTACGGCTGGCCTATGGCTGCTCGTAAAACCCAGCGCGACAATGAATCTCGGCGACGTCATGACGATCGGCTGTGCGGTGGCCTTTGCCGCCCACATTGTCTGTCTTGAACGGTATACGCGTCTCTTCGATGCGCCGAGTTTACTGCTGTGGCAGATGACCGCGATGACGCTGCTGTTTTTTCCATTGATGGCTTTGGAGCAAGCACCTGGCGAAGCCTTCGTCCCATCGCCGGCGCTTCTCATCGGCTTGATCGTCACGGGCGTATTCGCGACGGGTGCATTCGCGGTGCAGATGTGGGCCCAGCAGTTGATTCCCGCTCAGCAGGTCGCGCTGATTTTTGCCGCGGAACCGGCCTACGCGGCTTGGCTGTCATGGTACTTTCTTGGCGAAACGATGGATGTCCAAGGCTGGATCGGCAGCGGGTTAATTTTGACGGCGGTTTTGATGGGCGCCTTTGTGACGCCCGCCGAGGAAGTTGCGGGCGCTACGGAGCCGGCATAGCAAACGGAGGAACCATGGCTCAAAAGTTCGGAAACGGTCGCTGGGTACAAGAAGGGTTTCTCGACAACCGCGAAAAGGGCACCGTCGTCGGCCGCATCGTGTTTGCAGCCGTCGGCCCCGTCGAGCTCTATCTCAAAGGGGATTTCAAACCCGACATTGCCGGGCAGGTCATTGAGTTTCGCAACAGCCGTTTTGAAGACGAGGATTTGGCGGGCCAGGTCATCGGCGATCTCGAGAATCCGCAAATCGGGTCCGTGAACCTGATCTCATTTGATCCGCATCCCAACCTTGTTCCGCACCCTTACGTGGAGTGGTTCTCGTTACGCTCCAATCACTATCGATTCGAATTGGAGCCGCGAGACGCGTGGCTTGTCCCGACGCATGACCTGGCGGTCATCGATCAGCAGAGCCGGCGGATTCGAGCGGCGTTGGCAGGACAGGCCGCGGAGCGGCCGAACGAGGAGGAATCGGATTGGGTGTAGACCTGGGATTACTTAACTTTCCAACGCAGTGAGCGGCACGCCAATTGTCTCTTCCTTGCGTTTCTGTTCACGCACGTAGACCGGCACGTCCCGGACGTCCCATACGAGCCCCAGCCACTCCATGACTTTGAGACAGTAGTAGGTCATGTCGATTTCCCACCAGTAGAATCCCTGGCATGTCGACGCCGGATAAAAATGGTGGTTGTTGTGCCAGCCCTCGCCCATGGTAATCAACGCAAGCAGAAAATTATTGCGGCTGTCATCGCCAGTATCGTAGCGCTGGGATCCGTATACATGCGAAAGCGAGTTGATCGTGCACGTGCCGTGAATCAACGCGACGGTGGAGATGAAGAAGCCCCAAATGAGCATTTGGGGTCCATTCGTTCCGAGTTGCGGTGCATAAATTTCCAACAGTTTGCCGAAGCCGAACATCGCAAATCCGGCAATCGTGGGAACGAGAATGTCAAACCGATCGAGAAAGCGCAGCTCAGGATACTTGGCGAAGTCGGCGATGCCTTTCAAGCGGGGGGCAAAATGCGTCTGCGACGTGAACCATCCGATATGTGACCAGAGAAATCCGCCTCGCGGCGAGTGCACGTCATCGGGGGTATCCGAGGCGATGTGGTGATGGCGATGATGGCCCGCCCACCACAACGGCCCGCGCTGGGCGCAGGATCCGCCGAGGACCGCGAACAGAAACTGAACGGTACGGGACGTCTTGAACGTGCGATGCGAGAAATAGCGGTGATACCAGCCGGTAATCGCAAACATCCGCAGGAAATAAAATGCGACGGCAACTGCCACGGCGGTCCAGCTTGTTCCCACCCAGATGACGCCAAGACACATGGCGTGGACAGCGATAATGGGAATGCATCGCAGCCAGTCCATCTTCGGGACGCCGTCCGTCTTCATGTACTCGAGGCCGGCCCAGGAATCGAACCATCGCAAAACGGTTAACCACAGGTCTTGCGCCTTGGTCGGTTGAAGAGTACGCACGTCGGACATTCGGATTTACCTCCAGTTAAGCCCGGCGGTCCGCCGGGCACACACGCAGCAGCGTAAGATCAGTAGTGCCTCGGCACGTGATGGTGGTTCACGAGGCGGGCTGCAGAATCCAAGGCTATGTTGAAGCTCGCTGACCGGCCCTTGGACGATGGAGCCCCATTATACATTAAATTTCTCCGAATGATAGAGGCTGCTTAACTCCTTGTTAATTGTAGCGGAATCGGCGCGCCTGTCCACTTGAACGAAAATTCGCGGACTTCGACACCGTCATTCGGGATCAGCCTGCTGATGATGCGCATTGGGCCATCATCCTGCTAGAATGCCCGCCCTATGAATGATCGCTTTCTCAAGGCCTGTCGACGCGAACCGGTCGACTGCACTCCCGTATGGTTCATGCGGCAGGCCGGACGGTATATGGCCGAATACCGTTCCCTTCGGGCGAAACATTCCATGCTGGCCCTCTGCAAGACGCCAGAACTGGCCGCACAAGTCACCCTCCAACCCATCGACCGATTTCCCTTGGATGCCGCGATCATCTTCGCTGATATCCTCTTGCCGCTTGAAGCGATGGGATTGAACCTCGAATTTGCCGAAGGGGAGGGACCGGTCATCCACAATCCGGTGCGTGAGCGGGCAGACGTCGCGCGGCTGAAGCCCGTCGATGGAGATGAATTACAGTACGTTGCCGAGGCGATACGACAGGCGCGAGAGGCCCTGCGCGGCCGGGTACCTCTGATCGGATTCGCCGGCGCCCCGTTCACGCTTGCCAGTTATGCCATTGAAGGGGGCGGGTCGCGGAATTACGTTTTAACAAAATCCATAATGTATCGGGAGCCGGAGGCCTGGCATCAGCTGATGGACACACTGGCACGCGTGGTGACCGGATACCTTCGCCGGCAAATCGCGGCGGGCGCCCAAGCGATTCAGTTGTTCGACAGTTGGGTCGGCTGCCTGTCCGCCGGCGACTATGCCGAATACGTCAAACCCCACGTCCAACTGATCTTCGAGGGATTGAAACGCGAAGGCGTGCCCATGATCCACTTCGGCACCGGCACGACGGCAATCCTACGCCAGATGCGCGAAGCCGGAGGCGATGTCATCGGCGTTGATTGGCGCGTGCATCTCGACGAAGCATGGGCGATGATCGGCTATGATCGCGCCGTACAAGGCAACCTCGATCCGGTCGCGCTCTATGCCCCGCTCCATGAGATTGAACGCAGGGTCGAAGACATTCTGCGTCGTGCCCAAGGCCGCAAGGGACATATCTTCAATCTCGGTCACGGGATTTTGCCGACAACGCCGATTGCCCATGTCGAAGCCGCCATCGATATGATCCATAAGCTGAGTCAGCGGTAACCTATCCAAGCGATTTCAATGACGCCGTCCTCTTCCAAACCAATTGCCGTCCTACTCATGGCCATGGGCGGGCCCGACTGTCTGGAGAACGTGGAACCGTTCCTGCTGGACGTGCGCGGCGGCCGCCCGACTCCTCCTGAGCTCGTCGCCGAGATCAAAGCGCGTTATCGCGCAACGGGCGGAAAATCTCCGGCGGTGGGCATTACGTTCAGCATCGCGAAAAAGCTCGAAGCGCGCCTGAATGAGCCGGCGCGAGGGCACTATCGCGTCTACGTCGGCCTACGCCATTGGCATCCGTTCATCAAAGACACCTTCGCGAGTCTTCTGTCGGATAATCCCGAACATATCATCGGCTTCTGCATGGCGCCCCAACAGTCCTCCTTGAGCACCGGCGCGTATCGCAAGAAAGTCGAAGAAGCGCAGGAGCTCCTGAACACCCGCCATTCCGTGAGCTATGTCGGAAGTTGGAACCGGCATCCAAAGCTGATTGCTGCCATGGTCGGCAGCATCCGCAAGAGCCTCGCGAAGTTCCCTCCCGCCGTCCGCCATGACGTCACCGTCCTCTTCACGGCCCACAGTTTGCCCGAGCGGATCGTGGCGATGAACGATCCCTATCCCGACGAGGTAAAGGGCACCGTGGACGCGCTGACCGGGTTTTTAGACGGCCAGCCAACCACCTTCGCCTATCAAAGCCAGGGGCGCTCCGCCGAACGGTGGCTTGGACCAACCGTCGAAGCCGCTATTGAAGAGTTAGCCCGCGCGGGAAAGCGGGACGTGTTGGTGGCTCCGATCGGGTTCCTGTGCGATCACGTCGAGACGCTCTACGACATCGACATTGAGTTGAGGCAGTTGGCGGCCGCCCGCGGAATTCGGCTCGAGCGCATGGACATGCTCAACGACTCCCCGGACTTCATTGAGACGCTTGTCGACGTCGTCACCGCCCACGAATCCTCGTTGACGATTCCATCGTGAATCCGCTTCGGACAGTCGCGGTCATTGGCGGAGGCATTTCCGGCCTGTCAACGGCCTTTGCCCTCACCGAATGCGCCGAAGCTTCGGGAATGGCCCTGCGTTGCACGGTGCTCGAGGCAGGCTCCCAGTGGGGCGGCAAAATCCTCACCCATAAGATCGGCGATTTGACGACCGAGGCCGGACCGGATTCGTTTCTTTCGAGCAAGGCCGCCGGACTGGAACTTGTCGACAAGCTCGGCCTCACCGATGAACTCATCAACACCAACGATACTGGCAAGAAGGCATGTGTCTATTCGGGCGGGCGTTTGAGGGAGCTGCCCGAAGGCCTGATTACGATCACCCCGGGACAGATCGGTCCTTTTTTGAAGAGCGGCCTGCTGTCGCCGGGCGGTGTCGCTCGTATGGCGTTGGATGTGATCCTCCCAGCGAAACGCTCCGCCGGAGACGAATCGCTGGCCTCGTTCCTCAGACGGCGGTTCGGCCGGCAGGCTTTCGAGCGTGTGATGGAGCCGCTCATGGCGGGCATCTATGCCGGCGATGCCGAGCAGATGAGCGTGAGAGCGACCTTCCCGCGCTTCGTTGAGTTGGAACAGGGGCATGGCAGCGTGCTCCGGGGATTGCTTGCGGCGAAATCGGCCCGCCGTGAAGCAGATCGAGGAGGCGACGCTCGGCGAAGCATGTTTGTCAGTCTGAAGCCGGGTCTGGAAACGCTGGTGGACGCGCTCGTCCGCCGATTGAAGGCCCGGGGCGTGACGTTGACGAGCGGCATCCGGGTCGAGTCCCTGCGCGTGCGCTCGAACCAACTAGGGCGATGGATCTACGACGTCATGCTGCAAGACGGCTCTGCGCTCTCCGTTGACGGCCTGGTGCTGGCGACACCGGCGTTTGCTGCGGCGGACCTGTTGCGCCCCTTGACGCCTATCGCTGCCGGATTGCTTGAGATGATACCGTACGCGTCCACGGCGACGATTGCATTGGCCTATCCCGGTTCCGTGGTCGGCGGGCCGGTCCAGGGATTCGGCTTCGTCGTGCCTCGTGTCGAACGACGGGATGTGATCGCCGCGACCTGGACGTCGCTCAAGTGGCCGCACCGCGCTCCCCCGGACCGGTTCCTTGCACGCTGCTATGTCGGCGGAGTCGGACGTGAAGCCATTCTCGACCTCGAGGATGATGCCCTGGTCGCCCGCGTGAGGGCCGAGTTAAAGCAGATCTGCGGGCTGGGGTCATCGCCGACGTATGTGGAAGTGAACCGGTGGATCAAGGCCATGCCGCAATATGTCCTCGGGCACCTGGATCGGTTAGAGGAGGCTGAGGTAGCATTGAGCCGCTACGGCGGTGTTGTGCTCACCGGGTCGGCCTACCGAGGCGTGGGAATCCCGGATTGCATCCGGGACGGATCGCTCGCGGCCGAAAAAGTCGTGCGA
>DATELB010000034.1:0-17391 GCA_035277085.1 Nitrospira sp. | reverse complement strand
GACTGAGTCGTTGTTTATTAGAGAGACAGCGGATGGAACCCAGGTTCTGGATACTTCCCCAGGCTACCAACGACCCCTTCGCCCGCCATAAAAAAGCCCGCTTCCGGAAGCGGGCTTCTTGTTTATGGCTATTTGACTCGCGAGCTCTAGTCTTTTACGACAAAGTGGACGCTGCGGTTCTTTTGCATGCATCCTTCGCTGTGCTGTATGCATAGCGGGCGTTCCTTGCCATAACTCGCGGTTTTGAACTGAATCCCTAAGCCAAGTTCCTGCAGATAGGCTTTCACACTTTTCGCACGGCGTTCGCCCAAAACCAAGTTGTAGGCCGCAGTACCGATTTCATCCCCTCGGCCTTCAAGCGTCAATCGCCTCACGCCGTCATGGTCGAGCCGCTCGGCATTGGCTTCCAGAATTGGCAGGGCGTCCCTCCGCAAGACCGCTTGATCAAAGTCAAAGAGCACATCGGACAAGGCACCCGGGGCAAGGCCGGTTGCGTTGATTGCCGAAAGTTCAGCACGAGGGGAAAGGCGCGACCTGGATGTCGGTTTGCCGGAAAATTCCGGGGGTGGAATGTGCTTGATCATCGGCTCGTCGACGAGTTCTTCGGCATACTCGTCACCGCTCGCGGATCCGGAGTGGGTCGCACAGCCTTGCGCCAATAGAGCGCCGACACCGAGCATGCTCAGTATGATCAGTTCCGCTGGCTTCTTCATGCTGCCTCCTTGCCCCTAGAGGAAGTCCTGTCCAAACGGCTTGATAAGCAAGGGAGGTGCCACTACCCCGCAAATGCAGACTTCTCTTTGTGACCGTGATTAGGGCGGCTTTTTGCAGGAAAACGGCCGCTCAGTGTATCCCGCGACAACCGTCAGGTTCTCTACGGCTGAGTATGAGCAGGGCGCGGACGTGCAGTGTTTGTACAGGAGTTGCTTTTTTTGTCGCTTCAACGGCGGGCGAGGGGAGAGCGGCGGCTCCTCCCCCTTCTCACCTTACGGCGCAGCCTGGTCTCCAGCCCCTTCTCCCATCGTCTGGCCGTCAAGGACATGTCCGTCCCTCGTCCATTACTTCGGCGCCGGGATTTTTGCCAGCAATTCGCTGGCGCACTGGCGGATCAGGGTGGCTTCGTCATCAGAGATGCGATCGCCACTCAGCAACGCGCTCTGGATTTTCTCATTGATGCTGATCAGATCGCGAATTTCTTTTCGTACATTGTTCATGTTGAGCCCCCAAGCGTGGTGCAAATCTCCATGAACGGAACAAGTGGACAAATAATCACGGAGCTCCTGCCGTCAAGAGCGCAGGAGGGGACAAACCAACAGTCAATAGGCGAGGTGGTACCTAGACTTGTGGAGGATCCTCGTGGTCTTCCCCGGTAAGCATAGACACCTCCTTCGCTTCCATGTCCTGCATTTCCGTGAGAATACCAAGCAGCACTTGACGACGCTGTTGCACGCCGGTTTTAGGGAGGTCCTTGGCCAGCGGCTCTTGGGCAGATTCCGGGAGGTTAACCAACGCCTCCGCTTCGGACACCGTCGCGTACTTGTACGCTTCAACGTACTTGTGGGTGGGGCCGTAGAGCCGGCCGAGAAGCGCTTCCGTCTCGGCATCGAAGCCGTCGAGCGTCGGAAGGACCGGTGCCCGATGATGCATTTGTTCGAGCTTGCCGATTTGTTCCCTGAGCTCGTCGCTTCGCATCCGAGGTGAAAACGACGCGTTGGTATTGGGCATGACGTTCCCTCCTTTGTCGATGGTTCACTGTCTACAACAGTCCCCTCGATCCCAGTACTGGGATGCCCCCTGGCGAACGGGCTCCTAATGCCGGCGCCGCAGCTTCACGAATTGTCGTTGTAAGTGATCGAGTTCTTGTTCAGACATCTCTTCAAGGTCGATCAGCGTATTTCGCGCGCCCTTAATGCAGCGGATCAACTCGTCGAGCTTCAGGTGAATGGCTTTCGCGTCGCGGTTCTGCGTGTTCTGAATCAGAAACACCATCAAAAAAGTGACGATCGTCGTGCCGGTATTGATGATGAGCTGCCAGGTGTCAGAATAGTTGTATAGAGGGCCGGTCGCCGACCAGACCATGACAATCGTGAGCGCTCCTATGAACGCCCAAGGCAAGCCGACGGCGGTTGCGAGCTTCTTTGCGAATTCATGAAACACATCACTCAGCGTCTTCTGTGGCTTTTGCATACACCCTCCAGTAGCGATGAATGCGAATGGCCATGAGGTAAAAGATGGGCGATGAAGGCAGTGGCCATCCAGGACGACGGACGGCCACTGAGAAGCGGCAGTTCAGGCGGCTTTCTTTCTCGGGACTTTGGCGCCTTTCCGACGGGCCTCCGACAAGCCGATCGCAATCGCCTGCTTGCGGCTCTTGACTCGCTTGCCACTCTTGCCGCTGGTCAATGTGCCCTTCTTCCGTTTATGCATCGTTCGCTTGACGGATTTTTGGGCACTCTTGCCGTAGCGTGCCATGCCCACACCTCCCTTCGGGACAGACGGTCACGCAGCACGGCGCTGGCGATCACCCGCGCCGCGACTGCGGCCGCTGTCACTGTTAATCCGCGCGCTGCAGAGTGGTGGTATGGCCTTTGTCGGTGATATAGGCCTTGACCATATCGCCCGGCACGACCTTGTCCATCTTCGTGCTTTTATCGACGTGAATTTTCACTTCCTTGCCGTCGTTGTCCTTGATCCAATAGTATTCACCCTCCGTCTTCATGAGCGTGCCTTTGACCGTGTCTTTCGTGATGCGCTCCTTCATTGTGGGCGAGGCTTCTTTCTCCGACATCGGATTCGCGGCCTGAGCCGCGCCGATTCCGAACAACAGAAGTCCGGCCGCGAGCACTGAGAGCATAACTGATTTCATGGAGTCCTCCTTGTGATAGTGACGTGGCATCTGTACGTGCGCATTAACCTCCACGCACGACGTCCGCTCTCATCCACTCTCGTATGGGAATCGAGGACTGGATACTGGGAAAGGACCTAGGAAATAGGGAGGGGCTATCCTACGAGGTCAGCATTGAACTGGTTGAGGGGACGCACCACAACGGCACTCACTTCATTGTATACCGCGATGCGGCCACCCTGGCGACGGCGGGTAAAGGTGCCTTCGACAATGACCTGATCGCCATCCTGCACCGGCACGCGGCTGATCACTTTCAAGGTCCCAGCATTGTCCTTGAGCATGAATTGAAATGCCGGCTGTCCCTGTTTGTCTGTGACTTGCTGCAAACCGCTGACCTGACCCATCACGACCACTTCCTTCCGATCGTAATGCTGGGGATGCGCGATCACCTCGGCAAGTTCCATCAGTTCGGCCGAAGCGGGGACGGTCCACAGAGAGACGAGTCCGAAAACCATCCAAAGCGAGGGCTGAAGCAAGGGTCGGGAGGCCGTCTGAACTAGGGTTTTGCCTGTCATCTGCGGCGGTATTATAGCGATACGGATGTAAATGGCAAGCTGGGCATTCACCTTAGAGGACCGCCCCGATATAGGCAGCACTCCCGATGCCTTTGCGCTTGATCCTGTTTGGGCATGCGTATAGAATGACGCCGCTTTCCACCGGCGTTTGCCTCAGCTGATTCTGCATCACCTTCTGTTCCCCCTTGATTCGCGAACGGTAGACGGTGAAGCCAGCGGGAACCGTGTGACAACAACCAATCCTGACTAACCTGTGAGGAGGGTATCCTGTGAGTGATTCAGCGATAGTGACCTTTGCGTTGATTGCCGCCGTGGCTGGCATCGTCTACGGTCTGTACCTCGCCATGTGGGTGTTCAAACTGAACGCCGGCAACGTGAAGATGCAGGAGATCGCAAAGGCCATTCAGGAAGGCGCAGGCGCCTACATGAACCGCCAATATAAAACCGTCGGCATCGTCGCGGCGGTTTTGTTCCTCGTCCTGGCCGCCGCAGGGGCCGTTTCGGACAAGTTCGGGATTTTGACCGCGGTGGGATTTCTGGTCGGCGCCAGTGCCTCGGCCATCGCAGGATACGTCGGCATGATCATCGCCGTACGCGCCAACGTGCGGACCGCCCAAGCCGCGCATGAGGGCATGAATGCCGCATTGACGGTCGCTTTTCGGGGCGGAGCGGTCACCGGTCTGCTCCTGATCGGGCTCGGTCTGCTGGCAATCACCGGGTTTTACACCATTGCGCAGTCGATCGCGGGCCAGGAGAAGGCGATTCATGCGCTCTTGAGCCTTGGTTTCGGCGGAAGCCTTATCTCGGTGTTCGCCCGCGTCGGCGGCGGCATCTACACAAAGGCGGCCGACGTGGGTGCCGATCTCGTCGGCAAAGTCGAGGCCGGCATTCCGGAGGACGATCCGCGCAACCCTGCCGTGATCGCCGACAATGTCGGCGACAACGTCGGCGACTGCGCCGGCATGGCGGCCGACTTGTTTGAGACCTATGCCGTGACGACGGTGGCCGCGATGGTTCTGGCCTATACGATGTTCAAAGGCATGAGCGCGCCGATCCTGTATCCGCTGGCGCTGGGCGGGGTCACGATCTTCGCCACGATCATCGGCATTCTGTTTGTGAAGGTAGGCCCGAGCGGCGAGATCATGCCGGCGCTCTATAAAGGATTGTTCGTCGCCGGCGGGATTGCCGCGATTGCCTTTTATCCAGTGACGACGCAAATCATGGACGGCGTGGGTGGGGTGAGCGGCACCAACTATTACATTGCCGCCTTGCTTGGGCTTGCCGTGACGCTCGCACTGGTTTTTATTACCGATTACTACACATCAAAGAGCTATGCACCCGTCAAATACATTTCCAAAGCCAGCGAGACGGGCCACGCGACAAACATCATCGCCGGACTTGCCGTCGGCATGCAGTCGACCGCGGCGCCGGTCGTCGTCATCGCCGCGGCCATTCTCGGCAGCTTCTGGATTTGCGGCGGCGCCGAAGCAGGCGGGCTGTATGGCGTAGCCGTCGCGGCCGTGTCCATGCTTTCCATGGCCGGCATCGTCGTCGCGATCGATGCATTCGGACCGATTACGGACAACGCAGGCGGCATCGCTGAAATGTCGCATCTGGGAAAAGCCGTGAGAGACATCACCGATCCGCTCGATGCCGTGGGCAATACCACCAAAGCGGTGACCAAGGGCTATGCGATTGGTTCCGCCGGTCTGGCGGCCGTCGTGCTTTTCGCGGAATACGCCCGGGAAGTGGCGGCCCACAACCCGTCTCTGTCCGCCTTTGATCTGTCGAATCCCAAAGTATTGGTGGGACTGTTCCTGGGCGGGATGCTGCCCTTCATCTTCGGAGCGCTGTGCATGAAGGCCGTCGGAGAGGCCGGAGGCTTGATCGTCGAGGAAGTGCGCCGGCAGTTCCGGACGATCAAGGGCATCATGGAAGGCACCGGGAAGCCGGAGTACGGCACCTGCGTCGACATCGTGACGCAAGCGGCCATCCAAAAGATGATGATCCCAGGCTTGATCCCGGTCGTTTCGCCGGTCGTCGTCGGCGTCGTGCTCGGACCGCAGGCCTTGGGCGGAGTGCTGGTCGGAAGCATCGTCACCGGCCTGTTCGTCGCTATCTCGATGACCAGCGGCGGCGGCGCCTGGGACAACGCGAAAAAATATATTGAGGAGCAGGGCAAGAAAGGCAGTGAGACGCACAAGGCCGCCGTCACAGGCGACACCGTTGGCGATCCCTACAAAGACACTGCGGGCCCAGCCGTGAATCCGATGATCAAAGTCATCAATATTGTGGCGCTGCTGATCGTGTCGTTGATCGTCAAGTAGTAATAATGAGTACGCCGCAACTCGGCAGACCTCTAGGCGCCTGACGCTTGATTGGCTTCGCTTGACGCCCTGCACCTCCTAGAGTATCGTGATCTTAGGTTCAGGCGGATCGACGATTCCATCCAGGGAGGTCGCGATGGAAAAGCAAGAGCGTAAACAAGAGGTCCGAAGAGAGCCGCAAGGCAAAGAAGAAGTCAAAGCCAACCCGAAGGTCGTTGAGACAGGCAAGAAGCTCAAAGAAGACATCGACAAGCTAGTCGATGAGATCGACGACGTCCTCGAAAAAAACGCCGAAGAATTCGTTAAAAATTACGTCCAAAAAGGGGGAGAGTGATCAGCTCTCCCTCAGTCCTTCATTCCATTCCCTTCTCTTACCTCTTTTCGAATATCTTCCCCTCGTAGATGTTCTGTGCGCTGTTTGACAAAGCGTAAGTGACCTTATAGTATCCGCCTCGACTTGCCGTATCTGCTGAAATCTCAGCGAGTTACGGACTCATAGGCTCAGGCTCGTTCGAGGTGGTATGAAGTCCAAGCTCTGGGTCTTCCGTCAGTGCGATCCCTTCCATCGCGCGTCTCTCGCGCAGGCCCTTTCCATTTCGTCGGCAACGGCAGCTCTGCTTCTCGCGCGCGGGGTCACGACGCCGGATGAAGCTGCCAATTGGATGTCGCACCAGGCACCGCACGATCCTTTTCTCATACCGGACATGGAACTAGCGGTGGAGCGCCTGCGCAGGGCGGTAGGCGCGCAGGAACTGATCTGTTTTTACGGGGACTACGACGTGGACGGAATGTCGGCAACCGCCTTGTACCTGGCCTTCTTCGCATCCCTCGGCGCCACTGTTCGGGGGTATGTGCCGCATCGGAAACGCGAGGGATATGGGCTCAATGCCGCGGCAGTGCAGCGGCTGCATGACGAAGGCGTCTCCTTGCTGGTCACCTCGGACTGCGGGACGACGTCCCATCGTGAAATCGGCCTGGCCAAGGAACTCGGACTGGACGTCATCGTGACCGACCATCATCAAACCGGCGAAGACCTGCCACCCGCGGTGGCCGTGATGAATCCACATCGGGCAGGCGCACGCTATCCTTTCCTCGGGCTTTGCTCCGCCGGACTTGCCTATAAGGTCGTGCAGGCCTACCGACTGCGCTACGGGGATCAAGGATTACCGTTGGAATCGCTCCTCGATCTAGTGGCGCTGGCTACCATTGCCGATGTAGTGCCGCTCCAGGACGAGAACCGGGGTTTCGTACGGGAGGGATTGGCACAGATCTCCCGCGGCGCACGTTGCGGCATCAGAGCCTTGAAGCAAGTCGCCGGTATCACGCGTGACTGCGTGCCGGAGACCATTGCGTTCAAGCTCGCTCCGAGGCTTAACGCCGCGGGACGATTGGATCATGCGATGCTCGGCGTGCAGCTCTTGACGACCGAGTCGCCCGCCGAAGCCCAGCGCTTGGCCGAACGGTTGGAGGAACTTAATCGTGAACGGCAGAAGATTGAGGCCGATGTAATGTCGGAAGCTCTCGACGCCATTAATGAAGAAGAGTTGCCGGCGGCGCTGGTCCTGGCGTCCAGGCGGTGGCATGTGGGCGTAGTTGGAATTGCCGCTGCCAGGCTGGTCGACCGGTTCCATCGCCCGGCGGTCGTTATTGCCATCGACGAACTCGGTGTCGGCAAGGGCTCCGCGCGCACCGTGGGAGGGTTCGATCTGTATCAAGGACTTGCCGCCTGTCAGGACCTCCTGGAGGCCTTCGGAGGACATCCGAGCGCAGCCGGCGTCACCGTTCGGGAAGCGCGGCTTGAGGAATTCAGGCACCGGTTTGCGGCCGTCGTCTCGGCATGGACCAGGGGAGCGGCTGCTGTTCCCACATTGCATCTGGATGCCGAGGTACAATTATCCGAAGTCACGGCCAAACTGATCAAGGAGATCGGCGCCTTTCATCCGTTCGGCGCCGGCAATCCCGAGCCGATATTCGCCGTCAGGGGCCTGGAAGTCATGGAGTCGCGGACGGTCGCGGAGAAGCATTTGAAGATGACGGTGCGGCAAGGACGATCCATACCGTTCGACAGCATCGGCTTCGGCATGCGGTCGCTGTTCGAGCGCGGGATTCCCGCCCGTACCCCGGTCGATCTCGCCTTCCTGCCGGAATTGAATCGCTGGAACGGGTACGACCGCATTCAGCTCCGCATTCGTGACCTCCGCATCAGCGATCGAGGAACCGCGTAATGCCGAACCAAACGGTCATGGACATCGATCAACTGCTCGACCGTGTGAAGAGCTACAACGCCGAGGCGGATCTCGGCGTCGTCCGCAAGGCCTACGAGTTTTCGGCCAAAGTGCACGAAGGGCAGCGACGGCGTTCAGGCGAGCCCTACTTGCAGCATCCTATTGCAGTGGCGGGCGTGCTGACATCGCTTAAAACCGATGTGACCGCAATCGTCGCCGCCTTGCTTCACGACACGCTCGAAGACACGGTGGCCACGCCCGAGGAGCTCGAAAACGAGTTCGGCAAGGACGTGGTGCATCTCGTCGACGGCGTCACCAAGATTGGGAAGATCACGTTCAAGAGTCATGAGGAAAAGCAGGCGGAAAATTTCCGAAAGATGCTGCTCTCCATGGCGGACGACATCAGGGTCGTGTTGATCAAGCTGGCCGACCGGCTGCACAACATGCGGACGCTCGAGCATTTGAGCCCGGCCAAGCGGCAGGCTATTGCTGAAGAAACGCTCGAGATTTATGCCCCGTTGGCCAACCGTCTGGGCATCGGCTGGATCAAGAACGAGTTGGAAGACCTCTGCCTGAAGCACCTCAAACCCGACGTCTATGAGATGCTGCGCACCCGCGTCGCAAAGCGCGATGAAGATCGGCAGCAGTACATACATGAAGTCATCGAACTGGTCACGAAGGCGCTGCATGACCATGGATTGGCGGGACAAGTGTACGGCCGCCCGAAGCATTTATACGGGATCTATCAAAAAATGAACAAGCAGTCGATCTCGTTCGAGGAGGTCTACGATCTGACCGCCTTGCGCATCGTGACCGACACCAAAATGAACTGCTATGCCCTCGTGGGCGTGATCCATTCTCTGTGGCGGCCGGTGCCCGGGCGGTTTAAGGACTACATCGCGATTCCAAAATCAAATCTCTATCAATCGATTCACACCACAGTCGTCGGTCCGAAGGGTGAGCATGTCGAATTTCAGATCCGCACCGACGAGATGCACCGGGTGGCGGAATGCGGAATTGCGGCGCACTGGAAATACAAGGAGCAAGGTCGGGTCGCGGACCGCGACAGCAAGACGTTCGGCTGGCTCCACCAGTTCGTCGAGTGGCATCGCGATCTGCCGGATAATCGCCAGTTCATGGATTCCGTGAAGCTGGATCTCTTTCACGACGTGGTCTACGTTTTCACGCCAAAGGGCATCGTTAAAGAATTGCCGAGAGGCTCCACGCCGGTCGATTTCGCCTACGCGATCCACACGGAGGTCGGCGACCACTGCGTCGGCGCAAAGGTCAACGGTAAGATCGTTCCGTTAAAGCATCAGGTCGAAAGCGGCGATACGGTCGAGATTCTCACCTCGCCGACGCAAACTCCGCACAAAGACTGGCTGAAATTCGTCCGGACCTCGCGGGCAAAGACGAAGATCAAGCACTGGATTAAGATTGAGGAGCAAAAGCGCAGCCTGGAAATCGGCCGCCGGCTCCTCGAATCCGAATTTCGCCGGCATGGCATGGCGCCTGCGCAGATGCTCAAGTCGCCGGAACTGGCGGCTGCCGCCCGGCAATCGGGCTACGATAGTACCGACGAATTGATTGCCTCGGTCGGATTCGGACACCTGCCTGCGGCGAACGTGCTGGAAAAACTGAGCTCGTCGCAGACGGCACCACTGGAAACCAAACCTGCTCCGCGCAAGTCGGTCGTCGGGAAATCCGATGACAAAGGCGTGAAGGTCAAAGGCGCACGTGACGTGCTAATGCAGCTGTCCCGTTGCTGCAATCCGGTTCCAGGCGACCGGATCCTCGGCTACATCACCCGCGGACGGGGATTGACGATCCATGCCGTCGATTGTCCCAACCTCGAAGCACTCGACTACGATCGTGAACGTCTTGTTGAAGTCGAGTGGGACAGCGCCACGCCCAGCACCCATGCCGTAAAAGTTTCGGTCATGGCCGTGGATAAGACCGGCGTGCTGGCGAATGTCTCCTCGGCCATCGCAGAATGTCGTGCCAACATCAGCCGGGCTGAAATCGCCACGCGGGAGGACCGCAAAGCCGTGCTCGACTTCATCGTGGAAATTTCAGGCACCGAACACCTGGATCAGGTTCTCAAGGCGATCGAACGGGTAGACGGCGTGATTACAGCCAGACGGGTCAGGGCGTGGCAGGAAAAATAACGGCCTAGCCGACAGTGTTTGAACAGCTTCAAGGTTTTGCAAAGCCCTACGGCAGTTTGAACTGCAGCTTCGTACCCTTCTCAAGCTTGAGTCGTTCTGCCTCGCCACCGCCAAGCTCCAAGACGTACGTCGCCGGGTCGTTCGGCTGATACTGCGGACAGCCGTCGTCATGCCTGGTGCAGATGGGCACATTGCGCGCGATGTGGATGATTTGCTTTTTTTCGTTCATCCAAATGATATCGAGCGGGATCTTCGTGTTTTTCATCCAGAACACCCAGGGCTGCGCCTGATCGAACGTGAACAGCATGCCGCGGTCCTTGGCCAGATATTCGCGGTACATCAACCCTTCGGCCCTTTTTTTCATGGTGTTTGCGATCTCCGCCTGAATGACGGCTCCCCCGGGCAACTGAATGGGAATCAGCCCGTCGTCCGCCTGGATACAGGAAGGAAGCGCCGTCAACAACGCTGATATGCAGACGATGAGCCAGCGGGTGTACACGAGCGAATCCTATCGGCGTGCCCTTCGCAGAGTCAACCGCGTCGCCTTGCATTCCCGGCGCAACCTGTGACATTCTCAGAACATACTTCGGAGGTCGTATGAAGGAAGTCAGAAAAGTTCACTATGTGAAGGGCGTCTTTGTTTGTCCCAAATGCCGGCAGTCGTACGTACAAGAGAAGTGGATCGAATCCTGGCGCGTGCGGTGCCATCGCTGCGATTACCGCGGCGCCTTGACCGACGTTTCCGTCGAGGAACGTATGGAAGAGGAAACGTTTCGCCGGTGATCCGGGAGAACTGGAAACAGTTCGCCTCCCTTGTTGTCCTCTCTCTCTTCTCCTCCTATTTCGCAATTGATTCACGTTCCGCGTCGGCGGATGATTTTCCTGCGGCCACCGTAAAGGTGTTGGTTGCCTACCACTCGCAGTCGGGAAATACCGAGCGCATGGCTGAGGCCGTCGTCGAGGGCGCCAAGAGTCTGCCAGGCACGACGGTCGTTCTGAAACGGGTGGGACAGGTGACGGGCGACGATTTGTTTTCGTCGGATGCAATTGTCGTCGGGTCGCCGGTCTATTGGTCCAACATGTCCGGCGAAGTGAAAACATTCTTCGACAATTGGCAGTTCAAATTCGGCGTGTTTCCCGACTTCAAAATGAAAAATAAAGTCGGCGCCGCCTTTGCCACCGGAGGTCAGGTTTCGAGCGGCAAAGAGGTGACGATGCTGACTATTCTCGCAGCGATGCTCGGCAATCAGATGATCGTGGTCAGTGCCGGCGGAGCATTCGGCGCTTCGGCGACAACGGAAGGCGAGAGTCCGGGTATCGACAAGAAGGAATTGGCTGACGCGCACACGCTCGGTCGGCGCGTGGCCGAAGTTGCCGCAATGCTGAAGCCTGCCCCTACGAAGTAATTCTTCCTCGGTTCAAAAACCAGACACGCTAAGCCTGGCTCAGCCTTACGGCGTACAGGTCGCATTGTCTTAAGAAGAGGAGAATGGAATCAGGAGCTGACGGGATTGAGAAGGCGGTGTTCGCTTGCGGCCACCTGGCAGAAGGCTTGGATGTTTTTGGAGCATCGGCCGCAGCAGCCGGCGTCTTTGAGCCCGAACCGCGCTTTGATCTGGCATGGCATCACGATACCGGCACGAGCCGCGTCGCGGACATCCGAGTCGGTGATTCCCTTGCACAAGCACAGATACATTTGGGGCCTCCCGGGCAACAACGATTATGAGAAGCATTATCAGTATGCCACCATGGGACTATTCTGTCAATGGGACGCAGGCGTGCGGATTTACTGAAGTTTCCGGCTAGAGAGTCGCTTCGAGCTGGGTGATCATGTCTTGGATGATGGCGAAGCCCGATTGCCAGAATGTCTTTGAAGTCATATCCACATTCACGTCGGCAAGAATTCTTTCCGGTGACATCGAGCCTCCGGTGGCGAGCAGATCCATATACTTCGGGATAAAAGTCCGTCCTTCCTGCTGGTACCTCCGGTAAAGGGCCAAGACCAGCAGATTGCCGAAGCTGTACGCGTAACAATAAAACGGACTCGCATAGATGTGGGGAATGGTGAGCCATTCCCACTGGAATTCATCCGGCACTTTCACCGCTTTCCCGAACTGTTGGCGCAACTCTTTCAAGTACGTCTGCGCGAGTTGATCCCCGGTCGCGCCTTCAGCGATCATCTGATGGGCCGTTCGTTCAAACCGCACGAAATAGGCCTGCCGTAACACCGTCGCATAAATGTCGTCGAGTTGACCGAGCAAGAGCCCCTGCCGGATTTTCTTGTTGCTTTCCTGCTGCATGAGCGCATCGGACAAGATCCGTTCACCGAAAACCGACGCCGTCTCCGCGAGCGGCAATGTGGAATGGAATGTAAAGACGGAATGGTGCGCGGCCAGCATCCCGTGCACGGCGTGCCCCAGTTCATGCGCCATCGTGGCGATGTCCCGTGCATCGCCCGTATAGTTGAGGAGGACGTAGGGCGTCATGCCCGGCAGGACGCTGTAACAGTACGCGCCGCCGAGCTTGCCGGGTCTGGTGGGCGCATCGATGTGGCGATCGTTGAAGACCTGCTGCGCGAGATCGGCCATTCGTGGAGAAAAGCTGCGATACGCCTCGAGCACCATCTTTACCGCATCAGCATAACGATATTTCTTCACCTCTGTGCGGTGCGGCGCATACAGATGATAGCGGTTCATCGACGTGATGCCGCAGATGCGGGCCTTGAGTTTAAAATACTGTTGGAACAGGCCGGCGTTCTCGGCGCAGACAGCGAGCAGCACGTCGACAGCCGCGTCCGGGACATCGTTCCCGAGATTCCGCGCCGCCATCGGGGAGGAGAAATGTCGCAGACCGACGTTTTCGGATTTCCAATCATTCACCAACGTCTTGTACATCTCTCCGAGCACATCGCGTTGAACCGAGAAGACCCGGTAGAGTTCCTGATAGGCGGTTTGGCGGACGGCAGCTTTTGGGCTGCGGACATAGGTCATCAACCCTTCCCGGTTGACGACGTGTTTCTTGCCGCCGACTTTTATGGTGAACGTCAGTGCATTGGTGACCACATCATAGAGGGTATTGACCGCACTCCGACCGGTCACGTTCTTCACATTGATGATTTTCTCCTCGGGTTCCGTGAGTGTGTGCGGCTTGTAACGCCGGATGGTCTCCAGGTGGTAGCGCAGATCGCCGGAACCGTCCAAAAGGCGCGCCGCATTCGTCTCATCGATGCCTTGCCACCACAGCTCAAAGAACAACAGCCGGTTCTGCAGCGCCGTTAAACGTTCTTCGACGTTCGCCTTAAACGACCGCGCCCGGCTGTCTTTCGTATTTTCCGAAAACCAGAGGTAGGCATACGCTCCTAAACGGGAGGTGCTCCGGGCTACGGACTCACTGAGGTTGAGGATCGAAGCAAAGGCCGCCGGCGACAAGTCCCCGCTCAGGCCGTCACGTGCGGCTTCGATCTCGGAAACTTCGACGTCAATGGCCATTAGCTGCGCCTCGAGCTGGCCGACTGGATCTTTGACGAGGTCGCTCAAATCCCATCGATCCGGGATTGTCGTGCCCGAAGACGTGCGGGCAATGCGGGTCGCGGCCATATTGGCTCCTTGTCAGGTAAATATGAGTTTCAACCAATCTTATCATCCGTCACAGGCCGGCGCGCAAAAAAAATCGCGACGTTCTGTCATCAAGGACGGCAGTTCGCTCGTTTGACAGCTCGCCGACAGGATGTGAGAATCTTCCATAGAGGCGTGATGATGAACGATCAGGAAATCAATCGGGCGGTTCAGTACGTGACGGCCAGCACATCGTACGGGCGTGAGACAGTGGCTGCGATCCTGAAGACCGGTCTCGGAGAACTCTCGGAGCTGGCCATTCAGTCCACACGCCAATTTGAGCGTGACGCCTTACTAGAGTACGTCTCTCAGTGGACGATCAAACGGACGGGACAACCTGAACCGCTCGTTCGGGAAGTGCTCGGCTGTGCCGGCCGCTGGTTGGACGAAGTGTACCTAGAAGTCTCCAAACGGCCGGCGGAGTCGCCGGGTCTTTCAGGTCAGGACGATGACGAGGGCGCCGAGCCGGTGTGACCGTCAGGACATGCGCCGGCATTTGCCTATGCCTCGGTTTCGAGCACGAAAAACGTTCCGGCTCGTCTCCCATCTGCGTGACGGGCATCGCGAACCCGTCCCCGGTTGGAAGCGCGAGGAGCTTGGCCTTTCGCGGGACCTCGAAGATCGGTGGACGACGCTTCGCCAGCATTGCGCCGATCAATCAAGCCATCTCCGGCTTGCACGTCTCGTGCGCCGCATCACTCATCATGATTACGGCGTCCGGGAATCCGCGCTCGCCGAATTGGAATTGGCTACGCAGTTGATCCGCGTCGGTGCAAGCATCACCTTTCTGCCCGAATCACAAGCCCGGACTGCGGATCTTGAATGCCGCGTCTCCCGCGAACGGTTTTTTGTGGAAATCACGGCGATGGTCGGGTCGGCGGAGCGTCAGCGGCTGCCGCTCCGCGGCCTCCTCATGGATGAAGAAGGCATCGAGGAAACTGATCGCGGCGTGATCCTGATCCATCGCATTCTTGCGCGCGTCCAGCAAAAAGCCAAGCAGCTTGCCGATTATTCCTCGCCGGTCGTGTTGTGTATTTCAATCCCGCGGGCGGACCTTCGCGGCGAGCACAGCTCGCGGTCGGAAGCTATATGGCTTGACCTGAAGTCGTTGGCGGGAGCCGTGACGCTGCTGCTTACAAAAGTACGCGCCTTGAGCGCCGTGTTGATCTCGTTTTGGGATGTTGTGCCGATGCCCGCGAAGGCGGGCACACGATTAGCCAATGTCGAAGTGGTCGAACGGAGTGCCTATCAGCGAGGACATCCACGAGTACGAATGCTGATCAAGAATCCGGCGGCTGCGGCTTCTCTCACTGAGCGCCTGCACGACGCGTTCCGGCACTTGCTCTAGAGAGCGCTCTTCAACGCTTCCAGATTTTTGGTCACCATGGCATCGCCGTTCTTGGTCGAGACGTCGATGCCAGCAGCACAGACCGCTCGGCATTCGTCCAGGCGATTCAAGGTACGGAGAGATTGCGCAAGCGCGTAGTAGGCGGCTGAATAGTTTGGCTTCACCGTGATGCATTGACGCAGCGCATCTGCGGCTTCTTCGAAGACTCCGTCTTCCATGTAGGCTTTTCCCAATCCGAACCACGCGACTTCGTCATTCGGATCGATCGCCAGCACTTTCTTGAGCGGTTCGATTCTTGGGTTGGGCATGCTCTCCTCCGGCGATGGACCATACCAGCGCCGAACGCGCGTTGTCTATGCCGAATCCTGCGTGCTACATTCGCTCATACGGTGCAGAGGCAGCCAGATTGGTTCTCGCATCGCTCATCGCACCAGCCGATGCGGCTGGATGCAAGGTCCATAGCGAGCGCCCAAGAAGGAATGGATCATGGGAACAACCGGCCTCGTCTATCACCCTGCCTATCTCGAGCACGACATGGGGGCCGGTCATCCGGAGTCTCCGAACCGCCTCCGGGCAATCATGCAGCAGCTCGAACGGACCGGTACCGCCACTCGGCTGACGAAAATTGAACCGCGCAAAGCGGAAGACGAATGGATCACGGAAATCCATAGTCCATCCTATGTCGCCGCGTTGAATAAACATCAACCCTCGAGCGGCAGGGTTTCGCTCGATCCGGACACCTCCATGTCGCCAGGCTCGCTCCCGGCCGCCTACCTGGCCGCGGGCGGAGCCTTGGCGGGCGTCGATGCGATTATGCGCGGCGAGGTTGAGCATGTGTTCTGTGCCGTTCGGCCGCCTGGTCACCATGCCGAGAGCGGCAGGGCGATGGGTTTTTGCCTGTTCAACAATGTGGCGATTGCGGCGCGCTATGTGCAAAAACAACACGGACTGGGGCGGGTCCTCATCGTCGATTGGGACGTTCATCACGGCAACGGCACTCAGCATACGTTTGAAGAGGACCCCTCGATCCTGTTCTTCAGCACTCATCAGTACCCGCACTATCCCGGCACCGGCCGGGCTACGGAACGAGGCAGCGGCGCCGGCGAAGGCTTTACTATCAACGTGCCGATGCAGGCGGGAGACGGCGATGAGGAATACCATGCCATCTTCGTGAACGTACTCCTTCCGGCTGCCGACGCGTTCAAGCCTGAATTCGTCATCGTCTCGGCAGGCTTCGATGCCCATCGCGACGATCCTTTGGCAAGTATGAGATTGACTGAGGCAGGATATAGGGACTTGACCGGCATCGTCGCCGGCATTGCGAAGCGTCACGGCAAGGGCCGCCTGTTGTCCTCCTTGGAAGGAGGCTACAATCTCACCGCCCTCGCGGCGTCTGTCGAGGCGCACATCAAAGCGCTGGTCGCCGCATGAGACCGGCGAATCAGTCCCCTCGATCATGTGGCAGCCGCCTGTTGGGGAGTTGTATGATAGCCACGTTGCGGCTGGAGCCTGCAGCGTTACCCCTTTGTGGTTGAAGGAGATTCATGAACCATCCGTTGCTCATTGATACCGACACTTTGCAGAAGCAGTTGGGAAAGCCCGGACTCGTCGTCATCGATGTCCGCGGGGATGCCGCGTACGAGTACGGTGGCCACATTCCCGGCGCGGTCCACACGACATGGCACCGATTCAGCGATCCCAACGCCGTGGCCAAGGGTTTGTTGGACCCGGACCTCAAGCGCATGGAGCAAAACATGCGCAACCTGGGCCTGAATCAAGACAGCGAGGTCGTGATTTACTCCAATCCCTTCGACAACTGGGGCGATGAAGGGCGGATGTATTGGATGCTGGAATATTTCGGGCACACCAAGATGCGGATTCTCGACGGCGGCTGGGTGAAATGGATTGCAGAACAGCGGCCCTTTGAGCATGGGCGAGTGACGGCGAAACCGGGGAACTTCACGATTAAACCCGCCGCCCACACCATCATCGCGAAAGACGAATTGCGGGCGCTGCTCAAGCAGTCTCAGGACAACCTGAAAATTCTCGACGCCAGAAGTCTGGAGGAGTTTCTTGGCAAAGAAGTCTCGGGCATTCCTCGGCCCGGACATATACCCTCTGCCCTTCATGTCGCATGGAACGGATTCTTGAACACGAATGCTACGGTCAAAGATCTGTCGACCATCAAGGCCAGTCTTGAGGAGAAGGGGCTAGCGCCGGAGAACGACATTGTGTGCTACTGCACTGGAGGTGTTCGTTCGGCGTGGCTCTACTTCGTGCTGAGACTGG
>DATELB010000033.1:0-22602 GCA_035277085.1 Nitrospira sp. | reverse complement strand
GTTCACGCACCTTGGGCCAGCGAGCTTCCATGCCCAGATCGGGCACGAGTAAGGGCTGCTGGGATTGCCACACGACACCGGCTGGTGTTTCATCCAGCGGCTCTTCATGGCCGCCGACGAGATCCGCCGGAACGTTGGCTTGGATGGTCTGCAGCCGCATTCGATTGCCGGCCGGGTCGTGGAGCGAGAGTGAAACAAAATTGACCTGCACCACGCGAGGCAACCGCCTGGCGAGATCACGGAACAACTCATGCAGATCGCGATGGGCTGCGATCGCTTCGGCTACTTCGAGCAGCGCCTGATAGCGTTCAGCGACAGTCTCGCAGGGAGAGAAGTGGTCCTGGGCCATAGGCGGCTAGTATGGCCTAACGATCGATGACGACTCAAGGGGAAGGGACGGTCAAAGGCGCAGCGCTTTGATCGGCGATAACACGGCGGCCGGATTCGCTTTCCACAGCGCCTCGTCTGCATCGACGTAGAGTTCGACTTCATTGCCGTCGGGGTCACGAAGATACAGACTTTGACTCACTGTATGGTCGCTCATCCCCTCGATCGACACCCCGGCCTCCTCCAGTTCGCGCTTTGCGCGCCGCAGATCGTCGAGGTTGTCACCGACTTTGATACCGATGTGATAGAGACCCAGGCGGCGTCCGGAGGGAGGAGCGGGCGCGTCTCCCACTTGAATGAGCAGCAACTCATGATGCGTGCGGCCTGAGGTCAATGCGGCGGCGGCTCCATCGAAGATCCGCCCGACTTCTTTAAAACCCAGCAGGTCTCGATAAAACGCCAGCGATTTTTCCAGGTCCTTCACGTAGAAGACGACGTGGCCAAGATAATGCGCTTTCATGGTTCGTCTCCTTTCATTCCGGCAGTCGCCCCTAAGAGATTGGTCACGGTTCCATGGGCGAGCACGACGTCGGCATCGCGCTGCAGGGCTTTATAATACCGTCCACCGAACGCTTCATCGCCGTCCACCGGCGTGAGCAGTGTTCGTAACGCCGCCAGCAAACCGCCGATTGCGTCGGCTGTCGGGGAGTTGCCCTTGGCCGTGAGATCGTCCAATTCCGCCATCAAGCGCGAGAGATGGCGCAGCCATGCAAAGTCAGGGTGGCCGAGCACGAGCTGCAGATATTGTCCATTGGAGGCGACGGGGCCGTGTCGCCGTTCATAGGCCAGCCGCTCGCCGTCGAGCAGGGCCTTATGCAGCCGAAGCAGCGCCTTCGACAATTGCTGGAGTTCTCCAGCACTCAGTGGGGCCTGTGCGTCAGGTCGCTTTTCCATGGCGCCGCTTCTTTTTGACGGTGCTGAACGTCAGACCGGCCTTTTGCACTTCCTGGTAGGGCAGCAGCCACACCAACGACTCATCGGAAAGGTCACCCACCTGGATGCGGTTTCCCCAGGGGTCTCGGAAGTCGCAGCGGAAGTCGGGGTGCAACGGGAGTTTGTATTTGGCCGTCAGTTTGCGCCTCACTTCGTCGATCTGTCCGGCATCGCGCACCATGATGCCGAAATGCTTGACCCGGTCGGGCTGCAGCTTGTCGACTTCAAAGATGGCCATGAATTGATGTTCGCCGAGCTTGCACCAGGCGGCTCCTTCGCCGCCGCGCAGCATTTTTAGCCCGAATACATCCGAGTAAAACTTGACGGCCTTCCTGGCGTCCGTCACCTCGATCACGACATGGTTGCAGCCATAGACTTGTACGGACATGACTTATTTCCCGCCGACCCGGTCTTCTGCCTGCCGCCCGTCGATCTTCTCCATCGCACCGAGAAAGATTTCGACGGGCTGCGCGCCCGAGATACCGTACCTGTTGTTCAACACGAAGTAGGGCACTGCACGGATGCCAAGCCGGTGTGCCGCGGTTTCTTCGGCCTTGACCTCCGCCACTCCGTGCTCACTGGCAAGAAAACCGCCGGCATCCAGGCCGGCGGATGCGGCAATCCCGGTCAAGACGGATGCTGTTCCGATGTCCGCGCCTTCTTCGAAATATCCTTTAAAGAGGGCCTCGACGATCGCATCCTGGCGGCCTTGTTGTCCGGCAAACCAGATAAGACGATGGGCCAGGAACGTATTCGGCGTCTTTTGGATTCTGTCGAACGCAAATGAGATCCGCTCAGACGCGCCCGCAGCGCCGACCTGTTCCTCAAGCCGGTTGAACGCGTCGAGACTCCCGAATTTCGCTTCCAGGTACGCGCTGCGATCCATCCCTTCCTTTGGCATGGCCGGGTTCAACTGGAAAGGCCGCCACGTCACCTGCGTCGTGCTCGTGGCGACCTGAGAGAGAGCCCGCTCCAGCCGCCGCTTTCCGACGTAGCACCAGGGACAGATCACATCGGAGTAGATGTCGATGATCACCGGTCCGTTCATGAGAGATGTCCCATCCTGCCGGCCTGATAATCCTCGACAGCCTGAATGATTTCCGCCTTCGTGTTCATGACAAACGGCCCGTAGCGGGCGATCGGCTCCTCAATCGGCTTTCCGCTCATGATCAAGACCCGGCTCTCCTGACCGGCCTCTATCAGCACGAGCGACCCTTGCCGCTTCAACACCACCAACTCGGCTTCTCCGGCCGGTGCAGCACCGTTCACGGAAACGCCGCCTTGAAGCACAAAGACGGATGTACTGTGTCCTTCCGGCAGGGCTAATTCCAGTCGCCTCCCCGCATGCAGCTGGAGGTCGTACAGCTCGACCGGGGTAAACGTCCGCGCCGGTCCCTTATGTCCCTGAAACGCGCCGGCGATGACGCGTAGAGTGCCCGCTCCGCCGTCGAGGGGGACGGACGGAATATCGGCGTTCGACAGCGTTTGATACTGCGGCGCCGACATCTTGTGGGTTTGCGGCAGATTGACCCACAATTGAATTGCATGAAATCTCCCGCCCTGCTTCGCCCATTTGGCTTCGTGCAGTTCCTCATGCACGACGCCTGACGCCGCCGTCATCCATTGGACGTCGCCTGGACCGATCACGCCGGCGTTTCCCGCCGAATCACGATGGGCGACCGCTCCCTCATACATGATGGTGACGGTTTCAAAGCCGCGATGCGGGTGCTCGCCGACGCCCCGTGGATGATCCGTCCCGTCAAAATGCCGCGGACCCGCATAATCCAGCATCAGAAACGGATCGACCACGCGGTCAAGGTCGTTGCTCGGAAAGAGATTGCGCACGGGAAAGCCGTCACCGACCATATGCGTGGAGCCAGGATGATAGACCCCCAAGACTTCCTTCATCGTCGTCACGTCCGTTGCCATGATGCTCCTCCTTCCCGACCGCCTTAGTGGGCGATCCTCGCGGTCACTTCGCGGTCGATTGACCATCGACCGGCGCCGACGACCAGCAATGCTGCGGCGATTCCAATGACTAACACATGATACTCGTAGCCTTCGCCCTGTTGTTTTCCGAACCAATTCATGAAAAACCCGTGCGGCAAATGCACCACGGTGACGGCACCCAGCATGATAACGGCCAGACTTGCGGCCGCGAACCTGGTGAGAAGCCCAGCCAGGAGCGCCAGACTGCCGAAGAACTCACCGATGATCACGAGGAACGCGATGACCCACGGCATTCCCATCTTTTGCGTGAGGGCGCCCATAGTGCCCTCGAACCCGGACCCTCCATACCAGCCGAGCAGCTTTTGCGCGCCATGAGGAAACATGACGAGCCCGAGCGTGAGCCGTAGAATAAGTCCCGCCCAGCCGTCATCCGTGTGAAAGAGTGCCTTCATGCCCGACCTCCATGCGAATGCCTTGCGAGCAAGATAGTTCTAGTTAGAACCAAAGTCAAGGAGGGTTAATCCAGGGTCTGGCGATAGCGCTTGATCCCGACTGCCAGCGCAACGACGGCAAAGAGCGCAATCTGCCAGATCTGAAGCGCGACTTCCGGTAACGCGTTGCCCTTCAGCAGGATGCCCCGGACGACGCGGAGAAAATGGGTCAACGGCAGGAGTTCACCGATCATCTGCGCCCAAGGAGGCATTCCCCGGAACGGGAACATGAAGCCGGAAAGAAGCAGGGAAGGCAGAAAGAAAAAAAACGACAACTGGACCGCCTGGAGCTGATTGTCCGCCAGCGTCGAGAACGTGATGCCCATGGCGAGGTTCGCCGTGATGAAGAGGAACGCCACGAGCAACAGGAGCCCGACGTTGCCGAGCATGGGCACATCGAACAAGAGCCGCGCCGCGAGGAGAATCAGCCCGACCTGCACGTATCCCACGAGGATGTAGGGAATGATTTTGCCCACCATGACCTCGAAAGGGCGGGTAGGCATGGACAACAGATTCTCCATCGTGCCCCGTTCCCGCTCTCGCGTGATGGCCAATCCGGTGATCATGACCATCGTCATCGTCAGGACCACGCCCATTAAGCCGGGCACGATGTTGTATTGCGTGATCGCCTCAGGATTGTATTGCGCGTGGATGCGAAGATCGATGGGCGGGTCCCCGGCGGCCAAAAAGGCAAGAGCCCCCTTGAGGTCATTCTGCAGGGCAGTGCTGAGCAATGTTCTCAACGACCCGATGGCATTGCTCGTAGCCGCGGGATCTGTGGCGTCGGCCTCGACGAGGATCGCCGGCCGTTCTCCGCGCAACAGGTCCCGGCTGAAATTCTGCGGAATGTTCACTACGAACTGTACTTCGCCCCTCGCCAATACGTCGTGCGCCTCCTGCTCGCTGTTCAGTTCGCGGGTGAACTCGAAGTAGTCGCTGTTGCGGATGGCATGAAGCAAGGTTCGGCCTTGCGGGCCGTAATCGGCAAGGAGAACGGCCGTCGGCAGGCGTTTCGGATCCGCGTTAATGGCGTATCCGAAGAGCACGAGCTGGATCAGCGGGACGCCGATCATCATGCCGAAGGTGACCCGGTCGCGGCGCATCTGGATGAATTCCTTGACGACAATGGCCCAGAGACGCACGAACGAGAATTCGCGCAGCCTGCTCATGACGTATAGCCGTCCCGCGACTGATTCATCAGATGAATGAAGACTTCTTCCAGGCCGGAATCGACCCGACGCCATTCATAAGGTGGGGTGCGAAAGGGCCTGACGGCTGCCTCAAGCGCCAGAGGGTCGTCGCTGCTGACGTGCAACCGGTTGCCGAACGCGACCGCCTGCCGCACACCCCCCTGCGCGCGCAACTCATCTGCCAGACGATGCAGGTCCGGCCCGCTCACCGACCACGTCGTCAAATGGGCCTGTGCAATGACCTCCGCGACACTGCCATGTGTGAGCAACCGCCCGTAGGCGATGTACGCCAGGCGGTGGCACCGTTCAGCCTCGTCCATATAATGGGTTGTGATGAGAAACGTCAGACCCTCAGCGGCCAGCTGGTGGATTTGCTCCCAAAACTCGCGGCGCGCCTTCGGGTCCACGCCGGCAGTCGGCTCGTCGAGCAGCAGTAACTTCGGCTGATGAATCAGGCAGGCCGCTAAGGCCAAGCGCTGCTTCCAACCACCGGAAAGCTGCCCCGCGAGCTGCTCCCGCCGCTCGGCAAGACCAAGACGCTCGAGGCTACGTTTTACGGCCTCACGTCGGTTCCTCACCGCGAACATGCGCGCCACGAAGTCGAGGTTTTCCGCGATGCTCAGGTCCTCATAAAAGCTGAACCGCTGGGTCATGTAGCCCACCTCGGCCTTGATCGATTCACTCTCGCGGATGACGTCATACCCAAGGCAGGTGCCGCTGCCCTCATCCGCGCGCAGGAGACCGCAGAGCATGCGAATGAAGGTCGTCTTACCGCTGCCATTGGGTCCCAAAAATCCATAGATCTCACCCCGCCGCACTTGCAGGCCGATTCGGTCGACGACGGTGCGCTCTCCAAAACGCTTCGTCATACCGTTCACGTCGATGGCAAGCGCCTGTTCCGACACCTCGTCCCCCATCACTGTGACCCGAACTGCACATCGACCGGTTGGCCGGGATTCAAATCGGCGGCGGCCTGCGGATCGAACAGAATCTCTACCATGAACACCAGTTTCTCGCGGCTTTCCTGACTGAAGATCACCGGCGGCGTATATTCGGCTCGCGGCGAGACAAAGCTGACCTTGCCCGAGAATTGTTTCCCGATCCCGTCCACCGCCACCTGCGCATCGCTGCCTGGATGTATCGTGCCTATCCGCTTTTCGGCCACAAAGGCCCGCACCTTGATGTTTTCCGGGGGCAGCAACACGACCACCGGCCGTCCGGCGGGAACCCATTCGCCCTCGCGATAGAGCGTATCGAACACCAGCCCCGTCTTCGGTGCCTGCTGCCGCTTCTGCCCCAATTCCCATTCCGCCCTGGCCAAGGCCGCTTCTCTCGCGCGTACTTCCGCCTCCGCGGCAATGACTTGATCCGTGCGCGATCCCAACAGCGCCGTATTCAAATCTGCCTCCAGCTGGGCGACCCGCTGCTGGTCCTGATCCCTCGCTGCCCGGGCGCGGTCGACCTCTAACTCGACCGCCGCACCCGGTACGGCCGTCAACCCTTCCTGTCGGCGCACTTCGCGCGTCGAGAGCCGAAGGGCCGCCTGTGCCTGCTTGAGTTGCGCCTTGATCGACTCGATTTCCGTCGGACGCTTGCCCTTTCTCGCATCGTCGAGGTTCGCGAGGGCCTGCCCGAGGCGCCGCTCGGCTTCGTCCCTCGCGGCCTTTTCCGACACGCGTTCCAGCGCAAACAACGGATCCCCGGCACGTACTTGCACTCCACGGCGTACCGCCAATGATTCCAGCGCTCCGGGGAAGGGAGAGGCGACATAGACGAATTCGCCTTCCACGTAACCCTGGACGCGGTCCGAGGGCGGACGTTGACAGGTGATGAGTAACCCAGCTGCGCTGACAGCCCCTGCCAGGCAGAACCACGCGCGGGCGCGCGGATCCAATGTCCCCTTCATGGCCGTGCACCCCGCTCGAGAGCGCCTTCCAAGATCACGCGGATGATCGTCGAATATCCTCGTTCCAGCGTCAAACCGAGTTCCGTGACTTTAGCGGGAATCATGATGGCCTCCACGGCGCCGAGGAGGATTTCGATGAGGAGATGGAGAGGAATATCCCTTCGTATCAGACCCGCTTTGCGGCCATTGTTGAAGAGAGCAGCGACATGGCGGCGGATCAACCGGCGCCGTCGACGTTCGACGATCCCGAAGAGGTCCGGCGACTCACGGCCCAAATCCCGGACGAAGGATGGGTGAATCTCCGACGTGTGCCGCTGCACACGGTCCAGAAATCGATAAATGGCTTCTTCCATATCGGAGGAGCCCTCCGTGGCCAGCCGGCTGAGATCCTTTTCGACTTCATTGAATTTGTCGTTGAGCACTGCTTGCACGAGAGACAATTTGCTGGGAAAGCAGCCGTACAGCGTTTTTTTGCTCATCCGCAATTCGGCGGCAAGATCGTCCATGCTGACTCTTCTGAAGCCATGCATGAAAAATTGACGGCGCGCCGCGCCGATCACCTGGCGGGCGACAGCATTCCCGGTTGGAGGCTGTTCTCGGTTGGAGGTTCGGGCAGGCATGCAAATACTCCGGAAACTCAATGAGTACTACAAGTTTCCATAGAGTGCTGTCAACGCCCAACCCGGCCCGCGCCAAGAGGCGGTCCCTCCCCGGGCGTCCGAAGCGGGGACCTACACCGGCCGGGTACAAGGACGGGCGGAGTCTAGGGTGACAGGACCTGCGAGTATTACTTTCTTTCTTTGATGGCCCGCTGGACTTCCCGGCCGGCCTCGCGGGATTTGATGGTTTCCCGGCGGTCGTAGAGCTTCTTGCCTTTGGCGAGCCCCAGCTCCACTTTCGCGTACCCGCGTTTCGTGAAGTAGATGCGGAGGGGGACGAGCGTCAATCCTTTTTGCTGAGTCTTCCCAAGCAGCTTATGGATCTCCGCTTGGTGCAGCAGCAGTTTCCTGACTCTGGTCGGATCATGATTCATGATGTTGCCGTGACTGTAGGGGCTGATATGGCATTGATGCAGAAACACTTCGCTGCCCCGCACGGAGGCATAACTGTCTTGGAGGTTCACACGGCCTTCGCGCAACGATTTCACTTCGGTGCCCTGCAGCATAATCCCCGCTTCGTAGCGCTCCTCGATGAAATAATCGTGAAACGCCTTTCGATTGGTGGCCACCACTTTCTCTGCAGGATTTGCGCGCTCGGTCATGAGGTCCTTGCCGGCCTGTCCCCTTGACCCGGGACAGCCCTCCGCCTAAGATTTGTCATGCGCTCTGCCGGCTCTCTCGATTCCTTCGGCACCATTCTGTCCGGATTGTCGAAGCGGCTCGGGCTGCAATCCCACTTGTTCGAACTGCGTCTTCAACAGCAGTGGCGCGACGTCATCGGAGAGCCGGTCGCTTCCCACACGTGGCCGGCACACCTTCGGTTCAAAAAACTGTACCTCATTGTCAGGAACTCCGTGTGGCTGCAGCAACTGATTTTTTTGAAGCCCGCGCTGCTGGCCAAGCTCAATGAGCAGGCGGGATCGGAAGTGATCACGGATCTCGCCTTCCGGGTGGGCGAGATACCGGAAGCCTGCGCTGCGGCCACCGGTCCTTTGCCCGAGAGCACCGACGTGACCGAGGCTGCGCAGATTGAAGCCGATGCGCATGCGGCCGCTGTTCAGGATCCTGAGCTCAGGCAGCGATTGGCTTCCGTCATGGCGGCGGCCTTTTCCCGGTCGGGTATCAAGGATGACGGGCCACCGGCTCCTTGAATAATTGACGGGAGTACGCGGCAGTCGCCGCGGAGTCCTGACCATCCACCATCGGACCGATCCGTCCCTCCTCCTCGCGCTCCGTCAGCTGATAGAAGCCGCGCAGCGCCCGCCTGAAGCCGTCACGGACGTCACGATCCTCGCCGGTTAAAAACCTGTGAAGAATCGGCGCCTCCGCCCAGGCGTCATGCGTAAAAATATAGATGGTGATCCGCTGGTACCGGCCAGATGAATCCTCAGGGGTGGTCGGTCTGATCTTCATGGGTCCGAAATTCCTCGTCTCCCGGCCGATCTTGCGAAACCGCTCGATCAACGTTTCGATTTCCGTATCGCTGGTCCACGCCGGAACGTGCACGGCCACCGCCGTTCCTTCCTGGGAGCCGATGCTGTAGGGAGGAATCGATCGATCCGGACGGCTCAGGTACATGCCGCCCCAAATCAGCGCGAAGGAGCCGAAAAACACCATCAGGGCAAGCTTCACGACGGTATCGAGCGGCTTCTTCTTGGGGCGGGACGGGGACTCGGACGGTGTGTTGCTCATCGAAGCACGGAAGAACGGCCCTTATTGGCCTGCAGGGCCCTCGTCACCACCGGCTTCTTCGCGCTCGCCATTATCCGCCAAGCGAGCCACGGCCACGACACGGTCTTCGTCGCCCTCCAAATCCAGGATTCTCACGCCCTGCGTATTGCGGCCGATCTCCCGGATATCGCCGACCTTGCAACGCAGCACCTTGCCTTGTGCCGCCATCAGCATGATTTCATCGCTGTCCCTGACTTGAAGGAATCCCACCGCCAAGCCGTTGCGCTCAGTGGTTTTGACGCTGATGATGCCTTTCCCGCCACGACCTTGGACGCGGTACTCGCCGACCGGGGTTCGCTTGCCGTACCCTCCCTCGGTCACCGTCAGGATGGCCGTCGTCGAATCAGGCGTAATCGTTTCCATCCCGATCACCTCGTTGCCCTCTTCGAGCGTGATGCCCTTCACGCCGTAGGCGGTGCGTCCCATGGACCGCACGTCGCTCTCCGAGAAGCGAATAGTGATGCCTTGTTTGGTACCGAGCAGGATTTCACGCTGCCCGTCGGTCACTTGGACGCCGATAAGCTTATCGCCATCTTCCAATCCGAGGGCAATAATCCCGCCCTGCCGGGGATTGCTGTAGGCGGACAGCTCCGTCTTCTTGATCAGGCCGTTCCTCGTCGCCATGACCACGAACCGGTCCTCGGAGTACTCCTTCACGGGCAGCGTCGCCGTCACCTTTTCGTTGCCGGCCAGCGCCAAAAGATTCACCAGCGCCTTGCCTTTCGCGGCCCGGCTGGCCTCCGGGATCTCGTGCACTTTCAGCCAGAAGACCTTGCCGGCATCGGTGAAAAACAGCAGGGTGTCGTGGGTCGAGGCCGTAAACAGGGTTTCGACGAAGTCCTCGTCCTTGATGCCCATTCCAATCTTGCCCTTGCCGCCGCGCCGTTGGGCCCGGTACAGGGACGCTGCGTTGCGCTTGATGTAGCCGGCGTGTGAAATCGTCACGACGACTTCTTCTTCGGCGATCAAATCCTCCAGACTGATCTCCGCCTCTTCCTTCACGATCTGCGTCCGGCGGTCGTCCTTGTAGGATTCGCGAAGCTGGGTCAGTTCGTCCTTAATGATCGATCGCACCAGCGCTTCGCTGGCCAGGACAGACTTGAGGTATTCGATCTGCTTGAGTACTTCCTGATACTCCTCCACGAGCTTGGCGCGCTCGAGCTGCGTCAGGCGCTGCAGACGCATGTCGAGAATGGCGGTCGCCTGGATCTCCGTCAGCGAGAACTGGCGCATGAGTCCGGTCCGGGCTTCGTCGGGAGACTGTGATCGCCGGATCAGCGTGATCACTGCGTCGAGGTTGTCGAGTGCAATCTTGAGACCTTCCAGGATGTGCGCCCGCTCTTCGGCTTTGCGAAGCTCGTACGTCGTGCGACGGACGACCACTTCCCTTCGATGCTCGATGAAATGGTGCAGAATCTGTTTGAGGTTGAGCACCTCAGGTCGGTTGTTGACGAGCGCCAACATGATGACGCCGAACGTCGTTTCGAGCTGGGTGTGTTTATAGAGGTTGTTCAGCACGACGAGCGGAATCTCGTTGCGTTTGAGGTCGATGACAACGCGCACCCCCTCGCGGTCGGACGATTCGTCCCGGAGATCGCTGATCCCCTTGATGCGGTCTTCCTGAATCAGTTCCGCGATCTTCTCGATGAGCTTGGCTTTGTTGACCTGGTAGGGAATCTCCGTGACGATGAGCCGCTCGCGTTCCGTTCGCTCGTCGGTTTCGACGACGACCTTGGCCCGCAGGGTCAGGAGCCCCCGGCCCGTTTCATACGCTTCTTTGATCCCGCTCATTCCATAGATGAAGCCGGCGGTCGGAAAATCGGGGCCGGGAATCTTCTTCATCAGCTGGGCGATCGTCACCTCTGGGTCCTCAAGCAGAAGCAGCAGGCCGTCGATGACTTCGCCAATGTTATGGGTGGGGATATTGGTGGCATAGCCGACCGCGATGCCGCCGGCTCCGTTGATAAGCAAATTCGGCACTTTTGTCGGCAGCACCAGCGGTTCCTGGCGCGACTCGTCGTAGTTCGGACCGAAATCGACGGTTTCCTTGTCGATGTCTGCCAGCATCTCTTCGGCCAGCTTGGTCATGCGGGCTTCGGTGTAGCGCATGGCCGCCGGAGAATCGCCGTCCATCGAGCCGTAATTGCCCTGACCGTCTACCAGCACATAACGCATATTGAAGTCCTGCGCCATGCGCACGAGCGTGTCGTAGATCGCCGAATCGCCATGCGGGTGGTAGTTGCCCATGATCTCGCCGACGATCTTGGCTGATTTACGGTAGGCGCGATTGTGGACCAACCCCATCTCGTTCATGCCGAACAGGATGCGGCGATGCACCGGTTTGAGACCGTCCCGCACGTCCGGGAGCGCGCGTCCGACGATCACGCTCATCGCGTAATCAAGGTAGGAAGACCGCATCTCGTCTTCAATTGCGATCTGGCCTAGTCTTTCGTCAGGCGGCATTCTGCTCTCCAGGGATGCTGAAAATGATCACCGGCTTCCTTCTCGTTCGCTTAGAGGCTCAACGTACGATACAGCGACAGGACCCGCTATACATCCAAATTCCGAACTTCGAGGGCGTGGGTCTGAATGAAATTTCTGCGCGGCTCGACCTCGTCGCCCATGAGAATCGTGAAGATCTCATCGACGCCGGTGACATCCTCGAGTTTGACCCGCAACAGCGTGCGTGCTTCGGGGTTCATCGTGGTTTCCCACAACTGACCGGGGTTCATTTCTCCCAACCCTTTGTAGCGTTGGATGGCCAGGCCTTGTTTGCCGAGATCGAGGATCGCCCTCACGAGATCCGCCGTTGACCGCAACTGTTGTTCTTCCCCTTTGGCCTTGAGTTTGTATGGAGCGCGGCCCAGGCCAATGGCGGACGGGGCCAGTTTTTGCAATTCGCGGAAATCCGCCGACCCGACGAGGTCGTGCGTCACATCGAGGCCGAATATGGCGCCGCTTGCCTGCATGCGGCAGAGCACCTTGTTGGATTGGTGTTCTTCATCCGCCATGATGTCCAGAGTCGGCTCCAGTTTGGGATAGACGATGCGAAGGGTCTTTGTGACATTCGCCACGGCGTCACTGAGCGCGGCCTGATTCTTCAGAAGATCGCGATCGAGACCGGGTTCGTCGACAAACGCCCGAATCATGGCCGCTTCATGCGGCTTCTTGTTGAATCGGGCGAGCAGAGTCTCAAATGAGATCATCTTCTTCAAGATCGGCAGCAGCCGGCGTCCCGTCACGAAGTCTTGGGCCCCTTCGAGATACAACTGCACGTCTTCCACGGCGAGGTCCGCCAGATGCTCGTTCAGCGACCCTTCGTCCTTGAGATACCGTTCGACTTTGCCCTTCTTCACTTTGAACAGCGGCGGCTGCGCGATGTAAATGTAGCCGCGCTCGAGCAGTTCCGGCATCTGCCGGAAGAAAAACGTGAGCAGCAGCGTGCGGATGTGGCTTCCGTCCACGTCGGCATCGGTCATGAGAATGATCTTGTGGTAGCGGGCTTTGGCAATGTCGAACGTATCCTTATCCGCCTTGTCGCCCTCTTCTCGCTTGCGGCCGATGCCGGTCCCGAGCGCCATGATCAGCGTCCGGATTTCGTCGCTGGTAAGCATCTTGTCGAAGCGGGCCTTCTCGACGTTGAGAATTTTCCCCTTCAAGGGCAGAATTGCCTGGAATTTCCTGTCACGGCCCTGCTTCGCCGAACCGCCGGCGGAATCGCCCTCCACAATGTACAGTTCGCTGAGCGCGGGATCCCGCTCGGAGCAATCCGCCAGCTTGCCGGGCAACGAACCACCGTCGAGGGCGCTTTTTCGGCGAATGAGATCTTTGGCCTTGCGCGCCGCCTCGCGGGCTCGCGCCGCATCGATCGCTTTTCCGATGATCTTGCGCGCGACCGGGGGATTTTCCTCGAAGTAGGCGCCGAGCTTTTCGTTGACGGCTGTTTCCACCACGCCCTTCACTTCGCTGTTTCCCAGTTTGGCCTTGGTCTGCCCCTCAAACTGGGGGTTCCGGACTTTCACGCTGACGACGGCGGTGAGCCCTTCGCGGACGTCGTCGCCGGTCAGGGATTCGGTGTCTTTTTTCAGCAACTCATTGGCGTTCGCATAGTTATTGATCGTCCGCGTGAGCGCCGCCTTGAAGCCGACCAGATGCGTTCCGCCTTCTTTGGTGTTGATGTTGTTGGCGAAGGAAAACAGATTCTCGGCATAACTGTCGTTATATTGAAGCGCAACCTCGAGAATCATCTCGGGCCGTTCGACCTTGACATAGATCGGCTTGTGCAACGGGGTCTTGGCTTCGTTCAAGTGCTCGACGAACGAAACGATGCCGCCCTTGTAGAGAAAGTTCTGTTCCTTGGCGGGCTCTTTCCGCTCGTCCTTGAGCGTGATCGAGAGGCCTTTGTTGAGAAACGCCAGCTCGCGCAAACGCTGCGCCAGAACGTCGAAGCTGAACTCGAGGGTCTCGAAGATTTGGCCGTCCGCCTTGAACCGGACTTTCGTCCCCCGGCGCTTCGTGATGCCCGTATCCTTGAGAGGCGCACTGGGCTTCCCGCGTTCATACCGTTGCTCGAAGACCTGACCGTCCTGCCAAATCTCGAGCTCAAGCCACTCGGAGAGCGCGTTGACGACCGAAATGCCGACGCCGTGCAGACCGCCGGAAACCGTATAGGCGCCCTGTTCGAATTTGCCGCCCGCATGCAGCACCGTCAATGCCACTTCGGCGGCGGATTTCTTCTGCGTCGGGTGCATGCCGGTCGGAATGCCGCGGCCGTTATCAATGACGGTGACACTGCCGTCGATATGAATCATAACTTCGATCGTCTCGCCGAAGCCCGCCATGTGCTCGTCGACGCTGTTATCGACGACTTCGTAGACGAGGTGATGGAGACCGTCAACGCCGGTGCTGCCGATATACATCGCCGGGCGCTTCCGCACCGCATCAAGCCCTTCGAGAACCTTGATTTGGTCTGCGCTGTAGCTGTCGGATTTGGGTTTGGTCTCGTCCGTAGCCATTCAGGCTCCTACGTCTCTGATCCAAATATTGTCCGCGGCGATGTGACAGGCGAGGCGTTGGGCGGCGGCGTAGTTCATCCCTCTCAAATTTTGATGGGCATTACGACGCACTTAAATCCGGGCGTTTCCGGTTCCTGGATCAGGCAGGGGCTGAGCGCGCTGTCCATCTGCAAGGACAGCTTCTCTCCGTCCATGACGTCGAACACATCGAGCAGATAGCGGGCGTTGAAGCCGGTATTCAGCGCTTCGCCCTCGTATTGCGCCGGCATCTCTTCCGTGGCTTCACCGTAGTCCGGATTGCTCGAAAACAGGGTCAGGCGGCCCGGCGAAAAGGACAGCTTCACCGCATTCGCCTTGTCTCTCGACAGGACCGACACTCGGCGGAGTGCGCTTTCCAGCTCGGTGCGCGTGACGAGGATCTTCTTGCCGCTCTCTTTGGGAATGACCTGCTGGTAGTTGGGGTAATTACCTTCCATCAGGCGCGAGGTCAGCAACAGCCCGCTCTTTCGGAAGATCATCAGGTTCTTCGTGAACCCAATAAGAGGCTCCGCGTCACCGCCCTCTTCCAATAAGCGGCGCATTTCATGGGCTGCCTTCTTCGGAATGATCGCTTTGATTTCCTGCGGCGCGCCTTTCCCGCCGGCTTTTCCCAGGTCCTGCTCGGCCACGGCGAGTCGGTGCCCGTCGGTTCCGACGAGTCTCAGCGTCGTCTTCTTTTCGCCGGAGATCAAGGTGACGAGCAGACCGTTGAGAATGTAGCGCGCGTCGTTGTCTCCGGCGGCGAACAGCGTTTTCCTGATCAACTCCAGTAGTCCGGCCCCCGCGAGCGGCGTCAGTCCTTCGCGCTCGATGGCAGGGAGGGCTGGATAATCGTTGCTCGGCAGCCCGACGACCTTGAATTGGCTCTTCCCGGCCTGGATGGTCGTCCAATTGTTGTCGCTCGAGATCAGGTCGATGTCGCCGCTCGGCAGCTCCTTGATGATCTCATAGAGCTTTCTCGCCGAGACGGTGATCCCGCCGGCCTTCTGAACCGTGGCCTTATAGAGGCCGCGCATGCCGATCTCAAGGTCGGTAGCCACAATCTCGGCCCCTTCCTGCTTCGCCTCGATCAAAATATTGGACAAGATCGGCATGGTATTGCGCTTCTCCACGACGCCTTGGACCCGTTGTAGCCCCGTCAGCAATTCATCCCTGCCGATGCGCACTTTCATAATCGCCCCTCTTTGTCCTGCCCGTCAGCCCCTCAGAATTTTGTCCCTCAACCCGTCCAGGGTCTGGCTCAATCCGGCGTCGCTCTCTTTGGCCTTCATAATCTGCCGGCAGGCATGCATGATGGTCGTGTGGTCCTTGCCGCCGAACAAGCGGCCGATCTCGGGAAATGATCCGTCAGTTAATTCACGGCAGAGGTACATGGCAATCTGGCGCGGATGGACCAGCGTCTTGCTGCGACGCCGAGACTTGAGATCCGCGATCTTGACGTGGAACCACGCTGCCACCGCCTCTTGGATGTCCTCCATGGCGACGATCTTTTTTTTGTCGCCGATCAGGTCACGAAGCACATTTTTTGCCATGTCCAGCGTGATCGCCTGACCGGTCAAGGAGGCATAGGCGCCCAGGCGTACGAGCGAGCCTTCGAGTTCCCTGATGTTGCTCTTCATGGTGTTCGAGAGAAACTGGATGACGTCTTCCGGCAGCGTAACCCCTTCGTCCTCGGATTTTTTGCGCAGAATCGCGATGCGGGTTTCGACGTCAGGAGGCTGAAGGTCCGCAATCAAGCCCCATTCAAACCGGGAGCGGAGCCGCTCTTCGATATCGGGCATGTCCTTGGGAAACCGGTCACTGGAGAGGACGATTTGTTTGTGCGCTTCATACAAGGCATTGAAGGTGTGGAAAAATTCCTCCTGCGTCCGTTCCTTCCCCGCCAGAAATTGAATGTCGTCGATCATTAGCATATCGATGTGCCGATAGCGCTTCCGGAGGTCCATCATCTTGTCGTAGCGAATCGAATTGATGACCTCGTTGGTAAACTGCTCCGTCGTCAGGTAGGCGATGCGGAGATCCGTGCGTTCCGCCACATGGTTGGCAATTGCGTTTAAGAGGTGGGTTTTCCCCAATCCGACACCGCCGTAAATGAACAGCGGGTTGTAAGCCTTGGCCGGCTGTTCTGCCACAGCCATGCAGGCCGCATGGGCGAACTGATTGCCTGCACCAACCACGAAATTCTTGAATGAATACTTTGGGTTAAGTTGGATTCCGCGTTTAGATTTTACCGGTCCGGCAGCTCGGACGGCCTGTGCCACTGCAGCTGCATCCGCCGGCGTCGCGGCGGACCGGCTGAAGACGACGAACGAGACGGCCGTCTCGCCTCCGCCACGAGCGGTCGACACCGCTTCTCGGAGGAGCGGTCCGTAATGCTGACTGAGCCAGTCACCAAAAAACTTATTAGGAACGCCTATTTGCGCTGTACGGTCCTCTATCCGTTCAAGCCGGACGGGCATAAACCAGGTGTCATAGACCTGCTTAGGCACCCGTCCTTGAATGTACGCGAGGGCTTCCTGCCAAACCGCCGAGACTGTCATCTTCCCCGGATTCTCCCATACACAGGCTTATTCACACCTGTGGATAATGGATTATTTTCGGATCATTTTTTCAGACAAGACGACAGCTTTATGCTCTTTACATTCCAGAGTTCAGTCCGCGGTCCGCCGAGCTTCAAGAAGTTATGAACAGTGCACTTTCTATACACTCCGAGTCAATCCCCAACTTCATCCACAAGCCGCGCGAGACAACAAGACTTATGAATCAGCCGCTTGCCGAATATCCCCGTCATCCACCACTCCTACTCCTATTCCTACGCCGACGACTATTTCTTTCTATGCCACATAATCTTCGGAGAAGAGCCCACAGGCTAGATCACTATCGTGTGATCACATTCAAAAATTTTTCTCACAAGGCCGTCGTACGTCAACCCATGTTGAATCTCGCCGTCGGTAACGAGGTACATCGATCCTCCCTCATAAGGAAAGAGCCTGCCCCCGCTTTCTTCGAGCAGAACGACATCTCCCTGTGACTGTTCCGGGAGAAACAGAGCGGGATCGATTCGTTCGACGGGCTTTCGCAGCAGGTACAATGTCTTCTTCATCAAAAGGCCAATGTACGATCGCACGATTCAAGGAGATTCCGGATTTCAGAGGCCGTTTTCAGCGTCACAGAGAACTCTTTGAGAAGGGCATCCGTTTGCGCGCCCGATTCCAAGACGAACGGGACACCGAGTTGCGACAAGGAAGGACGATACTTTTCGAGGATGTCCACATCGACGACGTCGTCCGTGTCTTCGGTCAAAAGAAGGGAGGCTCGTCCTAGGAGGACGATCGTGGTGTCATGATCGCCGGCGCAGAGACCGAGCGCAATTCTCAGAGCTTCGACGGGACGATGTGTTTTTGTCGGATCCTCAGTTATGACCACTGCCACACGCTTGGACATGTCGTACGATGCAGACGGCTAGGTGAACGCTAAAAAACGGTCGCAGCCGTCGATAATGCCGGAAAGCACCACTAGCCCTGACAACGAAACCCGGGAATCCACGTGTTGCGTCGAGACACCGTGCTGCTGACAGCCATACGCGCAGACGGACATTCTGACGCCCCCATCCAGTAACCGGCTGAAACGGGTATCGGTAAAGCTTTTGACGCCTTCATCGATGAGGTACAAATACACCTCGACGCCTTGCCGAACGGCGGCCTCGGCGAGCCGCACCACCGTCTCAATCCCCTGGTCTGAAGGGGCTGTGGATAAGAGAAGACCAAGTTTCCTTGTGGGCATTGGGAATCTCTATCCATTAAACCGAATATTTATTGAAGAATCAACCGGTTATAAGGATCCTATGGGCGCGAGACTACGGGGTTTTTCCAGCGAAGTCAATTGGAAAAAGAGCGGCTAAAATCCCTTGATCAGCGAGAGGAAATAGCGAGGCAAATCCGCCATGGCGATGGTCTCCTGGGCCTTACTGTCCATGTTGCGGACGACAGCGGATCCGGACTTCGCTTCATCGTCGCCGAGGAGCACCGCAAAGCGGCAACCGCTTCGGTCTGCTTGGCGGAGGTGCGCCTTTAAGGTGTTGGCGCGATAGTCGGTGTACGCCGAGAGGCCAGCCAGACGCAGCGCGTCAACGAGGCGTACGCCTGCGGAGTTTCCCTCGGAGCCAAAGGCCGCGACATAGACAGATGGTACAGAGGGGGGGAGACTCCCCTCCGGAAGCATCATGGCAATCCGTTCAAGGCCTGTGGCGAAGCCAACGGCGGGCACGGCGGGTCCGCCAAGCAACTCGACCAGACCGTCATAACGGCCGCCCGCGCCGACTGCATTCTGAGCGCCGAGGTGGGAGGAGGTAATCTCGAATGCCGTCAGGCAGTAATAATCCAATCCGCGGACGAGCCTCGGATTGAGCCGCGAAGGAATTCCGATGGCGCCAAGGATTGAAAGCACCTCATCGAAATGGCTCTTGGCCTCAGGGGACAAGTGAGAGACGAGTTGAGGCGCCTGTTCAGTGGCGGTACGGCAGCCCGGTACTTTGCAATCGAGCACCCGCAGGGGGTTGGTGTCCATCCGTCGCCGGCAATTGTCACACAACTCTGGCGCATGGCTTTTGAGGAAGGACACCAGAATGGGAAGATACGCGGCGCGATCGGCAGCCGTTCCGAGGCTGTTGATCTCCAGTGTGAGATCGGGTAACGAGAGATCGGACAGAAACCGCCATAGGAGGGCGATCACGTCGGCATCGGCTCTGGGATCCTGCGTGCCGAAGTATTCAACCCCGAACTGGTGAAATTGTCTGAGGCGGCCGGCCTGCGGCCGCTCATGACGAAACATGGGCCCGATGTAAAAGTATTTTTGCGGCAGCGGATCAGCGGCACGATTGTGCTCGATGAACGCCCGGACGGTGCCGGCGGTCCCTTCCGGCCTCAGTGTCAGCAAGGTGCCGTCACGGTCGGGAAAGGTATACATCTCTTTTTCGACGATGTCTGTGGCGGCCCCGATGCTGCGCGCGAAGAGCGTTGTGACCTCGAAGATCGGGATGCGGATTTCCTTGAACCCATACCGATCGGCCCAGCGCCGGGCAGCGTCCTCGATGAATCGCCAGCGCGGCGTGTCTTCGGGAAGAATGTCCTTGACGCCTTTGATACCCTTGATCATGGCGCGGGACTATAACGAGCGGTTTGTCGGCAAGTCAACGCGCGCCATCTCTTCTTGCGCGAGGCGCGGGGCTGGCGCTATAGTTCGCAACCTCCGCATGTCTTGCAAGAGGGAGTGGCTTTGTGAGCAGTGATCGACCAGTCCGGCGGGTCATCGCCCTGGCGCCTATGCCGCCGGAAAAGTCCGCATACGCGCTGGCCCGGTACAGCCGTTCGCCCGATTCGATCGAGCACAGCATCAAGTGGGTCCACGGCCACTCCTCTGAGAAATTTTGGGAGCAATTCTATTTCGACTACGGTCATGCCTCGATTGCCGACCTCGGCCACGTCATCATCTGCTTCGAAGACATCACCGAGTTGGCCGCGATCCGGTTGGAGGATGAACCGGTGTGGGACGGCCAGGCAAAGTCCAGCCGCTACCAGAATTTTGCCTCGGGCGGGTGGTATGTGCCGGATGCCATTCATGGCAGCGAGACGGAAGGTACGTATCAGGGCATCTTGCGGAGCCTCGGAGAAATCTACCGGCTGCTTCAGGAACCGTTGGTCAAGTTTCTTTCGGAGCGGGATCCCCGTCCTGACGCCATGAAACCGGCGGATTATCAGCGCACGATCAATGCGCGGGCCTTCGACGTGACGCGATATCTGCTGCCGTTAGCTTGCAGAACGAACGTGGGGCAGGTGGTCAGTATCCGCACGCTGGAAAAGCAGATTACCAGGCTGCTTTCATCGCAATTGCCCGAACTGCGTATGATCGGCGAGGAATTAAAAGATGCCTGTCAACGGCCGCCGGTGAACGTGTGGGGAGAACTCTCCGGCCAAACGGGCGGCTTGAACGAGCCGATGGCACCCACGCTCGCGCGGCATGCGAAAGCGAATGAATATCAAGCCAGCGTGTATACGGACCTGGCGCGGTATGCTAAAGAAGCGCTCCGCGGGACCGGCCTGGATCATCCGGGAAGCTGGGGCCATCAGGAAGCGGTCGATTTAATCGAGCCGCATGATCCGCTGGATGAGACCGTGGCCACGCTGCTGTATCGCGTGTCGCAAGCACCGTACCGGAAACTGCTTGGGGTCGTACGGCAGTGGTCCGAGAAACAAAAGCAGGATACGATCGCGGTCGCGCTCAGCAACCGGGGGCCCTATGACGAACTGCCCAAAGAATTCAGGACAGGCTATGCATTTACCTTCGACGTGCTGATGGACATCGGCGGCTGGCGCGACATGCATCGGCATCGCCGCTGTCAGCAAATCCAACAGAACTTCACCACCGTTCACGGGTATGACGTGCCGCCGGCGCTCGTGCAGGCCGGAGTGGACGCGGAATACCGGCAAGCCATGGACGCGGTCCGCGCCGATATCGACGGGTTGAAGAAAGTAAGCGGCGAAGCCGCCTTGTACGCCATCCCGTTCGGCTTCAAAGTACGCTGTCTGTTCAAAATGGACTTCGCAGAAGCGGAGTATATTGCGAAGCTTCGGTCCGGCGTCAAAGGCCACTGGTCCTATCGGACCATCGCATGGCTGATCAAGCAAAAACTGACCGAGCGGTACCCTGCTCTGGGCATGCATATGCAAGCCACCTCTCCCGACATAGAAGACACGCTGACGAGATAACCTGCCGTCGCCATGAGCGAGCACCAAACAAGTTGTGAAGCCGCGCTGGTCAGCGGAGCATGGGAACGCGCGGCCGAGGACGCGCTCGCCTGGACGCGGCATTGTGACCGGACGGACGGACGGGATCCCCGGCCACACTTTGTGTTGAACGTCGTGCAGTTGATCAAGGGACAATTTGCCGAAGCCTGGACCAGCCACGCGCTGTCACTTCAGGAAACCGAGGACATCGCTCGTGTGAAAGCCTGGGTCGAACGATTGGTCGCGGGCCACGCTGACAAGGCTGCGGCCCACCTCGTCATGGGCCTTCTCCTGTCGCAGTCTGGACAATCTGAAGAGTCGGTGGAATCCTATCGAACGGCGGCCAAACTGGCGCCGCAATGGGCCTATCCACATTACTTCCTGGCGCAGATTCATGAGCGTGCCAACCACGTGGAGATGGCCATCAAAGAGTATCGGGAGGCGGTCCGGCTCGATCCGGCCTATGCCCCGGCCAGGACGAATTTGGGAGTCGCCTATCAGGAGCAGGGGCGGTTGGAGATGGCGATCCCGCAGTACCGGGAGGTCATCAAACTGAACCCGACCGATGCCGTCGCCCATGCCAACCTTGCCTGCGCGCTCGCCGAGCAAGGCAAGCTTCAGGCGGCGTTGTTGGAATACCAGGAGGCGCTGCGGCTGAATCCGCGGGACGCAGAAGTGCATTTTGCGCTTGGCGGCCTTTATGAAAACAAGAACCGTCCGGATCTCGCCATGAAAGAGTACCGTGAGGCCGTCGAGGCCAACCGTGACCTCGCGCCGGCCCATTCCGCATTAGGTTGGATGCTCTTCGACCGTGGGCATCGAGAAGAAGCCATGGACTGTTTCAATCAGGCCCTCCGCGCCGATCCGCAGAATGCGCGCGCCTATCTCGGCGTGGCGAAGTGCTATGCGAGCCGGGGGAAGGTGCAATTGGCCATCGAGAATTACACGAAAGCCATCAAGTACGAGCAGGACCCCCAGAAGAAAAACGACATCATGAACAAGCTGTACAAGGAAGGCGGGACCTGGGATACCTAATGATGAGCGAGAAACGATTCCGGTATGTGCAGAACCAAGCACCGGTGCTCGAGTGCAGGCGTTCAAAAGCGTCGCGGGAAGGCTGTAGTTTTTGCGGTTGCTCAAACAGGTCGTCAACGAGGGCGCAGGCGAGAAAATACCGGAGGCGTACTTTCTGGAGTACGTTGAGGATTTTTCGAGCGAGAACGAAGTTGGGCGCTTCGCGAGATCTCGTAGCCTGCTCAAACTGTTCTCTAGCAAGGCCGCAGGGAGTTTGGACGCCGAGGCGTACTATGTCCCGTACGTCGAGGTGGGCAAGCGACTGAGAACGCGGCTAGAGGACAGTTTCAGCAGGCGTTACAGTTCTCGGATCGCGCCTTGGAGAACGGTGATCTGTGTCACCGGATCACCGGAGCTCTTCAATTCTCTGCGAATCTGATCCTTGAGATAGGACGAATAGCCGACGCGATCGATCAGAAGATCGAGGAACCGTTCCGCAGGAAGC